>NZ_JAWRXV010000050.1:0-71485 GCF_046534875.1 Paraburkholderia sp. SIMBA_054 | reverse complement strand
CGCAATCCGCTCGCATTGCCTGAATTCAAGATCACACGACCGCCTTTGTCTTCAAACCCGATTTATGCAACAACGCCCACGGGTACTCAGAACACGTGTCGAATCCCTACTCGCGCGGCGAATTGATTGGCCGTCGTCGATGGTGCATCCGTGCCCGTGATGAATGCGGTATTCAGAGGTGCTGCAGCACCGGTTCCACCGCTCGCATGCTGATACATCCCTTGAACATAAACATCTGTACGCGGTGACAAATTGTAGTCCGCCATCAAACCGACCTGATGCCATTTGGGCTTCGAGTTGCCGGCCGTACTGTCGAAATGACCCAGCGTGTAGCTGTACATAGCGCCTACAAAGGCGTTTTTCACAAACTGATACTTCGCGTTGACCTCGAAGTTATCGAACGTCAGACTGGTCGCGGTGTTCGCAAAATTCCCCGTGTAGACCGAGCCCGTCGCATCGTTAAGGCTCGTATGGCTGTAAACGAAGCCCAGTATCGTGGATCCAAGTGTGTAGTTGATGCCTGCACCCCACACCTGTTGCCGGCCCGCGAAGAAGTCCGTATCGTCCGTCGCAAGAGAGCCTCCAGCGTTTGCGCCTGGATTGTTGATCTGCATATATGCCGCAGCGATTGCGACCGGGCCTCCCACGTATTGCGCACCGAGGCTATAGGCTCGATTATTCGCAAAGCCACCCGGCTGGTTGCTGAATCCGTAAAGACCACCGAATGTAAAGCCTCCGAGAACGGGACTCGTGTACTTCACGGTATTGTTGAGCCGGAATGAGTTATCGGTGTTGTCATTGTCGTAGGGGTGCGAAAGCAGATAACCAGCCCAGTTACCATTCGCCGTCAATGGCGCAAGGTAGTCTACGACGGAGTCGTACTGACGACCCAGCGTTACTGCGCCAAACCGATCTGAATTCACACCGACGTATGCCTGACGGCCGAACATGCGCCCCGACTGTCCCAGTTTGCCGGAGTTCACGTCAAAGCCATTTTCGAGTGTGAAAATAGCCTTCAACCCTCCGCCAAGATCCTCGGAACCGCGCAGCCCCCACCGGCTCCCCTGCGCAAAGCCGCTCTGCATCTGAACTGCCGAATGTCCGCCTGTGTTATTCGTATAGTTCAAACCTTCGTCTATCAAGCCATACAGCGTTACGCTGGTTTGCGCCATTGCCACCGTCGGGACCGCAACACAGCCGAGCGCCGCACCGGCGATCAGGAGCTTCTTCATTTCATCAATTCCTTGATATGTTGACCAGTCTTCTGTCCATCGCCAGCGTCTCTCGACATCCCGCACAGCGAACCCCTGACAGAAGAAGGCCACACTCTAGGAGCATTAAAATTCCACTCTCGCAGCAATTCAATATTGCTGAAATTCTGTTGCGTCCATTCCACTGACAGGACACAACACCAACTTTAAAGAGACGACTCGCAACCAGCCAGGTTTCCTAGAACCCACTCCACACCAGATCTGGGCACATTTGCATAGGGTTTTCTGTCGACCGCTGAGCGTGTCCGAAGGACCTCTTCTCGTAGAATTCCGCCACAAAATCTATAAAGGTGCGGAGGACGATTGGCATATGCCGATGGCTGGAATATAAAAGCCACACCGTCCATTGGCTCTCGCAAAGCTCCGCATCGTTAAGGACCATCCGCAATCTTCCGTCCGACAACTCGTCCATAACGACAGACCTCGGAAGTCGGGCGAGTCCCAGTCCAGCGCACGCGGCCCTCTTCACCATGAGTGGACTTTGCAAATTCATGATTGGCCGAACCACGACACGCTGCGTTCCATTTCGATCGCGAAACTCCCAGTATCGACTCGGAGCATCGGACGCAAGGAGCACATCGTGCGATGCCAGATCGGCAAGTGTTCGTGGCGCGGCATTCCGCTCCAGATACGATGGACTCGCGACAATCACGTCGCACGTTTGCGCGATTGGTTTGCATATGAGCGATGAATCCTTGAGTCGCCGCGCGGCGTTGAAGCAAATATCGAAGCCTGCAGGATCGATATCCGACATAGTCTCGAAAACGGATAGTTCGAAGTTCATTCGCGGCTGGAGGCTTCTGTATCCGGTGAGTAGATGTGGGAGATCTGTCGACGCAAACGACGCCGATGCAGAAATGCGGAGACTACCGGCAGGTTGCTGCGTCGCATCTGCAACGCACTCGTCCATTGATTCCAGAAGCTTCATGAGATCAATGGCATATTCCAGATATTGCTTTCCCACTGGCGTCAGCGAAACGTGTCTTGTCGTTCGATTCACGAGACGAACATCCAGATCCTTCTCAAGCATCGCGACTCCGCGCGTTACGACTGAACTTGACACCCTTAGCTGCTTTGCGGCTTCAGCAAAACTCAGACATTGGGCGACCGTCACAAATATACGGATGGAAGCGAGCTTGTTCATTGGAATGGAGCGGAAATCACAGGATCCGATGGCGTCTTATCCCTTGTCACAAAGCGCCAGAATGCCCGCAAGTTGCAACAGGTTTCGACAGGTAGGTATCGAAAGGGTACAGAGGCACGCTTGCGCGTTTCCGTCAATCCGATTACGAACCTGTTATCTTTTTCTCCAGATCCCTACTCCGCCGGGAGAGACGCGTGCTTCTTCGACGATTCAGGCAATGTTTGTAAAGAATTCCCACTATCGAGCCGCATCGAAGACTGAGCCTATTCTGCACCGCTTAAGCGATGCTTAAGCAACTTGCTGGAGAAATTATAAGAAGGTGTACTTGACCGACATTCTTATCGGAGAGTCCGACACTATTGGCTTTATTACGCGGCCATGAGCTGTTGCGCTTTCTTCGGTGCGACGTCGTAGCTCAACAGTTACTTTGCGGGGTACGGGGGAAAGGCTATCCTAACGAGGACAGGTTCGTGGAAAGATCACGGCAGACTGCGGTAAGGCTATCGCTTTACCGTCCGTCGTACGTGCGAATAGTACTGAGTCTATGTCGAGTGCCGCGCCTGCCCACCTGCACCATGCACACGGCCGACCACTCGGGAGAGCGCCACGATTATCGCAAGCGTCGCGAGATACCCGGCAATCTGAATTCCTGCCGGCCTTGCGGTATAGCCAATGAGGGCATGCAGCATCTTTCCGACGACACTGGTCTCCGCGAGCAGCCAGGATGTATCCCACATAGCGTCTCCCAAAGACGGTAAAAGCCCCGCTGATACGAGGTAACCGATGCCCTGACTGGCCATGCCTGCCGCAAGGAGAACAATGAGTGCGTTGGTCACCGAAAAGAGGCGCTTCAGCGGGATCTGAAGCAGTCCGGCATACATGCCTGCGCCGAGGCCCACGCCACCGGCAACGCCCAGCAGGGCACCCAGGGCCATCTGGGGAGTTTGACCGGGCTCACCGACTGCAATGCCATAGAGAAACAGAACTGTTTCTGATCCCTCGCGAAGTACGGCCACTCCCACGACCACGGCGAGACCTGTAAGCGGCCGACTACCGGCTGCGACCGCCTTACCGACCGCGGCAATCTGCTTCGCCATTTCACGACTATGCTTGCCCATCCACACGCTGTGCCATGCAAGCATAACGACTGCAACAAACATGACGCAGGCATTGAAGACTTCCTGACCCATTCCGGAGGCCCACGAAGAAATGGCATCTGCAAAAACGGCGATGAGACCGGCACCGACAATCCCGCCAAGCAGGCCGCCACTCACCCACCACCCTCGATGGGCAACTCCCTTGGTCGCTGCGAGCACAATCGAGACAATCAACGCTGCTTCAAGGACTTCGCGGAAAACGATAAGCGCAGTAGATAGCATGATCAGATAAGCATTCATTCGACCGTGGGACGAGTCATGGAATCAGCCCCGTGATACTCGTCGTGAAATTCGTAGACTTCACCTTCAGCGGACCCATAGATGCCTGGAAGTCGCGACGCTGTCAGTCCGTAAGGTATTGAAAGCGATAATAAAAGCGATTCTCATCCGATTGCTTAAGTCCCCTGAGCTTGAGTGGTTAAGCCATTTCAGTGTGACAGTGCGACGCTATCCCCTAGCACGCCGCTTTTGATTTTCATTCTCAGACCTTGACTGCGTTTTCACCGTAAGCACTACGTAATCCCACGTTCAACTTGCTGGAATCAAATGACACTCGTTCTCATTTGTATTGACGATTTGTCTCCGCCTACCTAACATTTACGGATTGCGACGGTATTCGTCGGATGGTCATAAGCGTCACGCGCACATCGGCATCGCGCGGCACATCCATAGAACAACTAAAGGACTTTTCGATGAAATTCATCCGATCAATCGGATCTGGTCCGCTCATTGCGTCGCGGGCGTCGCTGCGCAAAGCGACCATTGCTGCATTGTTTGCATGCGCACCGCTCTTCGCGCAATCGGCCGCCCACGCGGAGTCCAATCCTGACGCCATACCGGAAGCGCCTGAGGCCGACCTCGGCATCCAGGCGAAGCCGACGGGACAATGGACCGGTTTCTGGACACGCGAAACCATGCTCGGCGACATCGGCGGGTTACGACCGTGGCTCGGAAAGTACGGTGTGACCTTTCAGTTGACGGAAACGAGCGAATATCTCGCGAACCTGCGCGGTGGCCTGTCGCGCGGAGGGGCCTACGACGGTCTCACCACGGCAACCGTGCAGGTGGACACGCAAAAGGCGTTCGGGCTACCGGGCGGCTTGTTCAATGTCAGCGCACTGCAGATTCACGGCCGGAATCTGAGCGCAGACCGGCTCGGCACGCTGAATACGGCAAGCGGCATCGAAGCTGAAGCGACGACGCGTCTATGGGAGTTGTGGTACCAGCAGTCATTCCTCGACAAGCGCCTCGATGTGAAGATCGGTCAGCAAAGTATCGACCAGGAATTCATGACCAGCCAGTACGCGGCAACCTTCATCAACACGATGTTTGGCTGGCCTGCCCTGCCGTCGTACGACATGCCGTCGGGCGGTCCTGCCTATCCGCTATCCGGGTTGGGGGTGCGCGTGCGCGGGCAGATCACGCCCTCTCTAACGGCGCTCGCCGGCGTCTACTCAGGCGACCCGCTGGGCAACAATCCCGACAACATTCATGGCACCAACTTCAACCTGCACAACGGCGCGTTGTGGATCGGCGAACTGCAGTACGCAATCAACCAGCCTGCCGATGGCGAAATGACGGGCATGGACAGCAACAAGCTGCCGGGTACGTACAAGATCGGTGTCTGGTACAACAGCAACCGCTTTGATGACCAGCGCTTCGACAACACTGGCCTGTCGCTCGCGAATCCGGCGACGACGGGCATTCCGCAGTCCCATCACGGCGACTACAGCATCTACGCAGTCGCCGACCAGATGGTGTGGCGCCCCAATCCCGACGAGCCGCGCAGCGTGGGCGTCTTCGCACGCGTGATGGGCGCTCCGGGCGATCGCAACCTGGTCAGCCTTTCGGCGAATCTGGGCGTCGTGCTGAAAGCACCGTTCAAGGGTCGCGACGATGACAGCGTCGGCCTCGCCGTCACTTACATCAAGGTGGGCAACCACGTGCACGATCTCGATCTCGACAACCGCGATTTCTCGGGCGGTCCGTACGGTGTGCGCACAAGCGAAACAGCGCTGGAAGCAACCTACATCTATCAGGCTGCGCCCTGGTGGCAAATACAGGCCGACGCGCAGTACACGTTCAATGCAGGCGCCGGCCAGAATCCTAACGATCCGACTCAACCGCTACGCAACACATTCGTGGTGGGCGTGCGAACCAACATCACGTTCTGAGCGCCGATCTCACAGAACATCTTTCGACCCTATTGAAGCAACCCCATCATGACGGCAAAACAGGCTGTGAGCGCAAATATGAATACAAGGAAGGCCCGGCTTTCGCGTGAACTTGCGAGGCGAGTCCGCACAAAGGCCGCATACGTTGCGGGCATGCTGGCGCTCATCGCCACGTGCACCGCTCAAGCCGAACCCCAAGGGTTTCTCGAAACCCTGCATCGCAATACGACGCTCGTCAACACTGTGCCCGATAACGGCGATCAGAATCCTTACGCGATCGTCGTCGCGCCGGTCTCGGCGGGTTCGGTGAAACAGGGCGACGTACTGGTCGACAACTTCAACAACTCGGCAAATCTGCAAGGTACGGGTAGTACGATCGTCAACTATCACCCCGACACGAAGCAGATGACACTATTCGCGCAGATTCCGCGCGATCTGAAAGATTGTCCCGGCGGCGTTGGTCTCTCGACTGCAATGACCATGCTGAAGTCCGGCTGGGTGATCGTCGGCAGCACACCGAGTAATGACGGCACCACGGGCACCAAAGGCGCCGGCTGTCTGGTCGTGCTCGACTCGCAGGGCAAAGTGACCTCGACCATCTCCAGCCCGAACATCAACGATCCATGGGGCAACATGGCCGTCGTCGACAACGGTACGAGCGCGACGTTGTTCATCAGCATGGCGGGCTTCGGCGTCGGCGGCGCGGATGGCGAGCCGCCCGTGTTCAAGCAGGCGACCGTGCTGCGCCTCGACCTCGATATTCCGCAAGGCAAGCCGCCCGTCGTGAAGAAGGAAACGGTGGTGGGCAGCGGCTTCGGCGCGCAGGCCGACAAGGGCGTGTTCCTCGTTGGACCGACGGGGCTCGCGCTGTCCGCGGATCAAAAGCTGCTGTACGTGTCGGACGCAATCGGCAACCGCGTCAACGAGATCGACGAGCCGATGACGCGCGATACCAGCGCGGGTGTCGGACGGCAGCTCACGGCCGATGGCCTGCTGCATCGCCCGCTCGCGATGGTGACGGCGCCCAACGGCCATCTGCTGGTGACGAATGCACTCAACGGACAGGTCGTCGAGATTGTCCCCGCCACGGGCAAGCAGCTCTACGCGCGCTGGATCGATACCGACAAGGCGCAGACACCGCCTGGCAACGGCGACCTGTTCGGCATCGCGATGACGCCCGAGGGCGATGGCTTCTACTATGTACAGGATGACGTGAACACGCTGGTGATCGCGAAGTGACGGCAACAGACAAGCAGCAAGAGGCAGCATCATGACGAACGATCAATCCCCACCGTCGCGGCCTGGCCGGCGCGGCTTTTTGAAAGCCGGCGGAGCCGCCGTCGCGGCGGGCGCCGGACTCGCCACGTCGGGCGTTACGCATGCCGAGTTGACGCGCACCCACGCCGACGACGTGCAACGCCAGATCGAACTGTTCTACGGCGCGCATCAAGGCGGCGTCGTGACGCCGCAGCAGAGTCATAGCTACGTCGCGGCTTTCGATCTGAAAACCGACAAGCGCGAAGAGGTCATCGCGCTGCTGCGCGAGTGGACCCAGGCCGCCGCGCGCATGACGCAAGGCAAGCCCGCCGGCTCGCTCGAGACAGCCGACGACAAACCCGCCGCCGATTCCGCCGATGTACTCGGCCTCGGCGCGTCGTCGTTGACCATCACGTTCGGCTTCGGCCCGGGTCTGTTCACGTCGCGCGACGGCAAGGACCGCTATGGCCTCGCGAGCAAACGCCCTGCCGCGCTCGTCGATCTGCCGCGATTCAACGGCGACCAGCTGATCGCCGAGAAGACGGGCGGCGACCTGTTCGTGCAGGCGTGCGCGAACGATGCGCAGGTCGCGTTCCATGCCGTGCGGCAACTCGCGCGCATGGGTTACGGCGCGATCCAGATGCGCTGGGGTCAGGCGGGCTTCCTGTCGGGTCCGAAAGGTCAGACGCCGCGCAATCTGATGGGCTTCAAGGACGGCACCAACAATCCGTCGACGGCGAAACCGCCGCTGATGAACCAGTTCGTCTGGGCCAGTGCCGCCGACGCGCCGTGGATGCAAGGCGGCACCTATACGGTCGTGCGCCGCATCCGCATCACGCTCGAACACTGGGACCAGATGGAACTCGGCTTCCAGGAACAGGTTTTCGGACGGCACAAATACAGCGGCGCGCCGATCGGCCAGAAAAACGAGTTCGATGCAGTCGACCTCAAGGCCGCGGACAAGGACGGCAACCCCATCATTCCCGACAATTCGCACGTGCGCCTTTCGAATCAGGCGAACAATGCGGGCGCGCAGATCCTGCGTCGTTCGTATTCGTACAACGACGGCACGAACTTCTATATCGAACGCTGGCCGCCGTGGCGCCAGGAAACGGAATATGACGCGGGTCTCATCTTTATCGCGCATCAGGCGGACCCGCGCACAGGCTTCATTCCGATCAACGAGAAGCTCTCGAAGTTCGACGTGATGAACCAGTTCACGACGCACATCGGCAGCGCGATCTTCGCCGTGCCGCCGGGCGCGCGCGAAGGTTCGTATGTCGGGGCAGGACTGTTCGAAGCATAAGTGCCGTATGTAGGCGCAAAGCGCGCTCAAGCGGCCATTCAATAACGTCAAGAAGAAGAGGTTGAGTTTATGAACCGTTCCTGGATTGGAGCAATGCGTCACGCGGCGCGCGTGACGGCCCTGTCGCTGTCGATCGCCGCCACTACAGGTGCTACAGGCGCGTACGCCGCATCGATTACGGTGTACAGCGCGCAACACGAGCAGGTCATGAACATGCTCGCCAAAGACTTCGAAAAGCAGTCGGGCATTTCAGTGAAGGTCCGCAATGGCGAAGGCCCGGCACTCGCTGCGCAACTGGTCGCCGAAGGTTCAGCATCACCCGCCGATGTGTACTTCACCGAGAACTCGCCCGAACTGATGCTGCTCGAAGAAAAGGGCCTGCTGAGCAAGGTCGATCCCGCCACCATCGGCACCATTCCCACGCGCTACAGTTCGCCGACGGGACAATGGGTCGGCGTGACCGCTCGCGAAAGCGTGCTCGCGTACAACACGGCGAAGATCCAGCCTTCGCAACTGCCCACGTCGATCTTCGATCTGGCGAAGCCCGAGTGGAAAGGCAAGGTCGGCATCGCGCCCAGCGACGCGGATTTTCTGCCGCTGGTAAGCGCCGTGCTCGCGTTGAAGGGCGAAGCGCAAACGCTGCAATGGCTCAAGGGCCTCAAGGCCAACGCGCAGATTTTCGACGACGACGAAGGTGTCGTGGCCGCCGTGAATCGTGGCGGCGTCGTCACGGGCGTGATCAACAACTACTACTGGGCGCGTCTTCATACCCAGTTGGGTGACAAGTCGACGCGTAGTGCGATCTATCACTACACCAATGGCGACGTTGGTGGACTCGTGAACGTGTCGGGTGCCGCGATCATGAAGACCGCGCACAACGCCGACGGCGCGCAGCAGTTCCTGAAGTATCTGGTGAGCGAGCGTGCCCAGACGCTGATGGCAAACAGCCACGTCAGCTATGAATATCCGCTGCATGCCGGCGTCGCACCCGATCCGCTGCTCAAGCCATTCAACGAATTGCAGCCGCCGTCTCTCACACTCGAACAACTCGGCGACGACAGCCAAGCGGGCAAGCTGCTGCGCCAGGCCGGCCTGCTGTAAAGGAACGACAGGTGAGCGAGGTGACCGACATCGGCGAAGCTGTCGCAGCGATCCAGGTTTCTGCCGATGTCCGCGCGCGCGACGGCAAGCGCGCGCCCCGCGGTCTGCTGGCGGGCGCTGCCGTCAGTGCGCTGCTGGTGCTGCTGCCGCTCGCGTTCACGTTCTACCGCGCAACGACCGTCGGCTTCAGCGATGCAGCGGAACTCGTGTTCCGCCCGCTCCTCGGCGAGTTGCTCGGCAATACACTGCTGATCACGGTCAGCGCGACGCTGGCGTCGGCTGTCATCGGTACGGCGGCCGCGTGGTTCGTCGAACGCACGGATGTGCCGGGCCGTCGCCTGTGGGCTGTCGCCAGCGCGGCGCCGCTCGCAATGCCCGCCTTCGTCACGAGCTACGCGTGGGTGTCGATCAGCCTCGATCTGCAGGACTTCGCGGGCGCGCTGCTCGTCATCACGTCATCGTATTTTCCGCTCGTGTATCTGCCCGTCGCGGCCGCGTTGCGCGGCATGGACCCCGCGCTCGAGGAAAGCGCTCGCGCGCTCGGCTGCGGACGCTGGGCGACCTTTGCGCGCGTCGTGCTGCCGCAATTGCGACCTGCGCTGCTCGGTGGGATGCTGCTGGTCGCACTCGGCGTGCTGTCGGAGTTCGGCGCGTTCCAGATGCTGCGTTTTCGCACCTTCACCACCGAAATCTACGCGGAATATCGCACCAGTTTCGACAACAGCGGCGCTTCGCTGCTTGCGTGTCTGCTGATCCTGCTGTGTCTCGTCTGTCTTGCGTTCGAGTTTCGCGTGCGTGGCAGCGCACGCTATGAACGCGTCGATCGCGGCGCGAGGCGGGCGGCGCTGCGTTACGAACTGGGTGGCTGGCGCTGGCTCGTGCTGGCGGGTTTCGCTGCGCTGGGCATCGTCACGCTTGGCGTGCCGCTCGGCATGATCGGCTACTGGCTGACACAGGAAGGCGTAGCCGCCATAACGCCCGCCGAAGTCTCTCCGGAACTGCTGTTCAACGCGACGTTATCGTCCGTCGGGTTCGGTCTCGCTGCAGCGATGCTCACAACGCTGCTCGTGCTGCCGCTCGCATTTCTGCTCGCGCGTTACCCGGCGCGGCTCGCAACGGTGTTCGAGCGCACGGTGTTTCTCGCGCAAGGCGTTCCCGGCCTCGTGGTCGCGCTGGCAATCGTCTCGCTCGCCGTGCATGCATTGCGGCCGCTCTATCAAGGCATGATGCTGCTGATCGTGGCGTACGCAATCCTCTTCATGCCGCTCGCGCTCGTCAGCGTGCGGGCCGCACTGATGCAGGCGCAGCCGCGCCTCGAAGACACGGCGCGCGCGCTCGGTCTCAATGCGATGCAAACCTTCGTGCGCGTGCTCCTGCCGTTGGCCGCGCCTGGCCTTGGCGCGGCGGCCACGATGGTGTTCATCTCGGTCGTGACGGAACTCAACGCAACATTACTGCTGTCCCCCATCGATACCCATACGCTCGCCACGCAAGTCTGGTCCGACACATCGACGCTCGCATTCGCCGCGGCCGCGCCCTATGCGGCACTCATGACGGCGATTTCGCTGTGCGCATCGGGCGTGCTGTTCGTCTTGCTGGGACGATCGGCCCTGACCGCGCGCGCCTCCGAATCCCCTTTGATTTCCAAATGAGCGAACTCCGAATCAGCGGGCTGCGCAAAGCCTTCAACGGTTGTGCCGTACTGCACGACGTCGATCTCGCCGTCCAACCGGGGACGTTGCTCGCGTTGCTCGGTCCATCGGGGGGCGGCAAGACTACATTGCTGCGGGTGTTGTGCGGCTTCGATCGCGCCGACGCCGGTACGATCGAAATCGACGGCAAACGCGTCGTGGACGACAACCTGCATGTACCGACCGAGCAACGGCGGATCGGCTACGTGCCTCAGGAAGGCGCGCTCTTCCCGCATCTTTCGGTGACAGAGAACATTGTGTTTGGGCTGCCACGCACACAGCGACGCGCACGTCATCGTGTCGCGGAACTCCTGAGGCTGGTGGGTCTGTCCGATGACTACGCGCAGCGCATGCCACAACAGTTGTCGGGCGGTCAGCAACAGCGTGTGGCACTCGCGCGTGCGCTTGCGCCTTCCCCTTCGCTCGTGCTGCTGGACGAGCCGTTCTCGTCGCTGGACGCCGCGCTGCGGCTCGAAACACGAGAAGCCGTCGCCGAGGCCCTCGCGGCAACGGGCGCAACGGCGATACTGGTCACGCACGATCAGGCGGAAGCACTGTCGCTAGGACATGAAGTGGCCGTGCTGTGGGAGGGCAAACTCATCCAACGTGCTGCACCTCAAACACTCTATCGGCGACCTGCGACCCGTGAACTCGCCGCATTCATCGGCGATGCGGTATTGCTGCCCGGCATCGCGGAGAACGGCGTCGCGATGTGCCCGCTCGGAGCGCTGCAACTCGTCGCGCCTGTTCCCGATGGCAGCGTCGACGTCATGATACGGCCCGAACAGATCCATCTTCTGTCCGCGTACGAGACGGCGGCGGACCACAGCACTGTTCAGGACGCGCTGGTAACAAGCGTCACCTACAACGGAAGGGACGCGGATATCTGCCTTCAACTATCCAGCGCCGCGCAATCTATCATTCGCGCAAGAGTGCCGGGGCACCGGTCTCCAAACGTTGGTGAGCGCGTCCGGCTAAGCGTCGATAGTGACGTGATCGCCTATCCCCATCGATAAAGTGTACAGCCTCGCCATGCAAGGCCATCCCCGGGCTGATTACCTTAGTGATGCGCGAACAGTTGGCTGCTACTTCCCTCTTTGACCTGCTCCCCCGCTTGCATTGACTCTCGGCCTCTTAAGCATTGCATAAGGAAAATATCGATCTTTTCAAAAGGTCGCGCGACAGCAAATTGGCGTGTTTGAAAGAAGAACAAAGCATTCTGTAATCACCTAAGCATTCGATAAGCAATGCGCCCTCATAGTGCAGCCTGAAGTTCTTATCTGCACCTCGATTACCGAGCCGGGTATCGTGAAAAAATGGGGGGAAGGAATGTCACATCGACACGTCGCACCGATGCAAAACAAGGTTCCGGAGGTCACGATCGCTTTCTGGACAATCAAGATCTTGTCCACCACGGTCGGCGAAACAGGTGCCGATTACCTCGCTGTCCATGTCGGCCTGGGCGCCACGTTGACGATAGCAATCACGCTTTCCATGCTCGCTGCCTCGCTCGTTACACAGTTGAGCACACGAACCTATGTGCCGTGGATCTACTGGCTAACTGTCGTGCTGGTAAGCGTGGTCGGCACGCAACTGACGGACGTGCTCACTGATGTTCTTGGAGTAAGCCTTTACACGAGTACGGCCGCATTCGCGGTACTACTCAGCGTTATTTTCGGGACCTGGTACTACCGAGAAAAGACCCTCTCCATTCACACGATCGTCACCCGTCATCGCGAACTCTTTTACTGGACTGCGATCCTCGTCACGTTTGCACTGGGCACAGCAGCTGGAGACCTTGCGACCGAAGCGTTAGGGCTCGGTTTCAGTCTCGGCGTCGTCATATTCGGCGTCATGCTTGTCATGATGGGAGTTGCGGCCTACCTCGGCGCCGATCGCGTGCTGATCTTCTGGCTTGCCTACATTCTGACCCGGCCATTTGGCGCGTCACTCGGCGATCTTCTATCCCAGGCAACTGAGTATGGCGGACTTGGATTGGGTACGGTCGTCACCAGCATTGCCTTTCTCTCCGTCATTGTCGTCCTGGTATTCCTGCATACCGCCGCGAGAGTCCGGCAAAGCAGGATTAGCAGTACCTAGTTGCACGCCCCTCTTTTACCCGTTCACCGTCATCTTTCAACCGGAGGATCAACAATGAAGCGTGCCATCGTCAATTCCGCACTCTTGCTTGTAACAGCCACAGCCGTCGCGGCCAGTCACACATCGGACATGCATGCGCCGCTGTGGGTTGCCGCTTTGTCGCCCATCTCGTCGGCAAACGCTGCCACAGAGGCATCGAAGCTCGGTGATCTTTCGAAGTTCCGCGTGATCGTTGTCGACACCTCGAAGCTGGTCGACGCTAATGACCTCGCGGGCGCAAAAAAGCGGATCAAGGACCTGGAAACGTCGTGGGACGAGGCCGAAGCGGGACTGAAGCCTCGCGCCGCCGCAGACTGGCACAAACTCGACAAGTCAATCGACGACGCGCTCGAGGCCCTTCGCGAAAATTCACCCAACCAGGTCAAGTGTAAAAAGACACTCGCGGATTTGCTCGCGTTGATGGATCGGATGAGTGGCAAGGTTTGAGGTCAGCGTCAGGTTCCTCCTCTTAAGCCTTTGATAAGCAACAGGCCGCGACAATCCAGTCATTCGGGAGAAATCGCACCATGCACCTGTTGCTGGTAGAAGATGACGAGATGATCGGCGAGCCTGTCGCAAGCGGGCCCCGTGCCCATTCGGGACTCGAAGACAAGTTGTACGGATGGGGCGAAGAAAACGCCAGCAACGCGATCGAAGTGCATGTACATGGTCTGCGGCGCAAGATCGGTTCTGACCAGATAGCGACCGTGCGTGGTGTCGGTTACCGGCTCAAGCAATGCGAATGACGTCGATCCGGCGCTGGCTGCTGGGATGGCTGATCGCAGGCCTCGCAGTCTCGGCGTTGACGGCCGGCTATGGCATCTTCCACACCGCGCGTGAAGAAGCCAGCGAGCTATTTGATTTCGAGCTACGCACGGTCGCCGAATCGCTCCCCGCAAACATCAGCACCACCACCGATACTGTCCTGCAAAGCAAGCCTGATTTCGAAGGTTTGTCGGAGGATCGTCTTTTCATCGAAGTCTGGGATCAGGCAGGTGGGAGCGTCTACAGATCGCTGGGTGGAATTGATCTTGCACGCTTCCCGGCGGGTCTGCGCACAATCGAACACGACGAGTACCACTGGCGCGTATACGGCGTTCAGCAGGGCACTCGCTTCATACAGATCGCGCAACCCATCTCCGTGCGCGAGAATCTCGCACTTCGCCTTGCATTACGCACACTGGCGCCGCTAGCACTGTTCTTCCCGGTCATCATCGCGATCGTTCTTATCGTTGTTGGGCGAGGGCTTGCCCCGCTAGCGGAAATCTCCCGCGCGTTGACTACACGATCTTTCGATTCTCTCGAACCGCTGCACCTCGACGCAGCTACACCCCTCGAAATCAGGCCACTCGTCAATGCATTGAATGATCTGCTGCATCGACTGGACGTAGCGTCACAAACGCAACGGACGTTTGTCGCGGATGCCGCGCATGAACTGCGATCACCGCTGGCCGCTTTGAAACTTCAATTGCAGTCCGCTGAGCGCGATGGATCACTGATTGGAAACAAGACGACGTTCGAACGCATCGAAGGTCGCCTCAATCGACTCATCCATCTTGTGCACCAGTTGCTCACGCTCGCCCGCGAAGAAGCGCAGATAGGCGCCCATTTCCAGTCAGTAAGCCTGCGCCGGCTGTGCGAGCGTGTAGTCGCCGATTTCTCGCTGCTCGCGGAGGAAAAGCAGATCGATCTCGGCCTCGTGTGTGTTTCAACCGCGCAGGCGGATGACACCTACAAGGCTAGTGTGGAACCCGCTGGCATCGAAGTGTTGCTGAGCAACCTGATCGACAATGCGATTCGCTATACACCGCGCGGCGGTAAAGTCGATGTCATTCTCACGCGCGAAGCCGGGACGATCAGTGTTTGCGTATCCGACAGCGGCCCGGGCATACCAGACGGGGAACGGGAACGTGTATTCGATCGTTTTTTTCGCAGCGCAGGTACCAAGGAGCAAGGCAGCGGTCTCGGGCTGGCGATTGCGCTAAAAATTGCGCAGCGTCACCATGCATCGCTCCAAATGCAAAACAATCTCGAACAGCCTGGTCTGCGGGTCACGTTAGTTGGACTGCGCGTAGAAAAGCCATCGCTACCATAGAGTCGACCCACGTTCATGGCTTGACCAGATCGAACTCCAGAATTACGCGAGTTCGAACCGGTCAAAGTCGATCAGATCACATCTATTGCACAGTGATGACTTCCTTCATGTTCGGATGTATGCCGCAAAACACGTTATAGACACCCGGCTTGTCGAACTTGAACTGATAGGTGTCGTTCTGATCCAGCGCGGCGGAGCGAAACAGGCCGGAGTCGCTAACCACGGTATGCGGTTCGCCGTCCAGATTTTTCCAGGTCACCGTCGAACCCGCTTTAATCGTGGTAGACATCGGTGAAAACATAAAATTCTTGATAAGCACAGCATTGACGTCTTGCGCCTGCGCGACAGTCATCCCTGAAGTTAATGCCGCCACGATCATCCCGATTCCAACAGAGACAACCAGCGTACGACGAAAGATGGCAGATAGCATGATCCGGTTCCTTGCTTGATAAGTAGGTGGTGATTGCAATCAGACGAGCGTCGAGTCGGAAAGCGTGGCCTTGAGCGGGTGACGCGAGATCTTGATGCTGGTCACGCCAAGCATGCTGGCAAGCTGATCGCTCGCCACCTTGAGCGGCATAGGCCCAGGGCCATTCCCCGCCGTCGGTTGCGGATAGGCGGTCGAGCGCGCGGTATGAAAAGTGATATTCCCCTCCACCTTGGACACGATCTGATGGATATGTCCATTCAGTACGGTGACCGAGCCGAACCGCTTCAGGTAGTCCATCGCCCGGCCGGCGTCGCCCGTGCCCCATCCCCACGGTTCGTAAATCGTCCACATCGGCATGTGTGCGAAGACAACAATCGGCGTGCTGGACGAGCGCCCCTTCAGATCTTTTTCCAACCATTCAAGCTGGTCGTCGCCAAGACTCCCCAGACCATTCGGCTTGAAATGCATCACATTGACGAGCCCGATGAAGTGCACGCCGTTGTGGTCGAAGCTGTAGTACCCCTTGTTGTCCGAGGCCTTGCCGAAGCGCTGGAAGTATTCGGTTCCAGGCCCGTCTGTCACATCGTGTTCTCCGGGCACGGTGTGCAGTTCGGTGATATTCAGCCCCGACAGCAATTGGGCAGCGAGGTCGAATTCCGCTGCCTTCGAGAGATGGGTGATGTCGCCCGTGTGTATCGTCAGTGCCGGCTTGACGGGCATCGCGTTGACGAAGTCAATCGTCTCCTTGAGCGTACCAGCGACATCCGGATTGGCTTCCTTGTTGAAGCCGATATGCGTGTCACTGATCTGAAGGAACAGGGGCACGCCTGAAGGTGCCGACTTGTCAGCCGTACCGGCGGCGAGCGCTAATTCAATTGGTGTGAGAATACCGCCGGCCAGGACGAACAGGGTGCCGGCGCCACCGTAGGCGAGGCATTTCAATGCGCTGCGGCGCGACGGATCGGAAGGAGTATCTGATGACATGATGTGCTCTCGATTGGGGGTTCAGAAGGTATAGACCGCCGAATCACCCAGTGGACCTCCTCCGGCTGGGTTCAAGCACTAGACTGCTATGTCGTCCGTTCTATTCCCAAAACATGAACTCCTGTTGCTGGCGCCAACTCATCCGCTGACCTTTCGCGGCGCTGCTGCAACCCCGTTTGCGCTTGGTAAACGTGGCCGCAGGGTCGCGTTGTCCTCATCGGTTTCCGTTTAGCGCGGAATATCCGGCGCATGTGTACGGTCTAGCAGGCAGGACACACAAAATGGGGAATCGAAATGGACATCATCGACCTGGCCCGTGAATCGGGATTGACAGTCATCCTCGATGGCAGAATCGGCCGCGAGGAATACCACAGCGTATGCGGCTCAATTTCGGCGTTGTCGCGATTCGCCGAATCGGTAAGTCAGTACGCAGCGAACCCGGATGACTGCGCACCGCGCCGGTCCTCAGCGACCAACGCGTCTGGTCAGTCACGCCGTCGTCATAACGGACGTGCGGAAATATCCGGTGCCATGGGTGCCTGCCCACCGTGTGCCACGCAACGCTCGCCGCAATCCGAAACGGGTAGCGTCGATGGCATGTCCCGCACATCCGCGAATTGAGGTTTCGGGTGCAATCCGTTCTGCGCCGTCTTCAGCTCGGGTCAGGCATCGTGTTGCTGACCTATCTCTTCCTCCATCTGATCAATCACGCGCTTGCCATCTGGTCACTGGAACTTGCCGGGCGCGGTCTGCTGGTGGCGTTGTGGCTCTGGCGTAGCATTCCGGGCACATTCGTGCTGTACGGTGCGGCATCACTACACTTTTCGCTCGCGTTGCATACGATTTACGCGCGCCGCCAATGGACGCTAGGGCCGGCAGAATGGATCCGCCTCTGGGCAGGCCTCAGCCTGCCGCTGCTGCTCATCCGCCACGCGGTGACGACCCGGCTGGCCTCCACGCTCTACGGCTTTGAGCCAAACTATGAGCGCGTCGTCATCACGCTGCTCACGAGTGGCACGCAGGGACTGCAACTTGCGCTGCTCGCCCCCGGCTGGGTACATGGATGCCTCGGATTGTGGTTCCGGTTGCGCCATCATCCATTGGCGCAACGCATGAAACCCGCATTGCTTACGTTCGCCATCCTCTTGCCGCTGCTGTCTGCAGGAGGCTTTATCCAGATGATGCGAACCGTCGAGACAAGGAACTTCATACTCCCGGCCCCCGATCCGAAGCTGGTTGCCCATCAGCTCGCCCTGGATGCCTGGCGTCACGATCTCGTCGTCATCTACCTCGTGGTGACGATCAGCGCATTCGTTGCTGGCCAGATGCGTAACGGACTCGAACGACGAAGACAGGAGAAGAATCGCCGAATTCCTGATACGTCACGGCAGGACACGAAGTCCGGCAACTCGCGCCAGGTTCGAAAGCAAGACGCAGAAAAGTTCTGAGCAGCGGTTCTCAATTGACGTGCCTTCCAGACCGATCTGATCCGTTCGCCGCTAATCGAAGTTCTGAGTTGCCGTGCGATGAGCGGAAGCCTCATGTCAGCTTCCTTCGCGATAGCGCTCGCGAGCGAAGAGCCGCTCGGCCCGCGAGAACTATCCGCTCGCGCTTTTCACATCCCCACCGCTGTGATGTCGAAGCCCGCCGTGGACACCCCCGTTGCGCACGCTCGGCTGTTGGCCATCGCCAGGCTGTCGAGCACACCAGTGACCCGTATCGCCCCCCTTCGAGCGCGAGGACGAAAATTCGCATGGCCGAATTGATACCAAAATTGTCGATTGAGACAGTATTTTCCGGTGCGTTACGTTTGTACAGTGTCGATCACCGCATGAGCGCTCACGCGGGCCTGGAGAACAAAGGCTAACCGCCAATCCCCAAATCAGAAGCAAATCCGGAGTACACAGATGAACGAGCATGCCCACGTAGATGGGATTTATCCCTTCCCGGCTGCGATGCAGACGCGGACGATCGAAACCAACGGTACATCCATCCATGTGCGGGTGGGCGGTCATGGTCCAGCCGTCGTCATGCTGCACGGCTTCGGCACAACGGGCGACATGTGGGGGCACCTGGCGAGCGCACTCATCGAAGACCACATGATTGTCGTGCCCGACCTGCGCGGATTGGGCCTCTCGTCGAAGCCCGACGGCGGCTACGACAAGAAGAACCAGGCGGCAGACGTAGTGGGCGTCCTGGACGCTCTGGGTGTGCATACGGCCGAATTGGTGACGCACGACATCGGCATCATGGTCGGCTTCGCAGTTGCCGCCACTCACCCCGAGCGCGTGAACCGATGGGTAGCGATCGATGCGCCGCTGCCCGGCGTCGGACCTTGGGATCAGATCACACAGGATCCGGCTATGTGGCACTTTGGCTTCGGTGGTCAGGACATGGAGCGCCTCGTCGCCGGCCGCGAGCGCATCTATCTCGACCGCTTCTGGAACGAACTTTCCCGGAACCCGAAGCGGTTTGATGAAGCGAAGCGCCAGCATTACGCGTCACTCTATGCGCAACCCGGTGCAATGCGAGCGAGCTTTGCCCAGTTCCTGGCGTTCAGCCAGGATGCGGCCGACAACAGGAGGTTCCTCGCGCAGAGCAAGCTTCAGATGCCGGTCCTGGCCTTGGGTGGCGAAGCGACATTCGGCCCCATGATCGGCGCGGTAGTGCGGTGTGCCGCCGATGACGTCGAAAACGTGACCATCCCTGATTGCGGGCACTGGATCACGGAAGAACAGCCGGCCGCGACGACAAGACTTGTCGTCGACTTTCTGCATCGCCGTTCGTGAGCTAGCTAGCGTTACGAAAGCGGCGCCGCGTGGCTGGGTCCAGTCGCGCCGCAGCCCATCATCGACACTTAGGGAGTCTGATTTGAACAAGCACCTGATTGCACCTTGCGTTCTCGCGTTGATCGCGGGATCAGCGATGGCGGCCACGACCACGTATAACCTTGACCCGAGGCACACCTATCCAAGTTTCGAAGCTGACCATTTCGGCGGAATCTCGGTGTGGCGAGGCAAGTTCACGAAAAGCAGCGGTGTCGTGACACTTGATCGCTCTGCAAAGACTGGCATGATCGACGTGTCGATTGACACTGCGTCGATTGACACGGGTAATGCGCAACTCGATACGCGTGTGAAATCGGATGAATTTTTCGATGTCAGCAAGTATCCGACCGCGACGTTCAAAGGTAGTGCGCTGCGCTTCGACGGCGACACACCAATCGAAGTATCGGGCGACTTCACATTTCACGGGGTTACTAAACCGCTGACGTTGAAGATTGATTCGTTCAAGTGCTTCATCAACCCGCTGATCAAGCGCGAAGTGTGTGGTGCGGAAGCCAGCGCGCAATTCGACCGCGCCGACTACGGCGTGACTTGGGGCACAAATTACGGATTCAGGACGCTGACTCGCTTGCAGATTCAGGTTGAAGGCGTGAAGGCGGACTAGGCTGTAGACGGCCATTGACGACTTGCCAGATGAACCTCGTCGCCGTTCTTCTACAGACAGCACACGGGGTGAATTGCGTTTGCCCTTCTTTTGCGGCATGAAGGGTCGATCCTCCTACCCTGCCCTTCTTTTGTCGCGGCGCACGTTCTCAGAGGTGCGCTTTTTTATGCATACAGTTCTTTTTCTTGACCGGAAACATCCGGCAAAACGTGGGCCTTTAATTTGATGCCCTGACCCACGCGCTATTAGCTTCGGACAATTCATCTACCAGCCGAAACAGAAGCCGCCCCCACCAACGCCACAGCCCGCTCGCGTGCAGCCTGTCTCGCCGCGTGATCCACTTCGGGTCCAAGCAGCGTTTTCTCGACGACAACCGATTCGACGTTGGTGATGCCGACGGATCGCAGCCACGCTTCGATATAGGGCCGCTGAAAATCGAACGAATGGGCCGGTGTGCTCGAGTCGATCGAATAGTCGAGGCCTCTGGCATAGATCACCACCGCCTTCTTGTCTTTCAGCAGGCCCTGGAGCCCACGTTCATCGAACGAGAACAGGATGTCTCGCTGCGACACGACGTCGATGAAATGCTTCAGCTTGTACGGAATAGAAAAATTCCATAGTGGCACGGAGAGCAACAACGTATCCGCGTCGTGCAGCCGCTGCGCGAGGCGCCGGATGTCCGCCCACGCCTGCTGCTGGGCTTCGCTGAGCGGAGTGCCGCTCAGGTCCGCATATTTCGCATCGAGCGCATCGCCGTCGAATTCCGGCAAGTCAATCGACCACAGGTCGAGCACGTCGATCGGATGATCTGGATGAGCGCTGCGATAAGCCTCCAGATAGGCCCGTGCAACGTCGAGGGAAGCAGATCGCGTCTTGCGTGGCGACGATTCGATATGCAGCAAGGTCGGCATGGCAATACTCCTAGTGAGTTGACTACCGCCATCACAACATATTTCGATTTAAAATATAAACGAAGTATCTCAGCCTTATTCAGTTCAATTCGCACTGTATTGGAAGGACCATGTTCGATACCGTTCTGCTGCGCTCTTTCGTGGCCGTCGTCCAGGAAGGGGGGTTCACGCACGCCGCCGCGCGTCTCAATCTGACGCAATCCGCGGTAAGCGCGCATCTGCGACGTCTGGAAAAACAGACCGGCCGCGACCTGCTCGTGCGCACCACGCGCTCAGTGACGCTCACGCCGGACGGTGAACTTCTGCTGGGCTACGCGCGCGCCATCCTCGCGCTGAACCATGACGCACATGCGCAACTGCTTCGCGGGCCCAGCGAAGGTGCGATCCGGGTTGGCCTGTCCGAAGACCTCGCCAACGTCAGGCTGATGAATGTCATGCAGGCGTTCGCGGTCCGCTATCCGCGCATTGCCTTCAGCGTCAGGGTCGGCATTCCTGCCGAACTGCTGCAGTCGATGGACCGGGGCGAATTCGACGTGGTGATCGGCGGACGCTGCCACGATTCACGCCCCGGACGCGTGCTATGGCGAGAGCCGCTCGTGTGGGCTGGCGCAGCGTGGGCTTCGCTTACGTCCGGCGCGCCGGTGCCGCTCGCGTTGTTTCCGGAACCCTGTCCGTATCGCGAGGCCGCCCTTTCCGCCCTCGCCCGCGCCGGCCTCGAGTACCGGATCGCCCTGGTGTGCTCGAGCGGCGCCGGCCTGTGCGCCGCCGCGCAGGCTGGCTTTGCGGTGACGCCGGTCGTACATACGCAACTCGTGCACGGCTTGCGTGCGGTCGCGCCGGATGCCGGCCTGCCGGCACTGCCCGATGTCGAGTTCACGATGTTCTCGGTACCGGGCGCACCGGCCAGCATCGCGGACGAACTAGGCAACGCGATCGTGCTCGCATTCGCGCATAAGGGATGACATCGGGCGAGCAAGGGTCCAGGAATCATCGAACTGCGATCGACTTGTTCCACTCGCACAAAACAGTCTTTCCCAGGCGCAAACGCGACCATGCATGACCACGGCGACTCACGACGCCCGCAACTCACGTACACCCTTACCTATCCGCCGCCGCAGCAACGTTCGCAAAGTGTGGCCGTCCGCATACCCAACCTGCTCAGCAATGCGCTCGACGGTGAGTTCGCTGGTCCTGAGCAGATGGACGGCGCGCTCGATCCGCAGATCCTGAATGTACTCGACGGGCGTTTTACCGAGCACCGCGTTCAGACGCCGCGTCAACGTCCGCTTGCTGGTCGCCAGTTCATCGGCCACGACGTCGAGTGAGATTGCCGTGCAGAGGTGTTGGCGCACCCAGCGGTCGAACCGCTCGACGAGCACATCCGAGTGTGAGAGCTGATCGGAGATCGCATAGGCAGACTGCGATAGTCGCGAGTCGAATACGAGATACCTTGCAACGAGCGCCGCAAGCTCAGGGCTGTGGTTGCGGATCAACCAGAGCGCAAGGTCGAGGTGGCTCAGAGCCGCCCCTGCCGTTATGGCACCGCCGCTGGGAACGACAATCCGGTGCGCGTCGAGGTGCACGTTCGGGTAGCGCTGCCGGAATAGCGGCGAAAGCCACCACGTGGTCGTGGCATCGTAACCGTCGAGCAAGCCGCTTTCAGCCAGCACGAATGTACCCGTACATGCGGCTGCAACGCGCGCGCCGCCGCTTCGCCACGAGCGCAAAGCACCAAGCGCATCGACCACATCGTCCCGGCCGAGCGCAGGCACAAGAGCCTCGGGCGTCGTGCGGTTGAGCGCGGGCAAGACGACCCAATCCGGCGCAGGCACGTCGGGCACCTCGCGCACGGGCACTTGCATCCCCAGCTCGGTCCGTACCTGGGGCCGCATTCCCACCACGGTGATGTCGAAGCCCGCCGTGGCCACCCCTGTCGTGCGCGCAAGGCTGTTGGCCATCGTCAAGCTGTCGAGCACGGTGGTGAGGCCCGTATCGAACACCCCCTCGAGCGCGAGAACATAAATTCGCATGGCAGAATTGATACCAAAATTGTCGATCGGGACAGTATTCTCCGGCGCGTTCCGTTTGTACAGTGTCGATCACCGCATGAACCTCTCATGCGGAGCACTGGAGAACAAAGATGATCAAGCACGCCTTGTTTGTCCGACTCGAAGCCAAACCGGGAAAGGAGCAGGCTGTAGCAGACTTCCTCATCGATGGGCTTGAGATGGCCAATCGGGAGTCGACCACACCAATCTGGTTCGCCCTCAGGCTGTCGCCGACGACGTTCGGCGTATTCGACGCTTTTGCGAGTAAAGAGGATCGCCAGGCACACCTGAACGGCAGCATTGCCAGCGCCCTGATGGCCTGCGCCGACGAGATGCTGGCAAGCCCCCCTTCGATCGAGCCGACCGACGTCCTTGGCATGAAGAACCTGCTGGCGTGAGCCGTATGCGCCCCGGCAGCACACGAGTCCTGCCGCTGGAGACCGTCTCCAGCAACCGCGGTGTCCGCCAGCGTGTGGCGTCCTGATTCAATCCCGTTCATAGAGATGGAGTAGTTCGTGTCGATTCATTACAAACTAGGCGCTTTGTTCGCTGCCATTGCATTTTCGAGCGCGTCTTTCGCGCAAACACCCGACGTCAAACCGGAACGGATTCGCGGCGATATCGTGTCGTTCAAAGGCGAATTGCTGACCGTACACCGGAAGAGCGGCGACACCGTATCGATCGATGTCAAGTCGGACGTCGGAGTCTCGGCTCTCAAGCCCGCAAGGCTGTCCGATGCCAAAATCGGTTCGTACGTGGGGACGCCAGCGATTACGGGCAGCGATGGAAGATTGACGGCCACTTCGATGATCGTCTTTCCCGAGGCAGCACGCGGTACGGCAGAAGGGCATTTCGCCTATGACTTCGGTCCCGACAGCACGATGACAAATGCAAACGTGGTGTCGGTTGTCACCGGCACCCGCGGCCGTGAGCTGAATCTGTCATACAAGGGCGGTTCCAGCACGGTGACGGTGCCGGAGAACGTGCCCGTCGTGACGCCGGTTCCGGCGAGCAGAACGGATCTGACGACAGGGAAGAAGGTGTTCCTCGTGGTGACACCGGATGCGAGCGGTGTTTATGACGCGCACGTGCTGTTCGTCGAAAAGGACGGTGTGGCGCCTCAGTTCTGACGCATCATGTCGGTCCACTGTGGCCGCTGGTGCCGATGATCTGCCCCATTCCCGGCTAGCGCGGTCGGGCCATGTCGGCCTTTAACTACGACGACTAGAGCGATTTTCGTTTCTATTCATTCAATAATCCTAATTACTTTAGACATGTTCCTTACTCAAGGATTGACCATGCGTTTTCTCACGTTACGATCTGCAGCGGCGCAGGCCGCCGCCGCACTTTGCCTGCTTACCACTGCCGCCGCGCCCGCTTTTGCCGCGCAGGTGAAGGACATCGTGGTGGTTCATGGCGCATTCGCCGACGCCGCAGGTTGGCGTCCTGTCTACGACATTCTGACGAAGGACGGCTACCACGTAACACTGGTGCAGCAACCTCTGACGTCGTTCAACGACGACGTGACTGCCACGAAACGCGTGCTTGATAGCCTCGATGGTCCGTGCGTACTCGTCGGCCACAGCTATGCTGGCGCGATCATTAGTGAAGCCGGGAACGACGAGCACGTGAAGTCGCTGGTCTACATTGCCGCGCATGCGCTCGACGCCGGTGAAACCATAGGGGACAACGGCAAGAAGTATCCGGTCGGCCCCCTATCGATCGTCGGAACGCCGGATCATTTTGTCTACCTGAAACCCACCGACTATCCGTCGCAGTTCGCACCCGACCTGCCTCGCGCGCAGGCCGATTTCGAAGCGCATGCGCAGATACCGCTTGCAGCATCCGAGTTCTCGGCGCAGGTTTCCGATCCGGCATGGAAGACCAAGCCAAGCTGGTATATGGTCGCGAAGGCCGACAAGATCATCAGTCCGGACCTCGAACGCATGTACGCAGAGCGCGCTCACGCAACTACGGTCGAGATCAATGGTGCAAGCCACGCGGTGTTTGAATCCCATCCGCGGGAAGTCGCTGCACTTATCGAACAGGCGGCGCAGCGGTCTGGCCAGTAAGGGAACGTTCTTCGGCGCTTACCGCAAGCTTGACGCCATATGCAAGCGCAGACGGGCGCCTACGCGCGGATGATCGGCAAGACCGGGATCACTTCCGTGTACCCGGCCGATGCGCTCGGGCTGAGCTCAGCCCAATTCAAAGCTTCTTCCAGCGTCTCGACACTGACCACTACAAAGCCGCCAATCAGTGCGTGCCCTTCTTTACCGGATCGGCGTAGATGTCATAGACGTTGGGTGGCTGCCGAAAAGCGAGAACAAATTCCATCATTGTTTCCTGTTAGAAGGGACGATCAGGCGGGCGTGAACGCGGCCGCATGGCGGCGAGCGAATTCGGCGGCGGAAATCGGCGCGCGACCGACTAACTGCTCGAAGGTGTCGGTCATGCGGTCGTAGCGGTTGTCGCGATGCAGCTGGGCCATAACGATCAGGTGCGCGACCAGATGAGCCGGCTGTTTGGCCTCCTGGAGCCTGGCTTCCCAGATCTGCGGCGGCACGTTGATGTATTGGATGGTGCGGCCCAGTGCGCCGCTGAATTCCTGCGCGATCTCGGCCATCGTCAGCGACTGGGGGCCGGTCAGTTCGTAGACCTTGCTGATATGTGGCTCTGGGTCGGCCAGCACAGCAGCAACGGCGGCCCCCACGTCGGCGGCGGCGATTGGAGAGGTCTTGCCGTCAGCGAACGGTAGGCGGATAGCGTTGTCGTCCCGGATCCCCTTGGCCGCCGGCAGGAACAAGCCTTCGAAGAAAGCGGTTGGACGCAGGTAAACCACCGGCAGGCCGGACCAGCGCAGCACCTGCTCTGCGAGCCAGTGCTGCTTCTGTTGCGGGCTGCCGGTGGTCTCTGTCTCGCTCATCTGCGACAGCGTCATCTGCGACAGATTGACGAAGGCCTTCACACCCAGGCTTTTCGCTGTGACCGCGACGTTGGTGGTCGCTTCCAGGAAGTTGGGCGAAACCGACATCGTGAAATACACCACTGAGCAGCCTTGCATGGCCGCACGCACCGCGACGATGTCGAGCATGTCGGCGACCACGACTTCGGTGCCCAGGTCACGCAACGTGTCGGCGCGCACGTCCAGCTTGCGCACCAGGGCGCGTACGCGATGGCCTTGTTCCAGCAGGATGGCGATAGCCGCGCGCGCGGTCGAGCCGACGCTGCCGGCGGCGCCAGTAACGAGGATGGTTTCTTGGGACAAGATTCTCTTCCTTGTGTTAGTGAGAAAGTTGAAGAACATGAGCAACGGACCTCAGGAATCGCTAGCCTGGCGCGCCTGCGCCGCATCAACGTCGGCACGCACCGCACTGGAAGCGAGGACGTAATAGACCGGGTCGGTGCGCATTGGCAGCAGCCCTTTCTGGACAGTCTGGCCGGAATCGTCGAACCGCTCGACGACCTTGCCGGCAGCGCGAAAGCCCAGGTTGCTTTCAGTGCGTGCACGCACGACGTTGATGCAGATGATGTTGTCGGCACCGGCCGGCGCCGCCTCGACCCAGGCAACCTTGCTGCGCGGAGGAAACGACACGGCGGACCGACCGCGTCCGGCCAAAGCTACGACGGCTCGCGCGGTCACGGCCAAGGGGCACAGGGAAAACGGAGGCCGCCTACATGCTAGAATTAGCTATGTTGAAAAATACATAGTGACACGGTTCACACGACTATGTCAAAAAAAACATAGTCATTCCGCGTGCGCATTGACGCAATCAAGGAGCGAATGCGAGTGAGTGATTTGAAGGAAGCCAGGGCAAGCAAGGCGAAACCACTGAAAAATGTTCTCCTTGCCGGGCTATATAACCAGCCGCGTTCGGGTTATGAAATGACCAAATGGCTGCAGATGGCGGGCCAGCATTGCTGGTCGGTTGAGCACAGCTCCGTGTACCCTGCATTGCGCGAGCTGGAGAAGGACGGACTCATCAAATCGGAGCGCATGCCGGGAACGCGCGGACCGGAACGCTCGATCTACAGCGTGACCGATGCTGGACGTGAGGAGCTGACGGCTTGGGTGGCCAATGGTTCGCCGCGCCCGGCCATCAAGGACGAACAGATACTGCGGGTCTTATGTTTCGATTTGCTGCCGCGCGAGACAGCGTTGCAGCAAATTCGTGCGGTGCGCGCGGACCATCAGGCCCAGCTTGAATTCTTTCTCGAAAGGCAGGCCGTGCTGACCGAGCATCAGCTTGGACCGCTGTTGGTGACGCGCCGCGGCGTGTTGGCGGAACAGGCCTATATCGCGTGGTGTGACGAGGTGGCGGAAATGATTGCTCGCAGGCCAGCCTGAGCCCGGCCAAATTCAGGCCGGCGCGCAGCTTGAATTTGCCAAATGGAAGTACCAGGCGAGGGAGGCGCCACCATCCTTGACAATGGCACGCGGTGCACCCAGGTAGACAAACAGACCGTGTGTCTCCGTAGCGATGCTTCGCAACCGGTGCGAGTTCGCTACGGTGTCACGGGCATTTTCGACGGATGCGGGAAGGCCGATGAAGCTACTCTCGTCGCCGCCGGATAGGAAAATCCGTTAGCGTCGCTGAAGCCGACGTTCGATCTACCGAGTGACCGCCGCTTCATGGCTGATTTGCGCCTGATGTGAGCTCGCTAAATCCTAAATTCGAAACTAACTACTATTTGCTGGTCGTTGCGCGACGACTCCATCCGTCTGCAACAAATGAAGTACATGCATCGCCGCCGCTGCCGATTCGAGAGGAACAAAAATATGATCGTGGTGCGCGCCCGCCACCACATTGCAGCTGATGCCGGAATTACCCAATGCGCTAGCGAATGCTGCGGTCAAGCCCACCGCCTCCAGGGCTGAATTCACAGTCAACGTAATCCAGGCGCATTTGAACAAGGCATTCAAACCGCCGACCTGCGCATCCGCCTCACTCGTAACGACAGACAAGCCCTCGGGTTCGCGGATTGACGCAACAATTATGGCCGGGTCAATGGCGTTACCGCCCTTGACCGAAGCAAACACAAACACGCCCGGGTTAAGCACCGGCTCCAATGTTTTCAACAGAACAGAGAGATCTGAAACTGGGCTCACGTTACCTCCTGTGTGGCGCCGCCCACATCATTTACGTGGACATCGGCGGATTGTCGGCCCATTGAAGCGTAATGTCGAACAAACGAATTGTCGGCCGGGTGCGGAAGCTTGACGTCAAACCGTAACGGACCTTCAACCTTCCCCAAAGCAGTCACTCCCAAGTCGGCAATGATGTGGCTGCCAGCTCGCTCACGATCGGCTCATCTTCCGCATCGACGACAAGCACGACATCCTGTCCAACCATGTAGTAGCTGTTCAAGCGCTCATAGTTCACTTTCCCTAGCTCTCCGTACAACTCGATTCGCGAACTGTTCTCCTCAAGCCACAATTCGCATCCGCGCCATGTGGGATCAGAGTTGTCGAATTCCGACGGGACAGCGGAGTAATTTGTCGTGACTTCAACACTTTCGTCGACTACGTAGAGGCCGGCAACGCTTTGTTCGAAGTGGATCCGCATCCCGCCGACGCAAACACGATCGCGCCATACGTAACGGTCAACCGTCAAACTACGCGTCCGCTCTATGTAACTGCGTGTGACCCCCAATTGGCGGCCGCGACGGGAATGCCCGCTTCGACCGTCTGTTCGGGCGCCAAACACCGAACGGAGAATGCACGTTTCGAAAGCAAGCCCATTTTTGCGCCTAGAAACAAACCCTAACCCCCAACAGCCGCA
The DNA here is from genome assembly GCF_046534875.1 of Paraburkholderia sp. SIMBA_054. Classification (NCBI taxonomy): domain Bacteria; kingdom Pseudomonadati; phylum Pseudomonadota; class Betaproteobacteria; order Burkholderiales; family Burkholderiaceae; genus Paraburkholderia; species Paraburkholderia sp. SIMBA_054. The sequence continues at coordinate 42,544 of NZ_JAWRXV010000050.1, read as the reverse complement.
CCACGCGTAACCCAACACGCGCCCTACATCCCTTTCAGCAAGGCTACCAATATCCCAAATCGGCACGCACGCCTTGCCGGTTTCGGCGTTGGCCCGATTTTTCGTCGATCTACAGTCGCCCCACACAACGTGAATCTCTACCGGAGGCGACATGAGAATAAGGCGACGAACCGCGTCCATCGCGGCGACGCTGTCATTTGCGGCTGCATGCATCGGCAGCGCGCACGCAATCGAAAAGCCCGAAGAATTGACCGTGCAGAAGCTGCCGCCGTGGCATCCGCATGAGGTGTTCGTCGTCGATATTTCGATGCCGTCGATGACTGACGCACGCATCTATCTGTACGACGCCGATGCGAAAAAGCTGCTCGGCCAGATCGACGCGGGCTTCGCGCCGGGCTTCGCCATCTCGCCCGATCACAAGACGAGCTTCGTCTCTACCACGTACTTCGCGCGCGGCTCACACGGCACGCGCACCGACGTTGTCGAGCTGACCGACAACGCGACGCTCGATCACACGGGCGAAATCGTGATTCCGCCGAAGCACGGCCAGCACGTGCCGTCACCGTACAACACGACGTTCAGCGCGGACGGCAAGCGTCTCTACGTGACCAACATCACGCCCGCCGCATCGGTGACGGTGATCGACGTCGCATCGAAGAAGGTGCTGTCGGAAGTGGACATGGCGGCCTGCGTGCTCGCGTTTCCGTCGGGCAACGACCGCTTCACGGGCCTGTGCGAGAGCGGCAAGGCGCTCACCATCACGCTGGACGCGAACGGCAAGGAAGCGAAGCGCACGATGTCCGACGCGTTCATCGACGTCGACAAGGACCCCGCGTACATCAATGCATCGCCGTATCAGGGCGGCTACCTGTTCACGACTTTCCACGGCATGGTGCGCACCGCCGACTTCCACGGCGACAAGCCCGTATTCGGTAAACCGTGGTCGCTGCTGACGGACGCCGAGCGCGCCGAAGGCTGGCGTCCTGGCGGCTTGCAGCAGACGGCCGTGCACGCGAAGCTGCATCGCTATTACGTAGCGATGCACAAGGGCGAAGAAGGCTCGCACAAGGACCCCGGCACCGAAATCTGGGTGTACGACCTGCAAACGAAAAAGCGCATTGCGCGCTGGGATCTGTCGCAGCAGAAGATCGACCCGGTCGCTTCGATCCAGGTCAGCGACGACGACAAGCCGCTGTTCTACGGCATCACAGGCACGTCGGATCTGGTCGTGATGGATGCGCGCACGGGCAAGCTGCAACACGTCGAAAAGCAGGTCGGCAATACGTCGTCACTGCTCGTCAATCCGTGAGGCCGACATGATGCTCGATCCTGTACTCGCGACGGGCGCGCAAGCCAGCACGGCGATTGTCGTGCTGCTCGGCGCCGTCGCCAAATGGCGGCGTCCTGCCGCGTTCCGTCAGGCGCTCGGCGATTACCGCCTGTTGCCCGACGCGTTGACGGCGCCCGCCGCCATCGCGATCACGGCAGCGGAAACGGTGGGCGCCGCCGCGCTGCTGTTCCCCGATACGCGCGTAATCGGCGCAATCGTGCTGGTCGCGTTGCTGCTCGCATTCGCGGCGGGGCTCGCGTTCAACATCCTGCGCGGCCACACCGATATCGACTGCGGCTGCTCGGGTTTCGCCGCGACGCAAGCGGCAACGCAAGCGAACGCGCCACGCGGCATCGGCTGGTTTCATGTCGTGCGCGCCGTGCTGCTCGCTGCGCTCGCCGCGACCGCGTTCATCGAACCCGCGACGCGTTCGATTGTGTGGTTCGACTACCTGACGCTCTTCTTCGCCGTGCTGCTGATCGTCTGCGCACTGCTCACTTTCGATGTGCTGCTGGCCAACGTGCCGCGCCTCTCTCACTTGAGGAATTCATGATGCAAACCGCTCTCACCGTTTCCACCGCGCTGCTGTGGATCGCCGTTCTCGCGCTCGGCGCGATCTGTCTCGCGCTGGTTCGCCAGGTCGGCATTCTGTACGAACGCATCATGCCCGCAGGCGCGTTGATGATCGACAAGGGCCCCGCTGTCGGCGCGATCGCACCGACGTTCGAACTGTCCGATATCCGCGGCCAGCAAGTGAAGGTGGGCGGCATCGACGCGCAAGGCAAGGCCACGCTGCTGTTCTTCCTGTCGCCGACGTGCCCCGTCTGCAAGAAGCTGCTGCCGCTGTTGCCGTCGCTGCAATCGAGCGAGACCACGCCCGTCAACATCGTGCTCGCCAGCGACGGCGACCTCGCCGAGCACCAGCGTTTCGCGCAAAAGCAGAACCTCGATCGCTTCCCGTACGTGCTCTCGCAGGAACTGGGCATGGCGTATCAGATCGGCAAGCTGCCGTATGCCGTGCTGCTCGACGACAGCGGCAAAGTGCGCGCGAAGGGTCTCGTCAACACGCGCGAGCATCTGGAAAGCCTGTTCGAAGCGAAGGAACGCGGCGTCGCGTCGCTGCAGGAGTTCGTGCACGGCGATCATCGCCACGAACAGCACGCTTAAAGCGCCGAACCGATTACAAACCTGAGCGGAGAACAATCACATGGGCGTTTTTGATTCATGGTTCGAGAAGTCGGCGCGCGGCGTCGCGCAGCACAGTTCGCGGCGCAGCGCAATGGCGAAGCTCGGCCGCGTGCTGGTCGGCTCGGCAATGCTGCCGCTGCTGCCCGTCGATCGCACCGCGTATGCAGCGGATGCGGCCTCGGCAGCGTCGGGCGCATCGGGCGCTGCGGCATCGGGCGCCAGCGACGATCCGATGAGCTGCGATTACTGGAAGTACTGCGCAATCGACGGCTGGCTCTGCAGTTGCTGCGGCGGCACGTCGAGCAGTTGCCCGCCGGGCACCACGCCTTCGCCGATTACGTGGATCGGCACCTGCCGCAATCCGCACGACGGCTCCGACTACATCGTCTCGTACAACGACTGCTGCGGCAAAACCTCGTGCGGCAAGTGCTTCTGCAACCGCAACGAACGCGAGAAGCCGCTCTACAAGCTGTCGCTCGACAACGACATCAACTGGTGCATGGCGAACGGCAATTCGAACTATCACTGTTCGGTTTCGGTCCTGCTTGGAGCAGCAAAGCAATGAAAGTGAATCACGCTGGAAAAATCGCGGCCGCCTGTCTTGCGGCGGCTGCGTCGTTGGCGATGCCGGGCGTCTCGTTCGCGCAGAACGTGCACTACCCCGCCGGCAAGAGCATGTTCGACGCACAGTGCGCGGTGTGCCATCAGGCAGGCGGCAAAGGCCAGGATGGACTCGCGCCGCCGCTCACCGAGTATCCGGGCAAGTACTCGACGACGGCGCCGGGCCGCGCGCAACTGACGTCGACCGTGGTGCACGGCATGTTCGGCGAGATCAAGGTCCAGGACAAGAGCTACAACTTCAAGATGCCGAGCTTCGCAAGCGCAAGCGACGAAGACCTGGCGCAGGTGTTGAATTACGTCGTGTTCGATCTGAACGCGCAGCACGGCGACGCGAAGCCGTTCACGGCCGCCGACATCAAGGCGGCCCGCGCGCAGACGATGGACAGCGCGGCCGTCCACACGCAACGCGCGGTCGTCACGAAGGGACTCGGCCTATGAACGCCGCTCGCGTGTCTCGTGCCGGCGACCGCGTGCCCGCGCAACAGCCCGCGCGCGGCGCGCGCGCGGCTTCAGCGGTGACGTTGTGGGTCGGCGCAGCGCGGCGCATATCGATGCTGCTCATCGCGTGCGCCGCGACTTACGTGCCGCCCTCGCCTGCCAATGCGCAAAGCAGCGCGGACCTGTCGCTCGCGCAGCAGCACTGGGTGCTCAACTGCATGGGCTGTCACACGGCGACGGGCGGCGGCATTCCCGGCAAGGTGCCGCCGCTCGCGCACTCGCTTGGCTACTTCGAACATCTGCCCGCCGGACGCGAGTATGTGATGCGCGTACCGGGCGCATCGAACTCGGCGCTCTCCGATCAGGAACTCGCTGACGTGCTGAACTGGCTGCTCACGACGATGAACCACGAAGCGCTGCCGAAAGACTTCAAGCCCTACACGGCCGCTGAAGTCTCTGCGCAACGCCGCCCCGCTCTCTCCGATGTCGCGACCGTGCGCGCCGGACTGATCCGCGATCTGCACGAGCGCGGCATCAAGGGCGTCGCGGATCGCTACTGAACATCCCCAATCAAAGGAATCGAACATGGAGACGAACAACACCTTCCCGCTGCTCGCCGCAACGCAAGCGTTCATCGCGAAGCCGAAGAAGATGCTGATCGGCGCGGAGTGGACGGATGCATCGTCGGGCCGCACGATCGACGTCATGAATCCCGCCGACGGCAGCGTGCTCACGCGCGTCCCTGAGGCGAACGAGCACGACGTGCAGCAAGCCGTATCCGCCGCACGCCGCGCATTCGATGCCGGCCCGTGGCGCACGATGAAAACCACTGACCGCGAACGTCTGTTGCTGAAGCTTGCCGATCTCGTCGAAGCGAATGCGCGCGAACTCGCCGAGATCGAATCACTCGACAACGGCAAACCGGTGATGGTCGCGCAAGGTCTCGATGTAGCGATGGCCGCGCAGTGCTTCCGCTACATGGCCGGCTGGGCGACGAAGATCGAAGGCAGCGTGATCGATGCAGGCATGCCATACATGCCGGACAGCGAAATATTCGCCTACACGCGCAAGGAACCCGTCGGCGTGGTCGGCGCGATCATCCCGTGGAATTTCCCGCTGCTGATGGCCGCCTGGAAGCTCGCGCCCGCGCTCGCGACGGGCTGCACCGTCGTGCTGAAACCCGCCGAAGACACGCCGCTCACGGCGCTGCGTCTTGGCGAGCTGATCCGCGAGGCGGGCTATCCGGAAGGCGTCGTCAACATCGTCACGGGTTATGGGCATACGGCGGGCGCGGCGCTGTCGCGCGACCCGCGCATCGACAAGATTGCGTTCACGGGCTCGACGCAGACGGGCAAGCTGATCGGCCATGCAGCGCTCGACAACATGACGCGCATGTCGCTCGAACTGGGCGGCAAGTCGCCTGTGATCGTGCTGCCTGACGTCGATATCAACAAGGCTGCGCAAGGCGTTGCGAACGCGATCTTCTTCAACTCGGGCCAGGTGTGCACGGCGGGCTCGCGCGTCTATATCCACAGCAAGGTGTTCGACAAGGTAATCGACGGCGTTGCGCAGATCGCGAAGAGCCTGAAGGTCGGCGCGGGCATGGACCCGTCGACGCTGATTGGCCCGCTAGTCTCCGCGAAACAGCGCGAGCGCGTGTGTGGCTATATCGACTCGGGCTTCGCGGAAGGCGCGCGCGCCGCGGCGGGCGGCAAGATCATCGACAAGCCTGGCTTCTTCGTCGAGCCGACCGTGATGGTCGACACGAATCACACGATGCGCGTGGTGCGCGAAGAGATCTTTGGGCCGGTGCTGGTCGCCATGCCTTTCGACGATATCGACAGCGCCGTGCAACTCGCCAACGACACACCGTATGGTCTCGGCGCGAGCATCTGGTCGAACGAAATGTCGGCCGTTCACAAGCTGATTCCGCGCATTGCGGCGGGCACGGTGTGGGTCAATTGTCACTCGCTGCTCGACAACGCGCTGCCGTTCGGCGGCATGAAGCAATCGGGCTTCGGCCGCGAACTGGGACGCGCGGTTATCGAGCAGTACACGGAAAGCAAGTCCGTGATGATCAATTACGCGTAAGCGTTCGCGCGCTGCCTTGCCGAAGCATATTTTGCTTTGGGCTTGACGCATCGGCAAGGCAGCCGGATCGCGCGCTCACGAAGCAGACACATAAGACAAAGGGGAAGAGACATGAAACATCGGACGACGCCGCGCACCATCGCGGCGGCGGTGGCCGCGCTCGCCGGCGCAATGGCTGTGATCGCCGCGCCCGGCATGGCGCATGCGGAGAGCAGCGTCACGTTTTATGGCGATGTCGATGCGGGTATCACGTACACGAACAACCAGCAGGTTACGCATGCGGATGGCAGTGTCGGCGGCGGACACAATTTTCAGTTCACGGGCGGGAATTCTGCGCCTTCACGTTTCGGGTTGACTGGGAGTGAAGATATTGGCGGCGGCACGTCGGTGACGTTCAAGCTCGAGAACAGCTTCTTTACGGGCAGCGGCAATTTCGTGCAGGGCGGCACGCTCTTCAATCAGAACGCGTGGGTCGGGCTGACCAATGAGCAATACGGGACGCTGACGTTTGGCCGCCAGTTCGACTCGTACACGAATGCGCTCGCGCCGTATGCTTCCAGTAATACGTGGGCCACGTTGTATGGGGCGCATATCGGCGACGTCGATAATCTGAATGCTGCGCTTAATCTGAATAATGCTGTGCAGTATGTCAGTCCGACTATTGCGGGTTTCTCGGCTAGCGGCACGTATTCGCTGGGTGGTGTTGCGGGAGATTTTTCGCAGAAGCGTGGTTGGGCGGTTTCCGCAAGTTATAACAATGCGCCCTTCTCGTTCGGGGTCGGTTATCTCGATCTGAATAATCCGCTCGATGCTGCGTTAGGCGGCGAGCAAGGTTATATCGGGGATTTTGCGTGCTCGAATCCGACTGCGATGTATTGCGAGTTGCAGAATGCGCATTCGTTGAAGGCGTTTGGTGTGGGTGGGTCTTATAGCTTCGGGCCGGCGACTTTTGGACTTGTTTATACGCATACACGGCTTGACGATAGTCAGTATTTTGCGAGCGCCACTCAGCCGCAAGGCGCGGATGTGCGGTTCGATATCGTTGAGGTGAATGCGACGTATGCTTTGTCGCCTGCCTTTACGCTTGGGGCCGCGTATATCTATAACTCGATGAAGACTGATGTCAGCGGGTCGCCGAAATTTCATCAGGTCAATCTTGGGGCGACGTATAGTTTGTCCAAACGGACGACGTTGTATGCGGTTGGAATCTTCCAGAAAGCCGCTGGCAGTGGGATTGGGACTGATCCTGTCACCGGACAGAGCGTGAATTATGCGCAGATTCCTAATTTGCCGAATTCCACTACAGATAGGCAGGTGTCTGTGACTGTTGGGCTGAAGCACAATTTCTGAGTTTTTTTTGTTGTCTGCGACGGAGGGGTGGTTTGTTCTTGCCTCTTCGCTGGCATCCGCGTTTTGCCTTCGTGCTTCAAGCGTCGCCCCTGTGCGGGGCGGCACCTACTTTTCTTTGCCGCCGCAAAGAAAAGTAGGCAAAAGAAAGCGGCTAACACCGCCAATCCTTCTTCCTGCCTGAGGGCCCCCAACCGGTCCCACACTTCACACGGCAACGTCCTTGTTCGTCTGCGTTGCCAGCGCGCTGAATGAGCGCCTCACCTGCTTCAAATTCCTATACACGGGCTAGCGGCAGCGAACGGTTTGTGCCGCCCAGGTGGCAAACTGTGTGTAGGTTGTCGCGGCGTATGGCCTGGCGCTCTTACAGGGTGGGACGCGTGCGCTAACGGTCCGGAGTGAGGCGTGTGAGGTGCTACGGCCTACACACAGTTTGCCACCTGGGCGGCAGTGGAATATCTGGCACGGCATGATGCAGCGCAGGTGGGTGAAGCGCGTGAGGCGTCAATTCAGAGCGTTGGCAACGAACATGAGTCACGTGATTGCCTTGTGAAGCGTGGGACCGGTTGGGGGCCCTCAGGCAAGAACTAGAACTGGCGGTGTTAGCCGCTTTCTTTTGCCTACTTTTCTTTGCGGCGGCAAAGAAAAGTAGGTGCCGCCCCGCACAGGGGCGACGCGTGAAGCACGCTAACAAACCGCGGATGCCAGCAAAACCACAAGCAAACCACCCGCGCCGCAAAGGCAAAAAAAACCAAAAACCGCCTACCGGATCAACTCATCAAAACTCACGAGCAACCGCTCAATATCAGGAGAATGAATATCCCCCATAGTAGAAATCCGGAAAAGCTCTTTAGACAGACCACCCTGCCCGGCATAGATAACGAAGCCGCGCGCTTTAAGCGCATCATGCAACCGCTCATAAGAGACGCCGTCCGGCAACTTATAAGCCCGCAGCACGACAGAAGACTCCACCGCCGGCAGAGCACTCCCAATGCCACGCGCAAAAAGCCCCACCCGAGCCTGCTCAGCCAGAGCCAGATAACGAGCATGCCGCGCCCGCCATCCACCTTCCTCATCAAGCTCGCGCAGCGCCTCCACAAGCGCATAGTAAGCATGCACAGAAGGCGTAAACGGCGTATTCCGCTGATCCTGCAAACTGGCAAGCCGCACAAGCCCGAGGTAATAAGTCCGGCTCGCAGCAGCCGCCAACGCATCCCGCCGCACGATCACAAAAGCGGCACCCGGCACGCCATGCAGACACTTATTCGCCGTCGCCGCAACAGCCGCAATCGTGCCTTCAGCGAAGTCGATCTCTTCAGCGCCAAAGCTGCTCACACCATCAACCAGCATCTTCACATTGCGCTCGCGGCAAACCGCTGCCAGCGCCTTGAGATCATTCAACCGCCCGGTCGTCGTCTCATGGTGAATCACAGCAACATGCGTAATCGCCTTATCGGCATCGAGCACAGCCGCAATCCGCGCCAGATCAGGCGCCTGCATCCACTCATGCTTCACGACGCTATGCGCAATGCGATACTGCGCCGCAATCTGCGAAATACGCTCGCCATACACGCCATTCTCGACGATCAGCAACTTGCCATTCTCCGGCACGAGCGCCGCGATCATGCTCTCGACAGCCGCCGTCCCCGAGCCCGTCATCAGCACGGCGCTCCATTGCGCGGGATCAAGGTCATACAGCTTGACCAGACGCGCGCGAGCTTCGTCCTGCAAGTCGAAAAACTCGCTCTCGCGATGACACAAGTCCGTTTGCAGCAGGCTATTACGCACGCGCTCGGTCAGCGTGACGGGGCCTGGATTCATCAGCAGCATCAACGTGCTCCTTCGTTCGAGCCGGCAGTGGCGATATGGCGCATCAGGCGCGTCTTCACATCGGGCGGCGTAATGGTCGGGCGCGGCAAGCCGTCGGGCGTGCCACGGCGAATCGCGACGCGCACAAAGCGCGGGCCGTCCAGCAGCGGCGACGCGAACAGTTCGTCGATCAGGCCCACGTCGTCGCCTTCGACAGCGGACGCATAGCCGCACGCCGCCGCAACACCCGCGAACGACACCTGCGGCGAAACCGTCGACTGCCCCCCCGTCGAATCGTGCGCACCGTTGTCGAGCAGAATGTGCGTGAGATTCGACGGACCATAGGCGCCCAGCGTCGCAAACACGCCCATGCGCATCAGCGCCGCGCCGTCGCCGTCGAGCGCGACAACATGCAGGTCCGGCCGCGTCAGCGCAAGGCCCAGTGCGAACGGCGTAATACAGCCCATCGAGCCGACCATGTACAACTGGTTCGGCCGGTCGTCGATTGCGTAAAGTTCGCGGCCGCAGAATCCCGTCGATGCAAGCACGACCGTCGAGTTCACCGGCGTATGAGCAATCACGCGCTGCAAGGCTTCATTACGCGTCGGCAATGCATCGGCGGCAACAGCACGCGAAACATCACGCGCGGCACGCACCTCGCGCTTTGTCGCGCGGCCCGAGTCCTTCAGTTCGTACGGCGCGACGCTGCCCTTCTGCATCACGAGCGCATACGGGCGGCCCGTCGCGTCCATGTGCGCAATCGCGCGGTCCAGCGCGGGACCGATCGCCTCCGCTTCCGTCGGGAACGTCTCCCACGGAATCTCCATCGTGTCGAGCATCGCCGGCGTGATGGGGCCCATCAATTGATGCTGCGGCTCGTCCGCGACTCCAGGCTGGCCGCGCCACGTGACGATCAGCAGTTGCGGCAAACGGAACGTCCACGTCAGCGACGTGAGCGGACTCACCGCATTGCCGAGGCCCGAGTTTTGCATCATCGTCACGCCGCGACGACCGTTCTGCGCGCCGAGCGTCACGCCCGCGATGAACGCGACCGCATCGCCTTCGTTCGCCGCCGACACGTAATGCAGCTTCGGGTCCTGCAGCACGTAGTTGATGAACGGCGTCAGATACGAGCACGGCACGCCCGCGTACCAGTCGAAGCCGCGCTCGCGCGCCGCCTCGACGAACTGTGCTGCCTCGATCATTGCGCCGCGCCTCCCGCTGCCTCGCTCTTCGCGAGCGGCGTCGCTTCGTGCGCGAAGTCGCCCGCACGACGGAAGTCTTCGAGGTCGTTCACGCCGCGCCAGTGGCCGTGCACGTATTGCACTTCGATTTCTTCACCAGCTTCGATCAGCGCATTCAACAGCGCAGGCATGTCGAGCGAATCGAAATCGGGGCGCGCGCGCAGCGTGTTCATCACGGCCTGCAGACGCTCGCGGCCCGCGCCGCGCACGTTCAGAAGACCGATCCAGCGGCCATTCGGCACTTCGCCCTTCACGTCGGCTTCGTTGTTCGCCACGCGGCGCAGCAGCACCTTGTTGCCGAACAGGCCGCGATCGTCACCGGCCGAGCACCACGCGAAATCGCGCACGCTCTGGTTCGTCGCGCCCGCTTCGGCAACCGTCGTCGAATCGACGACCACGCTGAACGGCGCTTCGCTGTCCACCAGATCGCGCACGATGTAGCTGCGGAACAGCAGGTCGCCGTACGAAATCACGGTGTCGTTCTGCAAGCCGTCGACGGCGCACGCGAGCGACGCCAGTTCGCCCGTCTGCTCATGACGCTCGTTGACGACCAGCTTGATGCCCGCCGTGTCGATTGCGTCGGCGCGATAGCCGCCCACGACCGTGATGTCGTTCACGCCCTGCTTCTTGAACGCGTCGACGAGCCAGCGCAGCAGCGGCTTGCCCGCGATGGGCAGCATGACCTTCGGACGGTCCGTCGTCACGGCTTCGAGGCCCTTGCCGCGGCTCGCGGCGAGCACCACAGCCGAACCCGCCACGCGCGACGACGACAGATAGCGCTCTTCCGCTACCGAGTACTCGTCGGCATCCTGCAAACGGAAGATTTCGTTGACGGTCGCAATGCGGTCTTCGACATTGACGAGCGTCTGGCTCTCGTAGATTTCCTTGACGACAGCCTGCATCGCGGAAGTCGCCGCACGAATCTGATGGTTCGCCCAGATCACCGTGCTGATGCCCGCCGTGCGGAACACTTCCGTCGGCGTGCTGTAGTACTTGGTCGGCACGATCACGAGCGGACCACGGCCTGCCCATTCGCGCGCGAACTCGAGAATCTCATCGGGGCGCGACAGCTTGCTGTGAATCAGGATCGCGTCTGCGCCCGCCTGGCGATACGCCTCGGCGCGCTTCAGCGCTTCGTCCATGCCCCAGCCCGCGATCAGCGCTTCGACGCGCGCGACGATCGAGAAATGCTCGTCCGTCTGGGAGTCCTTGCCCGCCTTGATCTTGCCGCAGAACTCGTCGATATCGGCGAGCGGCTGCGCTTCGCCCTTGATGAAGCTGTTCGTCTTCGGGAACACCTTGTCTTCGATGCAGACGCCCGCAATACCGCGCTGCTCCAGCTTGCGCACGAGGCGGCGCACATTGTTGAAGTTGCCGTAGCCGGTGTCGCCGTCGAGCAGAATAGGCAGATCGCTCGCGTCAGCCATGAATTCGAGCGTATCGACAACTTGCGTCCAGCTCGCTTCGTTGTTGTCGCGCACGCCGTATTGCGCGGAGATCGCGAGGCCCGAGCCCCAGATGCCCTTGAAGCCGGCTTCGCGCGCAATGCGTGCGGAGATGCCGTTGTGCGCTTCCATCAGGAATTCGAGCTCGTTGCTGGTGAGCATCTGGCGCAGTCGTGCGCTGCGCGACAGAGTAGAAACGAAAGAGGGTTCGCGTGCGTTCATTGTGTGGCTCCTAGGTCGGCCCGAGTTAGCGCTTCAGCGCTTCATGCAAAGCCGGCCGCTGCAGTTGCGGCAGGACTTCTTTAGTTGCTCGCGCAACGTCGTTGGGAAAATCGATTTCAATCCAGGGCAGGCCGGTGACATCGGCTGTATCGAATGCGTGGCTGCGTTCGAGCAGCAGGTCGCGCACGGCTTCTTCGTGCGGCAGGTTCGCGCGGCCGCTATCGACATAGCCCGCCACGATCTCCGCGAAGCGCCGCGCAGCGGCCTCGGTGAAGCGGAAAAAGCCGACCGATTCGCCGATTGTGTCGTAGTCGAGGCCGACGGCCAATTGCTTGCGCAACTCGATGGGCACGCCCTGTTGCAGGCACAGCTTGACGGGCTCGTCGCCCGCTTCGAAGTCGCGGTCGATCAGCAGGCGATTCGCGTGCTTACCCGCCACGAGCGCGGCCAGCATGCGCTCGTCGTACAGCACGTCGGCGTCCATCAGCAGCACGTCGCCGCCGCGCGTGAGGGCATCGGCGACGGTGTGCACGGTCAGCACGCTGCCCAGATCGAAACGCGGATTGAGCTTGATCTCGGGCACCTTGCGGCCGGCGCGCGTCAGCTCGGCTTCGACCTGTTCCGGCTGGAAGCCGAGCGCGAGGACGACCTCATCGACGCCGACGGCTTCGAGCATCTGCAAATGGCGCTCCAGCAGCGTGATCCCGTCAAAGCGCAACAGACATTTTGGAAACTGCTCCCCCGGCGGTTGCTGGAGTCGCAAGCCGAGGCCTGCGGCAAGAATGATCGCTCGCATTCGATTTCCAGGGAAAGGATGGATGGTTTATTGGCTCTTTTAATCTGGCATTCGAAATGGCTTGCGCGCTGCGCGCGAAGGCGTCCCGGCGAGCCAAAAATGGCGACTATATCGGAATTGAGAACGGATTGCAGACCAGCCGCGCCGCTTTTGGCAATTGATGGAATTAGTTTGAAAAATGTGGTGATTTTGTTTGAAATCGACCCTGATTCGCCTGTTTCAGCCGGTGAAACGGTATGCTGCATTTTCAGTAAATGGGAGGCACGGGTTTCATGAGCAAAGCAGCGGGCCGGTCAGTGACCATTGCGCCGGAAAAGCAACAGGCGCATCGATCGAAAGGCCAGAGGTACTTCAATTCACTCGTCAAGCAGATCGAAAACCGGCGTGGACGGCTCGCGCAATGGGAAACCTTCACGCCCGTCTTCCAGAAGAAATATGTCGACGTGCTGATACCGCTGCGGCGGACTTCGTGGGACGCGCAGGTGAAGCTCATTCACCGGCTCGACGCGGTGCATGGCGATAAAGGCCTGAACGCCATCGACCGTCGAATGGTCTCGGAGCTGATCGTCGACCTCTTGCAGCCGTTGCTTAGCCTTCATGACGACGATACGTTGCAGTCGATCTACGACCGGCATGCCCAAACCCGCGACGACGGGCAAGCCGAAATCGACCTCGAAGGCATGAAAGCGGCGATCGAAGACATGCTTGGCGTCGAATTCGAAGACGACGTGATTTCTCCACAGGAGTTCTTGAAGCGCGCGTCCGAAAAGTTCGCGAACCTGCGCGCGGAAGCCGCCGAAAAAGCACAGGCGCGCGAGGAGCGACGCGCGAAGCGCAAGAAGACGCCGAAGCAGCTCGAGGCCGAAGCGCGCAAGGAAGCGGCGAAGGCGGAAATCAGCCAGTCGCTGCGCGATGTCTATCGCAAGCTGGCGAGCGCGCTGCATCCCGATCGCGAGCACGATCCCGACGAGCGTGCACGCAAGACCGCGCTGATGCAGCGGGTCAACGAGGCGTACGCGAAACGCAAACTTCTGCAGCTACTGGAGTTGCAACTGGAACTCGAACATATCGACCAGAAAACAATTGACGGTATCAGCGAAGAAAAACTCGCGCACTACAACCAGGTGTTGCGCGAGCAGCTCGGCGAACTGGATCGCGAACTCTCGGACATTGCGCAAAAATTCAAAGGCGCTTTCGGCTTCCCGCGTGGCCATTGCATAGCGCCTGAATTCGCCATGGAAGATCTCGACGACGAGATCGCGCAGCGCGTGCACATGGTGCACGAGATCGAACACGATCTGCCCGTGTTCGACGACATCAAGAAAACGAAAGCCTGGCTGAAAGCGCTCAAACGCGACCGGCCCATCTGATCCCGCCAACGTCTCCATCAAGTCGGGCGCGCTCGCGCCCATCTTCTCGTCATACCAATACACGCCGTGCTCATTAGGGGTTTCCCCGCCTGCTGCAACCGTTTGCGGCGGTCGTAAACCCTGTCAGGCATCGCCTGTATCTGCCGCCATCGATCCCGCAGAAAACCCGAAGACCGCCACACGCAACCCCAGCCGCCGCAAGCCAAACACACCATGACCCTGAACAAGAAACTCGCCTCGATGATCGCCATCCTGTGGATCGGCCTCGTTCTCATCGGCGCGTTCGGCGCGTGGCAAAGCCGCTCGTCGATGATTGCCGACCGCCGCGACCAACTGACAACCCTCGTCGAGCAGGCCAATTCGATCGTCAACCGCTACTACACGCTGTCGCAGCAGCACGCGATGAGCGAAGCCGACGCGAAGAAGCAGGCGCTCGACACGCTGTCCGCGCTGCGCTACGGCACCGACGGCTATCTGTCGGTCAACGATTCGCAGCCCGTCATGCTGATGCATCCGTTCAAGCCGGCGCTGGTCGGCAAGAACCTGTCGGGCTTCACGGACCCGGCGGGCAATCATCTGTTCGTCGATATCGTCAACGCATCGAACCAGGGCAAAGGCGGCTTCGTCGATTACCTGTGGTCGAAGCCGGGCAGCGACACGCCCGTCCCGAAGACCAGCTACGCGACGCGCTTCACGCCGTGGGACTGGGTGATCGTCACGGGCATGTACATGGACGACGTGCAGAAAGCCTTCTACGTCGATCTCGGGCGCTGGCTCGTCATCACCTTCGTGCTGGGCGGCATCGCGACGCTCGTGATGGTGCTCGTGCTGCGCAGCGTGAAGCGCACGCTCGGCGGCGACCTCGAAGTGGCTGTCGAAGCAACCCAGCGGATCGCGCGCGGCGATCTCGCGACACCCGTGCCGCTCGCGCACAACGACCGCGCGAGCCTGCTGCACGCGCTGCATACGATGCAGAGCGGCCTCGTCGATACCGTCTCGCGCGTGCGCGCCGGCACCGAGAACATCAACGTCGGCGCAAGCGAAATTGCCGCGGGCAACACCGATCTGTCGCAACGCACGGAAGAACAGGCGGCCGCGCTGGTGCAGACGGCATCGAGCATGGACCAGATGACGTCGAACGTGAAGCAGAACGCAGAAAGCGCCGCGACGGCCGCCGGGCTCGCAAGCGAGGCCGCCGACATCGCCAAGCGCGGCAGCCGTGTGGTCGACGACGTGGTCCGCACGATGGGCGACATCACGAGCAGCTCGAAGCAGATCGGCGACATCATCGGCGTGATCGACGGCATCGCCTTTCAGACCAACATCCTCGCGCTGAATGCCGCCGTCGAAGCGGCGCGCGCGGGCGAACAGGGCCGCGGCTTCGCGGTCGTCGCAGCGGAAGTGCGCAGCCTCGCGCAGCGCTCGGCAACGGCGGCGAAGGAAATCAAGGCGCTGATCGAAACGTCGACGGGCAGCGTCGAGGAAGGCGCGGCGCTCGTCGCGAACGCCGGTTCGACGATGGGCGAGATCGTCGCCTCCGTGCGCCGCGTCAACGAGATTCTCGAGGAAATCAGCCATGCGTCGCGCGAGCAAAGCGCGGGCATCGAGCAGGTGAACTGCGCCGTCGGCGAAATGGATCAGGTCACGCAGCAGAACGCGGCGCTCGTCGAACAGGCAGCGGCCGCTGCGCATTCGCTGAAAGACCAGGTCGGCGGACTGCGCGAGGCGATTTCGAGCTTCTCGCTGCCCGCCTGATCGCGCTGCGCCGCGCGGCAAACAATAAAAAGAAGGCGCTCATCGAGCGCCTCGTTAACACGCCGCGTCGGAGACGACGCATTAGTTGAACGGGCGACGGCCGCGGCTTTTTCAACGCGACCCTGCCGCCTGCGTGCGCAAAGCAACATTCGACACGCCCGCCACGCAAAAACCTTTCGCGAAGCTCGCACAGATATTACGTTATTATTACAATCTGATCCACGTTCACTGTGGACCGGTTGTCAGAGCGGCCGGCTTCGCCCTCATGATCCGCAAGAAAAATCACGATCCGTACGCGCCCGTCGCGAAGAATCCCGTCCTCGTCGCGCGTCTGCCGATGTGGCGCTCGAAGCTGATCGTGATCCTCGTGTTCGCGGCGTTCGCGGCGCTGATCGGCCGCGCGTTCTGGGTGCAGATCGTCAATCAGGACTTCTACGTCGAACAGGGGCAGAAGCGCTATCAGCGCACCATCGAACTCGATGCGACGCGCGGGCGCATCGTCGACCGCAACGGCGCGATGCTGGCCGTCAGTCTCGCCACATACGAAATCTGGGCTTCGCCGAAGCTGCTCCACGAAACGGCTCATCCGCCGCTGGCGAAGCTCCTCGATATGCCGCTTGCCGAGTTCACGCACCGCGTATCCGGCGACAAGAGCTTCGTGCTGCTCAAGCGCCAGGTCGATGCGGAAACGGCCACGCATATCGACAAGCTCAACCTCGCGGGCATCACGCGCATTGCGGATTCGAAGCGCTTTTATCCCGAGGGCGAATCGGCGGCGCACGTGGTCGGCTTCACCGACATCGAGGACAACGGCCAGGAAGGCATCGAGCTCGCCGCCAACGAACTGCTCACGGGCGAACCTGGCGAGCGCGAGGTGATCCGCGATCGTCTGGGCCGCGTGGTGTCGGACACGCGCCCGCTCACACCGGCGCAACACGGCGCGACCGTGCATCTGACCGTCGACCGCCGCATCCAGCAGCTTGCGTATGCGCAGCTCAAGGCGGCCGTCGCGAAGCACAGCGCGCAGGCGGGCAGCGTCGTCGTGCTCGATGCGCGCAACGGCGAGATTCTCGCGCTCGCGAACTATCCGAGCTTCGACCCGAACGACCGCTCGCGGCTCACGGGCCGCCAGTTGCGCAACCGTGCCGTGGTCGATACGTTCGAGCCGGGCTCGACGATCAAGCCGCTGGTGGTCGCGCTGTCGCTCGATCGCGGGCTGGTGCGGCCCGGCACGATGATCGACACGGCGCCAGGCTGGTACAAGATCGGCCCCAGCGTGATCCACGACACGTCGAACCACGGACGCATGACGATTGCGGAAGCGCTGCAGAAGTCGAGCAATATCGCGCTCGCCAAACTCGCGCTGAACCTGCCCGCCGAAACCATCTGGAACAAGTATCAGGAGTACGGACTGGGCCGCGCGCCGGAGCTGACGTTTCCGGGCGTCGCGGCGGGCCGCGTGCGTCCGTTCGCGCGCTGGCGGCCCATCGAGCAGGCGACGATGGCCTACGGCTACGGCCTGTCGACATCGCTGCTGCAGATCGCGCAGGTGTACACGGTGTATGCGGGCGACGGCACGCTGCACCCTGCCACGCTACTGATTGACCCTGCGCGCGCCGCGTCGGACGGCCAGCGCGTGACGACGCCCGCCACGGCCGCCGCGATCCGCTCGATGCTCGAAATGGCGACCAGCGAAGGCGGCACGGGGCGCGCGGCGAATGTCGACGGCTATCGGATTGGCGGCAAGACGGGCACGGCGCGCAAGCAGGTCGGCGCGGGGTACGCGAAGGGGCGCTACCGGTCGCTGTTCGTCGGCATGGCGCCGATGAGCGATCCGCGCCTGGTCGTTGCCGTGATGATCGACGATCCTGCGGGACGCGCGTTCTATGGCGGCACGGTGGCAGGTCCCGTATTCAGCGCGGTGACGGGCGGCTCGTTGCAACTGCTCGGCGTGCCGCCCGATGCGCCTGTGAAGACACCTGCTTCGGAAGTCGCGCACGCGCCCGGCGTATAGCGCAGTCGCTCATGCGTTCAGCTTTGCCAGCGCGTGCAGATCGCGCGCGACTTCGTCCAGCACCGGCTGCCATTGCGCGAACTGGCGCTGTCGATACAGCGTGGCCGTCGGATACCACGGGCTGTCGCGCCTGTCGATCATCCACGTCCAGTACGGATTCACGTCGAGCAGAACCCACGTACGCTGACCGAGCGCGCCCGCCAGATGCGCGGCCGAGGTGCACACGCTGATCACCAGATCGAGTTCGCTGACGAACGCGGCCGTATCGTCGAAGCTGCGCCATTCGTGCGTGAAGTCGGTCATTGGCAGGCCGACTGCACGAGCCGCTTCGACATCGGCCGTCGCGCCGGGCTGCAGCGAATAAAACGCCACGCCGTCGATCTCGCGAAACGCCTGCGCATAGCGCTCCGCGCCCACGCGCCGGAAGCGGTTGCGTCCATGATTCAAACTGCCCGTCCACGCA
The DNA here is from genome assembly GCF_046534875.1 of Paraburkholderia sp. SIMBA_054. Lineage (NCBI taxonomy): Bacteria > Pseudomonadati > Pseudomonadota > Betaproteobacteria > Burkholderiales > Burkholderiaceae > Paraburkholderia > Paraburkholderia sp. SIMBA_054. The sequence continues at coordinate 24,411 of NZ_JAWRXV010000050.1, read as the reverse complement.
AGCCCGACCTTCAGGCGCTTTTCGTCGGCGAGCCGCGCGCGCCATGCGTCGCGCAAGTCCGGGTCCGCGCGCAGGTAGGGCACCACGGGCGGAATCGATTCGATGCGCGTGCCCAGCATCAGCGGCGCGCTGACCAGCGGCAATTCGAAGTCGAACGGCGGCAGTGCTTCGACTTCACGCGCGGCGGAATACGCATCGACATGTTCGCCGAAGCTGCGCGGCAACAGCGCGCCCATCTGCCCAAACGAATTCCACACGATGCGCCCGCCCTCGCGATGCACGCGCTGCGCGAGCAGCGGCATGAACCGGCAAAACTGCAGCACGTCGCCCATGCCCTGCTCGCCCCACACGAGCAAGGTCTTGCCCCTGAGCGATTCGCCGCGCCACTGCGGCCTGCCGAATGGCGGACGGCCGTTCGTCAGCATGCTGGCGGGATCGTTCCAGCGCGCTTCGTGCGCGGGCCAACCTTCGGCATAGTTGCCGCGCAGCAGTTGCAGCACGCCAAGCCCTGTGCACAGCGATGCGTTGTCGGGTGCGAGTTCGCATGCCGTCGCCGCATGCGTCAGCGCGTCGTCCCAACGTTGCGCTTCCTTTAGCGCCTGCGCGAGATTGCTATGCGCCACGGCGCTGTTCGGATCGATCTCGACGGCGTGCCTCGCCGCCGCAAGCGCACCGTCGAGATCGAAGCATGCGCGCCGCGCGCTCATCAGGTTGATCCACAGTGCGAAGTCCGATGGGTCCGCCGCGACGGCTGCTTCGAGCAATTGCCGTTCTTCGGCGGGATCGCCGCCCGTGCGGTTCAGCGCGATCGCGAGGTTCTTGCGCAATTGCGGAAACGCGGGCTCGATCGCAAGCGCGTGGCGATACGGCGCGAGTGCATCGCGATGCCGGTTCGCCATCTGCAGCGCGTAGCCGAGACGCACGCTCGCCGCCGCGCTGTGCGGCTCGAGTTGCGCGACCGTTTCGACGAGCGCGATGGCTTGCGCGATGTCTTGCTGTTCGAGCAGTTCAAGCATCAACCGGTCGATCGACACGCTATCCGTCGGGTACAGATAACACGCCGCTTCGAGCCACAATGCACGCGCGCGCATATCGTCCTCGGACTGCGCAGCGAGCGCCCGGCGAAGGAAGGTCAGGAATGGATCGAAGGTGGCGACATAAAGGCGAGGTGAAGAGTTGAACGATGCGTTGCGTCGACACGCGCCAGGCGCGCCGAGTCAGACATTCTCTGGCTAACGGCGCGGCTTGTCGTAAAGAATCGTCAAGTGATGAAGCAATGGCGACTGATGGATGCGTCGTGCGCGGTCGCCAGCAGGTGAATGTGCACGGCACGATCACGCGCGCCGATTCGCAGGGCGTTTGCTTGCCTGCTGTGCATGTCGAATCGCTACAAACGGTGCAGCCCGCGAACGCGTCTTCAGTTCCCGCCGCGCAGTGATCTTTTTTCGGCGGATGCGGTGCAACGCCGCGCGCCCTGCTGACGACTTCACTGACGCTGCGTTTTTGATAACCGCCGCCGAAGCTACGTGACTCCGACGGCAAGCCAGAGAAGTACAACGACATACCGCGTGGCCCCAGCGAGCCGTTTTGCCGGACCGCAAAGAATGGCGCCACGCGTCTTAAGTCTCGTTTAATTCTTTCCTGTGAACATGCCGCTCAACATCCCTGCCCCATGCAGGGCTGTTGTGCCGCTTGCGTACCGGCGGTGCTTTTTTATCCACCAGTGGGGCCTCCCCAGCAGGAGACACACGATGGTTGAAGACACGGTGTTCGAACATTTACGCGCGCTGCACGGCAACGCTCAGACGCTGACCATCCGCAGCTGCACCGTCTCGCCGCCGATGCAGCACCCGTGGGGCCGCTCGTTCCGGCTCGTCGAATGGACCTTCAGGCACGACGTTGAATCCTTCCGGCGCGTCGTGCCTGCCGAGAGCACGCCTCGTCAGATTGCCGAAGCCGTAATGTCGCACGTGCCGGGGCGGCGCTTCTGCCAGCCTGGCGGATAGCTTGCGCGCCGCACAGCGCAAGCCGTTCGATACGCTTGCCGCGGGCGCTGGACGCCCGGTTGCCGTTTTTCATCACGCAGTCCTCCACGCAGACATCGCCGGCCGTGTTTCGGCGGGCGGAAATACATTCCATGATCCGTCGTCGTGACGGAAAAAGAAGATCGACAACAGCCCGCTGGGGTGCACCGCCTCGACGCACACGCAGCGGCGATGCATCTGCGTGCGGCAGAAGCGCACCACGCGGGCGGGCATCGCGGGCGTCGGTGCGAGCCATTTGTCGACGGCCCAGTGCAGTGTTTTTCCGGTCGTGCTCATGGTGGTCTCCTTCGCTTTCCTGACTGCTTTACGGCATTTGACGTTTCGAACTTCAATCGCCGGTGTTCAAATTGCGACGCTCATACTGCGTTAACAACGGAGCGGCCGATTTTCATCCGGTTGCCGATAAAAGCGCTGGCGAGGCACAGCAGCGCATGCATGCCAGTGCGCGGATGCGTGAGGCATGCATGAACCTGTTCGCTGCGGCTTTCGCCGAGCAGGCACCATGCGCAGAAGTGCTCGCAGTTGTTCGTCAGCAGGCGATAGTGGTTTTCGCCGAGGCGTGAGCGGGCGCGCAGCACGGTTTGTTCGGCGGTGTACTTCGGGAACGGATGCGGGCGCACGGCAACTGCGTGACCGTCGGCGAAGGCTTCGAGCGCCACTTCTTCGACGGGGCCGCGATGCGCGGACTTCGCGAAACCTGCGTAGTGAATGACCTTGCCGCCACCGACGTAAATGCCGTGATGTTCGTAGCCGCGGCGTTGGGTGATCAGATGGGCGCCGAGGTTGGGTTCGTCGCTGGAACCGTCGAGCACCACATCAGCCGATGCGTAAGCAGCCGCGCGGTTTGCACCTTGTTCATTGCGAGATTGTTGGAGGTTGCGGTTCATGGCTTTGCTCTGGTATCCGATTCAAAGGGCCAACACTGTTGCCAGCTCTTTCGCATCATTCGGACCAGGCTATCTAAGCCATTGATTTATCGCAATATTTCAAGCAGACGTGTACTTTGCAGATGGCCTGTGTAGGGACACACCCAACAGAATTTCGGGCGGTTGTGTTGCGTACACACCATCACTTTCAGGTCCACGCGCCTGTGCATCACACCGCGAAAATGTGTTGGATGTCCCGTCTTTCGCAAAGACGCGCTGTTGGACGACCACCAACGTCCCGACGCGCTCGCGCGCGACGCACGCACGCGCGTGTCCGCTCTATTCCGCGCCCAGCAAGGACGCACGAGAAAGCGCACATGCCCGCCGCACATTGGCACAGCCCTTGCAAGTTATGTCGCAACTTCCTTTGACTTCCGGCCACGCGACGCGGCGGCCATTCTGGAGACACGCCATGGCTTCCATCACCATCAGCGACCTATCGCACAACCTCGCTCTCGATCGCAAAGCGATGTCCGCGATCAGCGGCGGCGGCGGTGCGCCGTGGGTATTCGGCTGGATCACGCCGTTCGTGCACGACACGCCGAGCGTCGGACCCGTCGTAAACCTATACGACATCACGAACAACTTCTATGCTAACCAGATGATCAATCAGTTCCAGTCGGTTGAAGTGAACAACACGGGCAACAACTCGAACATCAACGTTTCTCCTGACGCACGCAGCACGAACCGGGCTTAGATGCCGTGACCTGTACCAGTCAATTCCGGTGGGCGTCAGCGGCGCGTACGGACACGGGCCGGGTACGCGAGATCAATGAGGACGCCTGTCTCGATCAACCGCAGCGCGGCCGCTGGGCCGTGGCTGACGGCATGGGCGGACACGACGTCGGCGATCTCGCCAGCCAGCTCGTGGTCGAAACACTAGGCCAGTTGCCGGAGCAGGCGGGTATCAAGCATTGCATCGCCGAGGCGCGCACGCGTCTGCAGGACGCGAACCGCCAGTTGCGGGATGAAGCGAGCCGCCGGCAGGTGCAGCGCATCGGCACGACCGTCGTCGTGCTGCTCGCGTGTGACCGCTTTTGCGGTTATCTATGGGCGGGCGACAGCCGCATCTATCTGCTGCGGCAGGGGCAATTGCGGCAGTTGACGCGCGATCACAGCCAGGTGGAAGCGCTTCGGCAGTCCGGCTATCTGACCGAGGAAGAAGCGCGTCATCATCCCGCGCACAACATCATCACGCGCGCGGTCGGCGCAACCGATCAACTCGAACTCGACGAAGACGCAATCGAAGTCGTGGACGGCGACGTGTTCCTGCTGTGCAGCGACGGCCTCAGCAATGAAGTGACCAACGAAGAAATCCAGCAGACGCTCACAAGCGTCGATTGTCTGCATGCGCCCGATGAACTCGTCGGTATCGCACTTTCGCGCGGCGGCCGCGACAACATCACGGCGGTGGTCGTGCAGGCAGAAGACCCGCAAGCAACCGACAAGACCTTGCTGAACCCGTCGCCCTGACAAGTTCCACTAGCCGTTGCTTCAATGCATCTCGGCTTCGTCATCCTCTTCCGTGTCGTCCTTGCGCGCATTCGCCTGCGCATGCGCGCGGCGAAAGTCCTTCGAATGCAGTCCGTGCTTCTTCAGCAGCATCTGAAGATGTGAACGGTTCATGTCGACGCGGCGCGCCAGTTCGGCGACCGTGCCACCCACTTCCTGCAAGCCGCGTTGCAAGAAAGCCTTTTCGGCTTCGTCGCTGGCAGCGCGCTTCGCATCGCTCAACGACAACAGATTGGTCACGCTCGCCGTGCCGTTCGCGGCCTCGTTCGCCACGCCGAATATCGACGCCGAAACGGGCGCTGTGGGCCGCATATCCACCGGCAAATGATCGACATCCGCGATGTCGCCCGCCAGGCACGAGATGCGGTACATCACGTTGCGCAGTTCGCGGATATTGCCCGGATACGCATAGGTCAGCAGAAAGTCCCGCAATTTAGGGGTGATTCTCACGGGGCGCCGCTTGAGCGCACCCGCCGCCTCGTCGCCGAAGTACTGAATCAGAAGCGGAATCTCATCGCGCCTTTCGCGCAGCGGCGGCAAAGTCACGTGAATGACGCTCAGCCGGTAAAAGAGATCTTCGCGGAACGTGCCCTGTTCGCTCAGCTTGCGCAGGTTGCGATTGGTCGCGGCGACGATCCGCGTATCGACGCCGATCGGCTCGTCCGAGCCCACGCGCTGTATTTCGTGCGCCTCCAGCACGCGCAGCAGTTTTACCTGCCCCGTCAAAGGCAATTCGCCGATTTCGTCGAGAAAGATCGTCCCCGTATGCGCGCTTTCGAATTTGCCTTTACGGTCGTTCGTCGCGCCCGTGAATGCGCCTTTTCTGTGGCCGAACAGTTCCGACTCCAGCAGGTTCTCCGGGATCGCACCGCAGTTCACGGAGATGAACGGCTTGTCAGAGCGGCTGCCGTTCGCATGGATGACCTTCGCCATCAGCTCCTTGCCCGTGCCGCTTTCGCCGTCGATCAGAACGGGCAGATCGGTCGGCGCCGCTTTCTCCGCGATTTCGAGCGATTCCAGCAGTTTTGGATTATCGCCGAACGTGCCTTCGAAAATGAAGCTGCGCGCGAGCAACGCCTGGCGCCGCGCGCCGCGCGACAGGTCGCCGCGCATCGGCTCGACCACGGCCGCCTGCACAAAGCGCTCCTTGTGTGACATCTGCATCACTTCGTCGCGCAACGAACTCGCCTGTTTCAGGAGCTTTTCGATATCCGCGCGTTCGAGCCGCGACGACCAGCGCAGCGTCGAGCGCAGGATCTCGATCTTCTCGATCAACCCTGCGTAAGAGATGGCGGAGCCGGCTTCGTCAGGCTGCTGGTCAAGTATTTTCATCAGGCGCTCAATTGTTTCTGGACGAGCTGGTAGTACATGCCCTTCCGGTTGACCAGTTCCTCGTGACGCCCCTGCTCGACGATCGCCCCTTCGTAGAGCACGAGAATCTTGTCGGCGCGCATGATCGTACTAAGCCGGTGCGCGATGATGACGGCCGTGCGTCCCTTGAGGATTTCCTGCATATTGCCGAGGATATTGCTCTCCGATTGCGTATCGAGTGCGGAAGTCGCCTCGTCGAACACCAGAAGACGCGGATCGTGATACAGCGCGCGTGCAATGCACAGCCGCTGAATCTGGCCGCCCGACAAACCAATGCCGCGCTCGCCGACCACCTGTTCGTAGCCAAGCGGCAGCTTGGCGATGAACGCGTGCGCGTCGGCCATCTTGGCCACTTCCTCGATGCGTCGGCGATCCGGCGTGTCGTCGCCGCTCGCAATGTTCTCGGCAATCGTGCCGGAAAACAGCAGATTCGATTGCATGACATAGCCGATCTGCGCGCGGAAGAATGCCTTGTCGATCACGCCTATGTCGTATCCGTCGACCGTCATCTTGCCATCGCTCGGTGCATAAAAACCGACCAGCAGCTTCGCGAGCGTGGTCTTGCCCGACCCGCTGCGGCCGACGATCGCCACCAGTTCGCCCGGCTTGATATCGAAGCTGATGTTCTCCAGCACATAGGCGCTGTCGTCGTCGCTATAGCGGAAGTACACGCCGTTCAGGCTGATCTCGCCTTGCAGGTCGGGCAGCATCACGCGCGACGGCAGGTCTTGGGGCTTCTGCTCGGGTTCGATATCGAGCACATCGCCCAGACGCTCCATCGCGACGCCCGCGTCGTTGAGCATGCTCCACAAGCCGACGAGTCCCATCAACGGCGTCAGCACACTGCCCATGAAAGCGTTGAACGCAATCAGCTGCCCGATCGTCATTTCGCGGGCGAGCACGAGATTCGCGCCGACCCACAGAATCGCAATCGTGGTCGCGGCATTCAGCAACTGGCTGATAAAGCCAATCAAGATGTTGAAAGCGTGTGCGCGGTATTGCACTTCGAGTGCCTTCGCGTATTTCTTTTCCCAGCGCAAGCGCACGGGCCGCTCGATGCCCATCCCCTTCACTGTTTCGACACCGGACAACGCTTCCATCAGGAACGATTTCGAATCCGTCCCGGCCGCGAACGTGTCGCGCGCGTAGGTCTTGATCTTCGGCGTGGCGATCAGCGTGAGCGCCATGATGGGAATGACGAAGGCGATCAGCACGAGTGTCATCTTCGCGTTATAGAAGAACATGATCGCGAAGTAGATGAACACCATCAGCAGATTAAGTGCCGTCGTCACTGTCGATTCGGTGAGGAAGGCGCGTATCGTCTGGTTCTCCTGGAAGCGCGCAAAAATGTCACCCGTCTTGCGCTTGGCAAAGAACGAAAACGGCAGCGACATCGTGTGCCTGAAGAACTGCGACATCATCGCGAAGTCCATGTTGCGTACCATGAAGTTCGACAGGTACGCGCGAACCATCGACATCAACTGCGAGAACACGTTCGAAATGATCAGACCGAGTATCAGCAGATGCAGCAGGCTGACGTTCTGATGCACGATCACGCCGTCGAGGATGTTCTGAATGATCAATGGCGGTATCACGCCCAGCACCTGGATCACGAAGGTCGCGAGGAACAGGTTCATCAGAATCTTTTTATACGGCGTCAGATAGCCGACGAAGCGCAGCCACGGCGAGCGCGACGCGGACAGCTGCACGAGATTCGGCCCCGGCGAAAACAGCAGACAGGTGCCGCTCCAGCCGCGCTCGAAGTCTTCGAGACTCAGCTTGCGGAACCCCAGCGCGGGATCGGCGAGCCATACGCGATCTTTCGACACGCCGTACACGATGATGTAGTGATAGCCTTCCCAGTGCACGATGAACGGCAAATCGAAGCCGCGCAGCGAATCGAACGTGCACTGCACGCCGCGCGCCGCGAAGCCGAGTGACTCACCCGCGCGCGCCAGACTGTCCAGCGTCGCGCCCTGCGTCGTGACGTTCGCGAGTTCGCGCAGCTTGCCGAGTGTCATCGGAATGCCGTAGTGCTTGCAGATCATCGCGAGGCATGCGGCGCCGCAATCCATTTCCTCGGCCTGCTCGACGAGCCCGAAGCGCCGTATCACGCGCTCGCCGAGTTCGGGCTTCGAATGCAGGTCGAGCCTCAGAGGTCGCTTGCGGCGCTGCTCGATGCGTTTTTGCCGGTCCAGTTCGCGGTCGGCGTATTTGATGCGCTCGTCGAGCACTTCGCGCAGCTTGGGATTGCGCTCGAGAATGAAATGCACCGTGCGCTCGGGAATCACGAGCAGCCGCGTGTCCGTCGTCGCAATCGCCGATGCCGTCTGCTCCTGCCGCATCAGGCAGGCCTTCTCGCCGAAAATTTCGCCTTCGCGCAGCGTCGCGAGCGTGTAGTCGGTGCCGTCCTCGTTGCGCACGATGCGCACTTCGCCTTGCCGCACGACATACAGCCGGCGGTCGTCGCGCGCGTCCTGCTTGAGAATCTCCTTGCCCGCGCTGACTTTCTTGACACCGACGCTGCGCACGTATTCTTCGAGTTCCTGCTTGTTCAGCTTGCCGCGCAAATCGAATAACTGCGCAACGAAACCGCCCGCCGAGTTGATCGCCACATAACTCGCGACGAACGCCAGCGCCGCCTGATTGCCGGCGATAATCGGCTCCATGGCGGCGCGCGGAATGAACAGCAGCTCGGTCTTCCCCGAAGAGCGTACCGACGATTCATGCGAGTACGCGCGCAGCATCGCAATATCGGCGAATACTTCTCCCGCTTTGCGCACGCCCATGCTGATCTCTTTGCCGTGCTCTTCGGTGAAGATGCGCACCGAGCCCGACTTGATCACACAGAGGCCATCGGCGGGATCGCCCGCGTTGCACACCGTTTCGCCAAACGAATAGAAGCGCGATTGCACGTGCTCCGCGAGACGTTCGAGTTCTTCGCGTGTAAACGGCGACAGAATCTCGACCGTCGACAGGAAGTCGGCGATGGAAGGCGTGGTTTGCGGTGCATCCATGATGCTTGGGGTCCCCGTCAGCAGTGCGCGTCAATCAGAGCGCTTCGATAATGTGTTCCTGCGCGCGCGTCATCAGCCACTGTTCGCGCAGCAGCCGCTTGATTTCCGACGCGACGTCCTCGTCGAGTTGTGCCGGATATTTCGCCGTCACCGCAAAGATCTCGAAGCACGAGCGGTCCAGCGAAGCGAACGGCCCGAGCAGATCGCCAACTGCCGCGTTGAAGATCTTCGCCTCGATATCGGGCTTCAGCGACCCGCGCAGTACTTTTCCGATTACGCCGCCCGAGTCTTTCGTATCGGCAATCGAATGCTCGCGCGCCATTTCCGCGAACGCATCGGGATCGTCGTGCAGATACGAGATCATTTCCTTCGCCTTGCCTTCGTCGTCGAGCAGAATGTGGCTGACCTCGATGGCATCGAACTTCGGCGAATTCATCGAAAAGTACTCTTCGATCTCGGCTTCGCTCCCCACCTTGTCGAGCATCTTTTCCTGATACAGGCTGTCGGTGACGAACGTCTCGAACTCGTCGAGACCGACCTTCAGCGTGTCGAGATACTGGTTCATGTCCGCCGCGCGATGCAGCCCGCGCACGCGCCGGAACTGGTCGGCGCGCTCCTGTATCTCGTCGGCGCTCACGGTCAGGCCGTGCTTCTTCGCGGCGTGCACGGTCAGCTTGTCGCGCACCATCTGCTCGATCAGGCTTTCGAACTGGCCCGTGAGTTTCAGTAGACGTATGAATTCGCCGACATCCACGACTTCATCATCGATTCGTACGATCGCGGTCATCTCGTCCGCTCCTCTAGTGACGCCCGAACGAACGGGCGGGCTGGCGGTTGTACTTTCGGCTACGCTTGCGTTGCAATGAGTTCTTTTGAAGCTATCCGGCCAGTTGCCTGAACGGGTCCAGCCCAAGATCGATCAGCCGCCGCTCGCGCACGACGATTTCGGCGCTCGCCGTCATGCCGTACCGCAGCGGATAACGGTTTTCCGCGATCTGGTAATAATTCCTGTCGAGCTGGACGCGGCCTTCGTAGACAGGCTGCTTGTCCTGCGCCGATGGCTTGGTTGCCGGCGAGATGTACGCGAGCGTGCCGTTGATCAGCCCGTAACGCTGATATGGGAACGCATTGAATTTCATCTTGACGGTCATGCCTTCGTGCAGGAACGCGCGGTCGCGCTCGGCAATCTCGATCTTCAGCACGGGGCGCGCGTCCTTCGGCGCGATGCCGCCGAGCGGCGCATTCGCCTGGATCTTGTCGCCAGTTTGCGTCGACGTCACGTCGGTAATCACACCCGAAGTCGGCGCGAGTATCAGCAGAAAGTTGTCCTTGTCGATGTTCTCGAAGCGGATGCGCGCAGCCGCGTCGGCGACGAGGCGTGCCGTCTGCAATTGCAGGCGCAGCTTCTCTTCGGTGCTGGTGATGTCGCGGATCAGATCGTCGTATTCAAGCTGCAGCTTCGTCGACTGCTGGCCACTCGTTTCGAGTTGCGCGCTGGCCTCCGCGTATTCGTGACTCAGCTTGAAGTCGAGTTCGGCAAGCCGCGATTGAGCTACACGGTACGCATTTTCTGCCTCCAGAGCGGTGTTGCGCTTCGCTTCGACCTGCAACTCGGCGACGCCGCCGCCGCCTGGCTGCGCGAACAGGCGTGCGTACTTGTCCGCTTCCTGGCGCGCCGCGTCGCGCGCGCGGCGTGCATTGTCGAGCGTGCTGCGCGCTTCTTCGAGTTGCGCCTTCTGGCCTTCCGCAAGCTTGCTCGTGCCTTCCGAAATGCGGTTCTCGTGCAGACGCTCTTCCACTTCGAGCTGATCCTTGAGCGCGGTCGCCTTGCGCTCCATCAATTCCTTCTTCTGCGGAAACTCTTTCCATTCGCGCTCGGCGTCGTCGAGCTTCAACTGCGCCTGCAGCGCGTTGGTCGCCGCTTCGATTGCGCCGCGCGCATTGAGCCGCGCAAGCACGTCACCCTTCGATACGGGTTGCCCTTCGGCGATATAAAGATCAGTGAGTTCGCCGTCGATCGGCGCATAAATGCGCCGCACGTCCGATTCCGGCGCGAGCGTGCCTTGCGCCGTGACGATCACGTCAGCGCGTCCGAAGAACGACCACATCAGGCCGGCGACAACGAGCGCGACCAAGGTCAGCACGAGCGCCTGCGCGATCCGCACGGGTTCCGCCATGAGAATCGCAACGCCTTCGGCGCTGTGATCTTCGAGCGCTTTGTAAAGCGGCTTAGGGTGATTGTCGCGCTTCACTTTCGTCACTGCCTCCAATCAACGCAAGCTTCGATTTCAGCAAGCCGGGTTCGAGCACCATCCGCAATTCCTGCAATGAGCGGCGCTGCAATTGCGTTTCCGCTTCGATGTCTTCGAGCAACTGATCCGAGCCTGCCGGATGCGGCGCCTTCAGTTGCGTATAAACACGCATGCCCTGTTGCGCCGCTGTATTCGCGCCCGACAGCAGAAGCGCCTGACTGCGGAAGCCGCCCGAGATGCCGGATTCCAGACGCTGCGTGCCGCCGATCGAACCATTCGCACGATACTGCTGCCACAATCCCTGTGCGCGATTGATCTGATCTTGCGCGCGCGCCAGCGCCTTGTCGCGCAGTGCATTGACGTCGCCCTGAACGACCCGCACGAAGTACGCGTCTTCGACGGGATCGAGACTGGCGTAAAACGACAGCAGTTTGTCGTCGCGATCTCCCGCACCACGGCTTTTCTGCAGATCGGCGAACTGGTCGAGCAACGCCTTCTTGTGCGCGAACTCCGCTGCGATGACATCGGACCACGGGCCAGCGGGTATCGCCTGCAAACCGGCCAGCGCCTGCTGGCTGTCGCCGCTTTGCCATGCGGCGCTCGCCGCGTCGTGCTTCGCCACGACTTCCGCCGAAGGCAGACGGCTCGCGCTCAATTGCGCGTACTGCGACTTGAACGGCGGCGTCCTGAAGCTCGCCTTTTTCATCAATGCGAGCAGCGGAACGAGGCGCCGCGCCGTCATTTCGTTGTAGATGTCCGTGTACTGGCGCAAGTCGCTGCGCAAGCTATCCAGCCCGGCGAGCCGCGGATAGCGTTGTGCGTAATCGTCGAGCACAACGGGCAGCGCATCCGGCTTGTCGCGTCCCAGCTCCGTCGCGATGGTCGCGTTGAGCCGGTCGATCGCCGCGAGGTACACGGAGTCGTCGCTTTGCAGCTTGCGCAGATGGCTCATCGCGAGCGCATACGGCTCGGTGAATTCAGGCACGTACGACGCAATGCGGTCGAGAATCCGCTGATGCCTTTTTGCATCGTCTTCCCAACGCTTGAGCAGATTGTCGATACGGCCTTCGTCACTATAGATGCGAATCGGCGCATCCGGGCCGCCCCGGCCGACGACAAAACGTTCCAGGTCGCCAACCCATTTCAACTGATTGATCAGCGCGAGCGCATCGGGATTGTTCTGGCTCGTCGCGCGCATGCCTTCGATCAATGCCGCGGCACGATCGAACTGTTTCACCTGCAACGCCGACAGCCAGCCGGGCACACGCGCTTTCATCAGCGCCTCACTCGCAAGCGCGCGGATCGGATCGCTCGCAGGGTGACGCTGCAAAGACGACGTGCCAACTTCCGCCGCCGCTTCGTATTCTCCCGCTGCGAGCAGGCTCTTGATATCGCGCTCCGCCGCGCCGCGCATGTACAGCGTGACGGCCAGTCCCGCAACGACAACCAGCACCACCAGTCCGCCCCAGCCGACGCGCCGCATCGTCGTGCGATCGCCGGCCGCGAAGGTGCGCGTCAGTTCGCGCAGCAACAGTTGCCAGCGGCGGCGCGGACGGCGTGTTTGGACTTCCGTCCCTTCGTCCGGCGTCAAGGGCGGAGCGTTTTCGTTCACCTCGTCTTCGCGCTGCAATGCGCGATCGACGCAGAAGATGTCGAGAAACGAATGCGCCGCGCCGACAAAGGTGGTCTTGTCGGGATCTTCCGCGGGCATCGCCGCCACGGGCGCAGCCGCCACGGGCGCAGCCGCCGCGGGCGCGGCAGTTGCAGGTGCAGCCGCTGCGGGTGCTGCTGCCGCTGCGGGAACGCCCAGCGTGGCGGCGGGCGGCACCATCTGGGTCACGGTAGGCTCGATTTCGAACGACTTTTGCAGCGCTACCTGATAGACGAAATGATCGCCGCCGAATCCAACGATATCGCCGTTTTGCAATGCGACAGCCGATTCGCCGAGACGCTTGAGATTGAGGAACGTGCCGTTCGTGCTGCCGAGATCTTCGATCCACGGTTCGCCGCCCTTCATGAAGATATGAGCGTGGCGCCGCGAGATGTAATTGACCTGATGCGGATAGCGGTCCTTGTAGCGCGAGAACAGTTCGTCCGTCTTGCTGACGAGAAACGGAAACCCAATGAGGTCGATGGGTTCGAGACCCAGATCCGCGCGTTCCGGCTTCAGCGTGACAGTCAGATGCTGCACGCCGCGCGCGGATGCCGAACTGAATGGACGCGGCTCGATCGCAACGCGATACGTCAGATCACCGCCGAAGCACAGCTCATCGCCGGCCCGCACACGCGACGGCGTCATCCGCACGGCAACGCCGTTGACGGTCGTGCCGTTCTTGCTGTCGAGATCCGCCACATACACCGCACCATGCTCGCTAAAGATGCGCGCATGACGCCGCGAAAGTCTGATGACCCGATCGCGCGGATAGTCGGCAAACGGCGCCTCGCTGCGGCCGATCGCAAACAGATCGTCGACGATGCGAATGGGGCCGAGAGAAGGATGCGAGACAGGCAGCAACAGGACGTCGAACTCCTTGTCCAGAGCCGCCCGCATCTCAGCAATCGGAGCTTCGCCGGGATTCATCTATTTGCATCACTAAGCGTGGACACGAACGGAGCGTTCGACAGACGCGGCGATCAAGGCATATTCGACGCAGCCGTCATGCTGACCATATGAGCGGCTAATCAGGAATTTTAAGTCACGCATGGTGTTAGTCAATTATGGGTACGGCTAATGCGGTCTATATTCAGGCAACGGTTTTCACAGACGTCGTTTTAAGAACCGTGCCAGCTTTTCCTCTATTCGCCCGCGTCGCACACGCAGCACTACCGCTTCATTGCTTGACCTCATTGCTTCACTTGTGTCTGCACGTCGACAGCCTGCCAGCCGCCGCCGAGCGCCTTGTAAAGCAGTACCGTGTCGGACAGTATTTGCTGGTGATTCGACAGCAGCTCGAGTTGCGCCTGCAGCAGCGTACGGTCCGTTTCGAACACGTCCAGTTGCGACACCACGCCTTCGCGCAATTGCGACTGCATCTGCACGTTGACGACGCTTAGACGCTCCACTTCCTGTTGCAATTCGACGCGCTGCTGCCTGTGCGAGTCCAGATTGACGAGTGCGTTTTCCACTTCCTCGAATGCGCCCATCACGGTTTGCCGGTACTGCTGCTCGGCGACGGTGGTTTGCGCCTCGGTGGTCTTGACGTGGGCACGCACGCCAGGATCGAGTAGCGGAATATTGATGCTCGGCATGAAGCCGAACGTGAACGACTTCAAAAGATCGGACAGTGCAAAGCTCGCGGTGCCGCCATGGCCCGTCAGACTGATGGTCGGCAATTGCGCCAGCTTGGCTTCGCCCACCAGGTTATACGCTTCGAGCACGCGAAATTCCGATGCGACGACATCGGGCCGGCGCGACAGCAGTTGCGCCGGCAGCCCGCCCGGCACGGGCGGCAACTGAACGCGCTGCTGCAGATGGCCGACGGGCACGGTGAACTCACCGGCCGGCACGCCGATCAGCGTGCACAGCGCGTTGTTCGCAATCTTCCGTGAACGGCGCAGATCAAGCAGATCCTTCGTTAGACGATTGACCTCCGCCTGTTGACGCATCACCTGCGTCTTTGGCACCAGGCCATTGCGGCTCATGCCTTCGTAGATCGCGAGAATCTTCTTGTTCTCGTCGACCATTTTCTGTTGCGCGTCGATCTGGTCGTCGAACTGGAGAATCTGGAAATACGTACTCGCCACATTCGACACGAGTTCCAGATAACCCGCGCGCCAATCGGCTTCCGTCGCGTGGAACTCGGCCTTTTGCGCCTGCACGCCCTTTTCGACCTTGCCCCAGATGTCGATGTCCCAGTTCACCTGGGCGCCTACGTTGTACTGCTTCGTGAACGGCTGCCCCGTGGTTTTCTGGAAATTCGCGCCTGCGCCGAGATCGGCCGTCGGCAATGCAGGCGCCTTCGCTTCGCCGATCTGCGCGCCCGCTACGTCGATGCGTGCGGCGAGCACTTTGATGTCGAAGTTGCCTTCGATCGCTTTCGCGATCAACGTGTTCAGATACGGGTCCTGGAAGCCTTTCCACCAGTCGGGCACGATGGTGTCGGCGGGTGAAACGAGCGTGCCCGTCTTGTCGGACCACGACGCCTTGGCAGGCGTATCGGGGCGCTTGTAGTCGGCCATGTGAACATCGACGCAACCGGCCAGCATGGCTGTGCAAACAGCAGCGGCAGAGATGACGCGAGCGACGGCGACGAATGAATCAGGCAACGCAGACACGATATTCTCCGATCATTTCCGGGTGTACTGCACGTGCAGAGCGCGCCTTTCAAGTAAAGCACGTCCAGCGCGGCATCTCTATCGATGTCGGCGGATTTCGTTCGGCGTGGAGTGCGTGCGGTGACGCGGCGGTCGTGTGGACAGGACGATTGGCTTCTGAATCTTTTTGACGATGCGTGGTGAAGCAAACTTCGCGGCCAGTTTCGGGATTTTCCCGGAACCCGCGGAGGCCGGTCCAGACCTCCGCGGGCATCGCCGTGTGCTTAGCGCACGGTGACGCTGTTGTTGGCCAGCATCGTCGGCGTGATCGTCGTGGTCAGGCCCGACGCGAACGCGTTGCCGCCGCTCACGTTGCTGACGTTCATTTGCTGCTGGATCATTTGCTGCACATCGCCGATGTGCTTGCTGAAGTCGAAATTGATGTCCGGGAACTGCGGATAGGCAGCGAAGCCGCCGCGGAGGGCCTTCATGGCCTTGCCGTCAAGTTCTTCGGCAACGGGCAGGTCTTTGATCATCAGTGCGCTCATGACAGTTCTCCTAAGAGGGAAGCGAGGCTTCGCCAGGGTGTTTCGGTTCAGGTTCAAGCATCTTGTCTGCTCGGGCCTAACAACGCATAGGCTGTGCCAATTGCACTGCCCGCGCCGCGAAAAACCTGCAAAACCTTGCTGCCATTGGGTGGCGTGTCAGAGACTATTTGCGCATACGAATTCGATGCGCGTCGATCCCGCTCTCTGGTGCCGCTACGCGGCCAACATCCGACTCAAAACTGTTGGTTCAAAAAAGACAGCACTGAAGAAGAACGTTGAGCACACACGTTCGTTCACTTCGCGATCACCGTGATCTTCTTCGAATAGACGGGGGGATTGTGCGGAATATGGTTCTCGTCGCCCATCAGCAGTTGAAGCGTGTGCTTGCCGGGCGGCAAGGTGACCATGGTTTCCGTTTCGCCCGCGCCGAAATGCAGATGCTGGCGGTCGGAAGGAATCTCCTGATCCGCCGGCGGCAAGTCGGTGTCGATCAGCAGATGATGATGGCCCGTGTTCGGATACTTCACGCCCTTGGGCGCGACGCCCATGTAGCGCAAGCCGAACCACACGCGAAACGGCTTGTTGGCGGGCACGACCTGTCCGTCGTTCGGATAACCGATGTACGCATAGGCATCCTTGGGCGCAGGCGTCGGCCCGGCGAATGCCACGTTCATCGAAGTGAGGGCGGTGAGGGCGGCAAGTGCCGCAGCGGCAACAACGATCCTGATCATGGCTGATGCTCTCCGTCTTGCGTCGTGCGTCTGGTGCGCCCTTGCGCCGGCGCAACGCTCGCGCGTGCTCACTTCACGATGATGGTGATCTTCTTCGAATAGACGGGCGGATTGTGCGGCACATGGTTGTAGTCGCCGAGCAGCAGTTGCAGCGTGTGCTTGCCGGGCGGCAGCTCGATGCGCGCATCCGTTTCCCCTGCGCCAAAATGCAGGTGATTCCGGTCAGAGGGAATTTCCTGATCCATCGACGGCAGGTCCGTGTCGATCAGCAGATGGTGATGCCCTGTGTTCGGAACATTGACGCCTTTAGGGCAGACGCCCATGTTGCGCAAGCCCATTCGCACCCAGAGCTTGCCGCCTGTGATCACGGTGCCGTCCGCCGGCCAGATGATGTAGACCTCGGCGCCAGGCGGCGCAGGCGTCGGTCCAGCGAACGCCTGCGCGGAAGCCAGAAAGAGCGCGCCGATAGCCGCGAGCCTTATTCTTCTTTGCATTGCGCATTCTCCCAGGGAGGGTCAGTGCTGCTTGCTTCCGTTTTAGCTTAGGACGTAACTTGTTAAAAAGAAACGCCACGCTCGTTAACGTTCTGACGTTCTAACTGCGTGCTATCGTTTGTAAGGGTGGTCCAGGTAAATACGTTACGTGGGTATCGGACGGCATGGCGGGCGGCGACTGTCCTGCTCGAGCCGGTTCGTCCGATGACGAGGTTCTATCAGAACCTCCAGAACAACCAGGATCTGAAAATGTGGCGAAAACTCCTGCTGGTATGCATGATCGGGGCACTCCAGATGCGAGAAGCCGACGCTCAACCGATGCCGCGCGGCGCGAGCAATGCCACTTCTCAAGCCGCCGCGAATAGTCTCTTTGCGCTTCCCGTCGATGCGGCCAACCGTAAGGTCGCGCTCGTGATCGGCAACGCCAGCTATCCGGCCGGCTCGCTGCCGAATGCCGCGCGCGACGCGCAAAGCGTCGCCGGGTTGTTGCGCGCGCAAGGCTTCGATGTCGTCCTGCGCACCGATGCGACGGCGCCGCAGATGCGCGATGCGCTTGCCGAATTCGGCCGACGCCTGCAGCCTGGCGGCATGGCGCTGTTCTATTTCGCAGGGCACGGCTTGCAGGCGGGACGCACCACGCTGCTCGCTTCCGCTGGTGCCGATCCGCGTGCGCCTGCTTCCTTGATGACAGCGAGCATCGATCTGTCGAACGTGCTCGACACGCTCGCGGCGCCGCGCAAGAACGCGCTCAATCTCGTCGTGCTGGACGCATGCCTGACGCAACCGTTCGAGGCGGCCCGTCTCGCGATGCCGTTGCCCCCGCAAACATTGATTGCCTACGCGACGACGCAAGGCGCGCAAGCCGCCGACGGCACCCGTCATGGCATTTTCACGGGCGCGTGGCTGCGCGAGATGCACCGCGCGCCCGATGCGTTCGTCGATTCGATGTTCGCTCATGTGGCGCGACAAGTCGCAGAAGAAACGCATGGCGCGCAAAGGCCGTGGCGCTTGTCGTCGTTGACGGAGCCGGTGCGGCTTTTCGCTTCACGTCATGCAGCGGAACAAATGGATGATGAGCCGAACGCAGTCGTCGCATTGAATAGCCGCGGCATTCTGCCGAAGGATAGCAACGAGCAATACGAGCTGACGTTCTGGGAATCGATCAAGGACAGCAATTACCCGAGCGATTACGAGGCATACCTGAAGGCGTATCCGAATGGCCGCTTTGCGACGCTCGCGAAGGCTCGGATCGACAGGCTCAAGGCTTCCGGGCAGACGGCTCCGCCCGCCGCCACGCACGCAGCGCCGCCAGCAGCGCCGTCGCGTCCCGCCGCCGCTGCTGCGCCTGCGCCACAACCTGCGCCCACACCCGCACCCGCGCCGAAAGCGGCCGCCACACCTGCACCCGCACCTGCCCCCACGCCCGCACCGGCACGTGCCGCGACAGGCGGCGAGAGCAAGGACTGCGCGGCCTGCCCTGTGATGGTTTCACTGCCTGCAGGCTCGTTCACGATGGGCAGCAATGCCGACCCGTCCGAAAAGCCGCCGCATCACGTGACCATTTCGGCGCCGTTTGCGATCGGTAGATACGAGGTGACGGTCGAGCAATGGAACGCATGCGCGGACGTCAACGGATGCCCGAAACTGTCGCCCGAAAACAATTCCGTGAAGAACGCACCCGCACGCGACCTCAGTTGGGACGATGCGCAGGCGTACGTGAAGTGGCTGAGCAAGGTCACGGGCAAAGCGTATCGACTGCCTACGGAAGCCGAATGGGAATACGCGGACCGCGCGGGCACCACGACGAAATACTGGTGGGGCGACCAGATGCGCAAAGGCATGGCGAACTGCAAGGACTGCGGCGATCCGTATCACAAGGAAGCGCCCGAGCCCGTCGGCACGTTCGCGGCGAACCCGAACGGCTTGTACGACATGAACGGCGGCGTCTGGGAATGGGTCAGCGACTGCTGGCATAACTCGTACCAGGGCGCGCCGAACGACGGCCGCGCGTGGGATGCGCCCGCCTGCAACATGCGCGTGATTCGCGGCGGCTCATGGCGGGAAGGCAACGACTACATGCTGAGCTCGACGCGCTTCAAGTACAGCCAAAGCGTGCGCCAGTCGCAAGACGGCTTTCGCGTGGTGAAAGAACTCAAGTGACCTGACATGCAGCAGAGCGCACGCCCCTCAATGCGCGCGCGCCTTGCTCGTGATCTGCGCGAAGTCCGCGACGATACGGTCTTGCCCATATTTGGAGGCAAGCTGTTTGAGCCGCGTATCGAGCGCGCGCAGATAGTCCGCGCGCGACTCGCTTTCGGGCCGTGGCGTATCGAAGAGCGGCGCGGGCGTAATCAGCAGAACGACCAGTTCCTGACCGAACGGCTTCGAGACGACCCAGTCGCCGCCGCTGCCGATGGTCGCCGAGTAATGCGCGGGCGCCTGGTTATCTTTCGCGCGGGGCCCCGGCACCATGTGCACGACGCTGCCGTCGAGCACGTAGTAGTCGATGTTCACATACGAGTCGTAGCCGGGCGTCCGCACGTCGACGACGAGAGGATCGCCTTCCGTCAGCACGCCATTCGGCATGCGCGCGGTCAGCGACGCGATATGCCCCGCCTGCCAGTTGCGCGTCCAGTACGAGCCAAGTTCCTTCAGCACCTCGCATTTGTCGCTGCTCACGTGCTGCACGTCGACCTTCGTCGACGCCACGCCGGGCAATGTTGCAAGACGCTCGTTGACCTGCGCCTCGCCGTGTTGCGGCACGAATCCGCGCACCTGTACCGCGCGATCCTGAATCGAAGCGGCAAGCGCCGAGCACGGCAATGTGGCGAGCGCCGAGGTGACGGCGGCGAGCGTCGGCGGGGCCGGCGTGACGGGCGCTGGCGGCGCGGATGTAACGGCAGGCGGCGACGGGGTAACAGGTGTGATGGGCTGAACGGGCGAGGCGGCGCTGGCCGCATCGGATGCCGGGCTCACCTGTAGCGCCGCATTCTCCTGCTCCAGAGTCCGCGAAGCACGGTAGAAGTACAGCGCGCCGCCTGCAGCGCAAGCGAGCGCGAGTCCCGCAACCCCCGACTTCATCAGCATGCCGGTGCGATCGACATTGCGCCCTGACGACTTCGACGCCGACGCGCGTTCCAGTGCGCCGAATTCTTCGACGAAGCGCGATACCGTCGGCGTGCGCGACTTGCGGTCGAAGGCGAGCGTCGCACGCAACGCGCGCCATTGACGGTTGCTCAGGTTCTCGGGCCGCTGCGGTTCCCGGTTCGACGCGCGCGCCTGCGTCGCCGACTGACGGTCGAACGGATGACGGCCCGTCAAAAGCTCGTAGGTGATGCAGCCTAGTGCGTAAATGTCGTCGCGCGGATCGGGTTCGAGATGCTCGAGCATTTCCGGGCTTGCATAGGCAGGCGTCAATGCGCCGAGGCTGCCGGGATCGAACACGGTCGCGTCGCTATCTTCTTCGGGGCGCTGAAAGACGCGCGCGATGCCGAAGTCGATCACTTTGACTTCACCCGTATCGGTCAGAAACACGTTGGCGGGCTTGAAGTCGCAATGCACGAAGCCGCGCTCATGCGCGTACGCCAACGCACTCGACATGCCGCGCACGATCGGCAACGCCGACTGCACCGGCATGCCCTTGAAATCCTGGGTACGCAGAATCTGGCTGAGCGGCTTGCCGGACAGGTATTCCATCGTCAGATAGACGATGGCGCCATCGCGGTCGAAATCGTAGACGGTGACGATATTACGGTGCGCGAGTACCTGCGCCTTGCGCGCTTCCCGCTGCAACGCGATCAGCGACTTCGGGTTGCCGCGGAACTGCGTGTTCAGCACCTTGATCGCGAGATACGGCTTGCGGTCCGACGCTTCGAGCTTGCGCATATCGAGCGCCTTGTAGACGGTGCCCATACCGCCTACTCCAAGACACTCTTCGAGCACGAAGCGGTTGTTCAACGTGTCGCCCGTACCCTTCACCTGATCGAGTCCGGATGCACCTGCGTCGCTGCTACGCGCGGGCGGCGGCGGGGGTGGCGGCTCGGCCACCGTTTGCATGCGCGTTTCCTCGCCGCCCGCCGCGGCAAGGTTCGAAACGGGCATCTGTTCGATGCGGCGGCGCACTTCCGCGTAGAGGGCAGGAGGCAGCGGCTTCCTGATGTGCGCTTCGCCGAGTATTTCGAGCAGACGTGCCGAACCGACGCCTTCCGTTGTGAGCGTGCTGTCGAGTTGAGCGACGAACGCGTCCTGCGTAAGCGCGCCGCTCTGAAAGTCCCGAATCACGTGCGCAAGGCTAGCCATGTGTTCAAAGCGATGCAGCTCCCGATGGTCTGAGGATTTCCCTGTCGTAACCAATTACATGTGCTCGTTCGATAGTAGCCCGCACGTATCCCTTTCGCAAACCAGGATTGGCCCGCGACACGACGGGCGTCGTGTGGCTTCTGGCCGCTTTGTCCGGCCCAACAGCGTCTCGCCGTTCAGCCCCGCCGTTCACCCCATTTGGCGCGAAGCCCTGTACATTAAGGCCTCGGCGTTTTTTACCGCTGCACCTAGATGATCAAGCTCGACTTCGACAACAGCAAGACGGTCGATGCCCAGCAGCTTGTAAATCAAGCCTGAACATCAGCACCGCGAGCAACGACAACGCGTTCGTTTCGAATCTGCCGACCACGCTGTTGTTCAGCGTCTCGACGCATCGTCGGGCCTGGCGTCAAGCTGCCGAACATCAACGTCAGCCCGAAGCTCTGGGCCGGGACGACGGCTGTGGTGTAGGGGCAGGCTGTCGTGGGGGATCGGGGGCCTCCTCCGCAAAGCGTCCGCAATGCTCGCCAGCGCACACCGCATCGAGCCTGAATTACCTATACTGGTTGTTCGAGACATACGCGTTGCCGTCATCGACCGAAGCACACACCCATCGCGACGGCGCCACGCGACATTTCTTCTGGAACAACCATGCCCAAGCTACTCATCAAAGATCTTCCCGAAAGCGTCGAACTCGATCGCGCAGCGATGACCGCCATCGTCGGCGGCACGCGAACGGGCGGACGCTTCTTCGGCGTCACCGCGCAGGCCTTGCCGGCGGCGACGCGCGTCGTCGACTATCCCGTGGGATTCCCGACGGCTGCGCGCCAACCTGTCGACGAACGCATACCCCCGCAGAGCCTTTTGCGCAAATAGCGCTTGCCTTTAAGGCATTCGCCAGTCGCTTCTTTCTCTTGACGTGCCGCTTGCCCGATGGCTTGCGGTACGCGTTTGCGCGCGCTCGTCTGTTTGCCTGTTGCCCTCTGGCCGTCTGTTTTATTCCGCCAACTTTCCGTGCTTGACGGTATGGCTGATGGTCAACCGGTCGTATACGCGCCAACGTCACTGGTTATTCCCTTGCGGGACGGTGCTTTCCAGCAATGTACGGTGCGACGTCGCAGCCTCGAGGGAACCATATCCATCCAGATCGGTATGAGGCGAATCCAGGAACACGTCTGCGTTGGTCCCTGATTCCCAAACATGCCTGGCGAGCGCGACAAGCCGCACAGGCCCCCAGAGGTGCCGCAGGGCGCGGGGCAACGCTACCTGCTGATCGGCCCTCTGTGCGAGGCGGCTGCCTTGCATACCAGGCAGTTGTTCAATCGGTCAATCTGCTACCTGCCAGCGGCTTTCAGCTCAAACAGTCGCTGCGCAACGAGCCGCTGCAAGCGCCATAGGTTGGCGTCCCGGATGCCAAGACATTCAAGGTGGTCAACCGTCTGCATGAGGTATTCCGCCCCCGCCCCCCAGTGGCCGACCGCCTTGTACAGCACAGATGCGATCTCCTCGTCGGTCAACCCGGCCACAAAGTTGCGCCCCTTACGATCGGCGGTAAAAGCAATGGCGCGCACGGCGGCTTGCCCCGCTTTCGCGGTAATCCATCGTGGCGGACTGGTCGGCGGCTTGACGGTCATTTCCCGTCGCCACAGCTTGCGCAGATCCGCGAGGACCCGGTGCCCAGCAACCCGATATAGAGCGCCACGGCAACTGCCACCTGGAACGAGCGACATCATCAATCCCGGTTGGTCGGGAGTGCCGCGAAAGCGCGTTAGCCGAATGCAGAACGCACGGTGCCAGCCGTGTAATACCGCTGCAACTTGCTCTTCAACTTCGAAGGGCCGATTCCACAGCAACGAACCATAAGCGAACAGCCAGATGTCCTCTCCTTGCCAGGCACCCGCATGGAGTACCGCCTGCAGTGACGCCTCGTAATCTTCATCGGTGTGGACGACGACGCCGGGGGCCGGTCCGCTGTCTTCCATCTTGCGCGCAACCAGTGCCACCAGCTCGGTGGTCAGACGCAGAGGGACTGAACGCTGGCGACGTGTAGTGGAAGTCTGGTCCATCTGTTACTCCCTCGGGAAACATCCGAGACCGGGTATCGTTAAACCCACCAGCGGGCGATCAGGTACAGGCTTGCAACGGACTGACCGGATTCTCTCGATAGTCCCGGCAGCCCGGCTTTGTACCGCTCCGGAATTTCGCGCTTCGGATTTTCGTCGTCCCAAGCCATGGCACTCATCCTCCATCCTCGGCAGCGACTGGTCAATTCCGGAGAATTGACGCATTTCAAGGAAGTCGAACTCGCTGAGATCACTGAGAGATTCGAAAGCGTCGTGCATCGCTTACGGCCGAGCTGATCTGCTCAAGTGCGCCTCGGTGCGCCGGTCGCGGAACTCATTGAGATGGGCGCATTGCGTGCTGTTCGGTTAAGGCGGACAGCCGCGCGATTATCTGTTTGCCGGGAGCAGACGTTCATTTGTCGCCTGATCGCTTGAAAAGCCGTTTTCAAAAACTCTCCGATATACATTCTCCTTTATTTTCATATGGTTATCGTGTTATTTCGGAGTTCTGCGCACGACTGGCACACCCTGTGCATATGTAGCAGCGAGCGCAAACAAATCGTGCTCTTCCAACCCGAAGCAACTGATCCAGGAGATTGACCATGGCTACGCTGACCATCAAAGACCTCTCGCATAACGAAGAACTTTCCGTCGAAGCACTCGCCTCCGTGCGCGGCGGCAGCAACTACAACGCCTACAACACGAACGCCGCGTTCGGTGGTGGCTTCGCCAGCCCGGCTATCGTGGTGGCGCCCGTCACCCAGACCGACACGAAGGTCGTCATCCCGACGATCCAGAACTTCGGCGGCCTGCAGGGCGTGCTGCTGTAAATCGCAAACACATCACCTTCTTACCATACCCCATCCAGGAGATTGACCATGAGCTCGCTGACCATCAAA
>NZ_JAWRXV010000374.1:0-354 GCF_046534875.1 Paraburkholderia sp. SIMBA_054 | reverse complement strand
CGGGGCGGCACCTACTTTTCTTTGCCGCCGCAAAGAAAAGTAGGCAAAAGAAAGCGGCTAACACCGCCAACTCTTGTGTTTGCCTGAGGGCCCCCAACCGGTCCCACGCTTCACACGGCAACCTCGTGACTCATGTTCGCTGCCAACGCTCTGAATTGACGCCTCACCCGCTTCACGCGTCCGCGTCGCAACGCGCCGTGCCAGATATTCCACTGCCGCCCAGGTGGCAAACTGTGTGTCGGCCGTAGCACCTCACACGCCTCACTTCGGACCGACAGCGCACGCGTCCCACCCTGTAAGAGCGCCAAGCTATACGTCGCGACAACCTACACACAGTTTGCCACCTGGGCGGCG
>NZ_JAWRXV010000373.1:0-355 GCF_046534875.1 Paraburkholderia sp. SIMBA_054 | reverse complement strand
GTTCGTGGGAGCCGGTGTTTAATCTGGGTTTCACTTACGCGTTCAACGAGCACTGGTTCGCGGGCGCCTCGGTGTCGTACCTGCCGCTCAGCACGACGGCCAAACTGAACACGCAGGCGAAGACGCCGGTCGGCACGCTCAATGTGCAATCGGAAACCAAGATCAAGCTGAACCCGATCGTTACGTACGTCAATATCGGTTACCGCTTTTAACACTCGCTTTTTGCTGTCGCTCCGAACGCCCGCTTCGCACAGCGTTCAACGCGCGGGCATCGAACCATGCCGTGCGATTAGGGTAGTCGAATTTCCGGGGCTTGAACAACGCCGTCATTCATCCAATGGCGGCGTTTTTTATT
>NZ_JAWRXV010000372.1:0-355 GCF_046534875.1 Paraburkholderia sp. SIMBA_054 | reverse complement strand
CAGCGCGTCGATCCGGCCCGCGGTGGCGGCGTCGCTCATGCCGGTTGTTCCTGCAGGCGCGCGGCCAGCGGCGCCAGTGGTTCGGCGTAGCGCCGCCAGGCATCCAGCGCGCCGCGGTGGACCGGCGCGCGCACCTGCACGCTGCTGGCGGTGCTGACCGGGCTGGCATTGCGCTCGGGCTGCGACAGGCCCGGCCAGGCGGGCAGGTCGAGGAATTCGAGCAGGGCGGCCAGGGTGTTGTCGGTGTCTTCCACCAGCGCACGGTAGTCGACCACGCGCACGGCGTGCGGTGCGCGCGTTTCCCAGTGCGCCATCCAGCGTTGTGCCAGGCGTACCTCGTCGGCCAGCGCGTCGA
>NZ_JAWRXV010000371.1:0-355 GCF_046534875.1 Paraburkholderia sp. SIMBA_054 | reverse complement strand
CTATGTGATCGGCTTTCCGTGCATCTGCCTGTGGGCCGGGTTCGGCACCGCGATGCGGCGCGTGTTGTCCGACGCGAGGTGTCTGCGCGCTTTTAACATCACGATGGCGCTGCTGCTCGTGCTTTCGCTGTATCCGATCGCGCTGAAGCTGCTGGACGCGAACGGCATTGGGTCCGGCGACGATACGACGCTCGTGCCGAGCGACGGTCTGCAAGCGGCCACGCAGCTCGTCGCGGGCGAGGTCGATGCGGCGATTCTCAGCGGCGATTCCGCGACCCGCGGGCTGATGCTGCGCCTGCTTCGCGTGCCCGGCATTTCGGTGATGAATTTCGACGAAGCCAGCGCCTATACGCGG
>NZ_JAWRXV010000370.1:0-356 GCF_046534875.1 Paraburkholderia sp. SIMBA_054 | reverse complement strand
CCTTGCTCGCCGAAATGAATGCCGACGCCGCTAACACGTGTCAGACCACAGGCCGCGGCCAACGCCTCGCGTTCATCGCGCAGGACGAACTACCGCCCGGCGCCGCCTACGAGGCGCACATCGCGTCGACCGGCCGCGTGCCGACGCGCCACAATCTGCACGACTTCTTCAACGCGTCGATGTGGTTCGCCTTCCCGCGCATCAAGGCCGCGCTCAATACACGGCAGTCGGCGGCGATCGACCTGCTCGGCGTCGGCTCGACGCGCGGCAGCGTGCGCGATGCGCTGACTCTCTTCGACGAAAACGCACTGTTGTTTGCGTTGAGCGATCCAGCGTTGAGCGCCGCGCTGCGGGGC
>NZ_JAWRXV010000004.1:0-310244 GCF_046534875.1 Paraburkholderia sp. SIMBA_054 | reverse complement strand
TCGACAAGCAGATGCAGCGGCTCGCCGTTGCGGATCGCGGGCAACGCGACCTTCAACTCCTGCGCGCGACGGCTCAGTGTCGTGTAGTTCGGTACCGGCAGCCCGGCGAAGCCAAGTGCGCGCAGACTTTGAGCGAAACCCTGAAGCGCCCGCAGCGGCAGGCGAAACACCTGTTTCAACCCGAGCAGCATCTGAATCACTGCGTCAGCATAAACGCATGGCCGGCCACGTCTGGACGAATCCTTCCCGGGCACGTGCGTCAGGACGCTTTCGTCAATCCACATGGTCACATCGCCTCTCGCGATCAAGCCCGCGTTGTACTCAGCCCAGTTCCTGACTCGATAAACCCCTTTGGGCTCCTGCCTCTTGCGATCGTCTTTGCGCATCTTCCCGGGCAAAAATCGAGAATGTACGCAGTTCACCCCGAAGTTAACAGGGGTGCCGTCACTACCGTTGCGCGTAAACGTCAGATCGGCGCGCGGTACACCGATTTATGCAACAACGCCGTACCCGTGGGTCGATTCTATCGCCGGATTATTTCGCCAGATTGAGCCTTCTTTATAGTGCGAATAGCGACGGGCGTGATGCCCGTCGCGGTAACGATGATCTCTTCGCTCACACGCGGTCAGTCGGAGGCAGCGCGCGGGGCTGTCACGTTCCCGGTTGAGGATGCGGTATCGCTGGCGGATTGATGATGCTGGATTGCATACAGCTCCTTGTTCCGTGCGATGGTATCGGCGGATGGCGGATAGTCGTTTTTGGGAACAGGCACTAACCCATCTGCCTGCGCCTCGACAAGTTGTGCATGCACTTCGGCACGCGTGATGCCGTGCGTAGTTGCTTGTGCAAAGGCATTCGCACCGAATGCAAGGCCGAGCACGGTGACCGCGAACAAGGCTGGTAGCTTCATGATGACCCTCCTAAGTATTGAGGAAGTGGTTGTTTCCACGAAGAGCATTCTAGTGACGTGAGTTATCGCAGCACTGACCGTCTAATTACGAATTCGTTATCGTGTTATTGACGCTCGATCTTTTGATATATTCAGTGGGCCACATTAGCGAGTTCGATGACATACTCCTATCCGAAGTACTTTGCGGAATTACTCGGCGCTAAAGTTCTCTTTGTGGATCATGATTTTCATTCTCATGAATTGGGCAAAACGAAAGGGAAAGGTCATCTTGACGACGTATTAAACGAGCACATTACCTCGCTGTAATAACTTCGAATTCAAAACATTCAGTGAGGTGAAGATGAGTCGTCTTATCAGGCAAATGGGAGCAGGCATCCTGGCGGCAACGATTGCGGTTCCGATGGTCGTTCATGCTGGCGATGATAAGGAGCATGGTCACGATCACGACCGGCGCGACACTGAGGTGCGACATGTTTTGCTGATCAGTGTGGACGGTCTCCACGAGCAGGATGTGGCACGTTGCATCGCCGCTAACACGTGTCCGAATATGGCTTTGCTGGCGAAGTCCGGCGTAACGTACACCAATGCTTATACACCCGGTCTCTCCGACTCGTTTCCTGGCCTCGCGGCACTCGTGACGGGCGGCTTGCCGAAATCGGCGGGACTGTTCTATGACGTTTCGTACGATCGCACGCTTTACGCGCCATCAGATCCGACTTGCCAGGGCAAGCAGGGTTGGAATGTCGTATTCGACGAAACGACGGGAATAGATGCAGAGAACGGCGGGGCGCTTACGCATCTCGATGGAGGAGGCGCTTTTAATCCGCAAGCGATTCCATATGCAAAGACAAATGGCGTGTGCGTGCCTGTTTATCCACATAACTATGTGAAGACCAATACGATCTTCGAGGCCGTCAAGCAGCATTTCCATGGTGCCCGTACGGCATGGGCCGACAAGCATGCGTGGGGCTACGACTGGCTAAATGGTCCGTCAGGCAAGGGCGTCGACGATCTGTCGCGTACCGAGATCAATTCGATCGATCCGGCGACGGGCACGAACTACACCGACGTGTACGCGCATACTGAACAGTTCGATAACCTGCATGTTCAGTCCATCATCAATGAGATCGACGGCAAGGACTCGACGGGCCAGCAAAACGCCGCTGTGCCGACCTTGTTCGGTACGAATTTTCAGACATTGAGTGTTGCGCAGAAGGCGCCCGTCGCGTCTGGCGGCGGCTATCTCGACGCGAGCTTTACGCCGGGCAAGCAGGTGGCGGCTGCTATCGGCTACGTTGACGATGCGCTCGGAAAGATGGTCGATGCGCTGAAGTCGAGAGATCTCGCGAAGTCGACGATGGTGGTCGTAACGGCCAAGCACGGCCAGTCGCCCAGCGACCACACCAAGCTGGTCAAGAACGGCGACACGCTGGTGAACCTGCTCGAAGCGCATAACTACCTCGATCCGAACGGCCACTTTGGACAAAATAGTACGACGACGGGGAACCTGAATGACGGGACGGGTCTGGTCGGCACAGGCCTCGCGCAAACCGACGATGTCGGTCTCATCTGGTTGCGGGATCAGAGCCAGGTTCAGGATGTCGTGTCGACGCTGAAGGCCAACCTTGGTTGTAATGCGCCAGGAATCTGCGCGGACGGGCCGCAGGCGTACATCCTTTCAGGACCGCGGCTCGCGGCGCTATTTGGCGACCCGGCAGACGGACGCACGCCCGATATCATCGTGCAACCCAACCCCGGTGTTATTTACACATCGAGCAAAGCGAAAGACGAGGAGCATGGCGGGAACGCGCCGGACGACAGTCATCTGGGTCTGATCGTCGCGTATCCCGATGGACATCACCATGAGCGGCATGTCGATCGCCGCGTAAGCACCACGCAGGTTGCACCCACTATCTTGCGTGCACTCGGCCTGGACCCGGCATCGTTGCACTCCGTACGTTTGGAGGGCACCCGGCCGCTACCGGGACTGGGAGAGGATGACTGACCGGAATGGCTGATGCCTATCGATGGCGCCTTGCATGCAATTGAAGATTGCGCATCTCCCATGTGCGCTTTACTTCGACTCAGTCGCGTGGCGCATCGTGTCGCTGACAAAGCGGCGATTCCGGGCATCGGTTCAACAATGAGAATAGGGGCTGCCCTTGAGGGTGGCCCCATCCCTGATGCGCGATGAAAGCGTATCGGTGTGACGATCGTCCCGCACGTTCCCCGCAGAAACCCCTCAGTAGTCGGCCTTGAACAATCCGCGAAAGCTTATGCGGTAAGGCTCCGAGGCCGAAATGGCATTGTGGGATTTGCAGAGACCTGGCATATTGATGCCTAAATCCTGCAAATTCTGACGAGGTGCGGATGGGTCCGAAGACGCCTGTGACAGAGGGAGATTTCTTCCGGCAGCCGCTGCGCGAGCAGATCAATCTGAGACATCCGCTGGTGCGGCTGGCTGACCTGATCAACTGGAATCGGCTGGGCATGGCGATGAGCGAGAGCTTCGTGTCGCGCAAGGGACGCCCGGCAACATCACCCAGGCTAGTCGCCGGTCTGCTGTATCTGCAGCACGCATTTGACCTGTCCGACGAAGAAGTCGTCTGGCAATGGGTGGAAAATCCTTATTGGCAGGTGTTCACCGGCGAGACGTATTTGCAGACCGAACCGCCGATCGATCCGTCGAGCCTGACGCGCTGGCGCAAGCGGCTGGGCGAGGCTGGTGTTGAAGAGTTGCTGGCCGAAACGATCGACGCAGCCAAACGGGCCGGCGTGATCAAGGCCGCGAGCGTCAAGCGCGTGATCGTTGACACAACTGTCATGCAGAAAGCGGTTGCCCATCCGACCGATTCGCGGTTGCTTGAGCGGTGTCGCGAACATCTGGTAAAGGCTGCAGCACGGCACGGCCTGAAACTGAGGCAGAACTACAACCGCGAGGCGCCGCACCTGGCGCGTCAGATAGGCCGCTATGCCCATGCCAAGCAGTACAAACGCATGAAGAAAGTGTTGCGCACACTGCGCTCGCGTGTGGGTCGGGTGATGCGTGACGTCGAGCGGCAGATTGATGCGGTCTCCGAAGGCAGTCGCGGGGTCCTGCAGGAACTGATTGGTCGCACAAAGCGGATCCTGTCGCAAAAGACAAAGGACAAAACCAAGCTTTACGCTCTGCATGCGCCGGAGGTAGAGTGCCTGGCCAAGGGCAAGGCGCGCACGCCCTACGAGTTCGGCGTGAAGGTGTCGATTACGACGACGCACAGGGAGGGCCTGGTCGTTGGCATGCGCTCGATGCCAGGCAATCCATACGACGGCCACACACTTGCAGAAGCGCTCGAACAGGCGGCGATCCTGAGCGACGTCACGCCAGAAATCGCCGTCGTGGATCGTGGATACAAGGGCGTAGACATCGAAGGTGTGAAGATCTACCACCCGGGGTTGAGGCGAGGCATCACGCGGGGATTACGAGCGATGATCAGACGGCGCAGCGCGATTGAGCCAGCGATCGGCCACATGAAGACAGATGGCAAACTCGATCGGAACTGGCTGAAGGGAGTGCTCGGCGACGCGATGCACGCGGTGTTATGCGGCGCCGGTCACAACCTACGAATGATCCTCAGGAAGCTGAAGGTTTTTTACGCCCTCATTCTTGCTGCTTCGCTTACCACTCTCGTCCGAATCATGCCCGGCGCATGACCCCACCGCCGGGCAAACGCATTATTCAGGGGCGACTCAGTACCTTCAATGCCCCGAAGCAGGTTCCGCCACCCGGCGCGACCTGAACGCATCGCGGGCCGCTCTCCGATGCCTCTCGAAAACCCTGGTCCGGCTGGCCTTTTTGATCCATTGACATATGACGTCTCACCTAATACCTTGATAGGCATGCGGTCGGGTTTCGAAGCGTGGCCGGTGGTTCGCACCGAGCTGGGGCGGGCGTGCCCAGACCTGACACCTCTTTTTCAACCTGTCGAAATTCGCAGAGGAATCAGATGAACATCCCGTATCAACTCAAAAGTATCGTGTTCGCCGCGAGCCTGGCCGCCGGGGCATTGCTCGTCGCCCCGGCCGCTCACGCGGGGGACGTGACGATCGGCTTCGCCGCCCCGTTGACGGGGGCGTCCGCTCACTACGGGGTCGATCTGAAGCGCGGCGTCGAGCTTGCAATCGACGACGCGAACGCGAAGAAACTCGTCATCGGAGGGCAGCCGGTGCATTTCGCAATCGATGCAGAAGATGACCAGGGTGACCCGCGCATGGGCTCGCAGGTCGCGCAGAAAATGGTCGACTCGAAGGTCGCGGGGATCGTGGGTCACTTCAATTCAGGCACGAGCATTCCGGCTTCGCGGATCTACTACAACGCGGGTATCCCGATGGTGTCGCCCACGGCAACGAATCCGATGCTCACATCGCAGGGCTTCAAGACGGTATTTCGTGTCACCAACTCCGATTCGCAGATGGGCCAGCTCGCGGGCCATTCAGCCGTTCAGGCGTTGAAGGGCAAGAGCATTGCCGTGATCGACGACCGCACGGCGTTCGGGCAGGGCATGGCAGACGAGTTCGTCAAAGGCGTGGAAGCGGCAGGCGGGAAAATCGTCGATCGCGAGTTTTCGACCGATAAGGCCGTTGATTTCAAGTCCCAGCTCACGCGGATGAAGTCCTTCAACCCGGATGTCATTTTCTGGGGCGGACTCGATCAACAGGCGGGCATGCTGATCAAGCAGATGCGGCAGCTCGGCATCAAGGCGACCTTGCTCGGCGGCGGCAGCTTCGAAAACGAGACGTTCCTGAAGGTCGCGGGCGATAGCGCCGAGGGTGCCGTTTCATGGGACTACGGCGTACCGTTGTCGAGGCTGAAGGCCGGCAAGGAGTTCGACAACAAGATGAAGGCGAAGTACAACGAAGGCGTCGTGGCTTACTCGCCTTCCGCGTATGACGCGACGTGGGTTCTGATCAACGCGATGCAGAAAGCGAACTCGACCGACCCGAAAGTGTACGGTCCACTCATCAAATCGGTTGCGTTCGAGGGGGTGTCGGGCAATATCGCTTTCATGCAAAACGGCGATATGAAAGATCCCGCAGCGACGTTCTACAAGGTGATCGGCGGGAAGTGGGTGCCGCAAGCGGTCGCGTACGGCGACAAGGTTGAGGCCTTGCAGAACTGACGGGCCGCCGTGTTCGAATCAGAACGCCGGATGATTGGTAGCGTTACGCGACGCACCATTCATCCGGCGTTTGTTCGTGGAGAAGGCGCGAACACGAAGCGCCTGATTACTCGCTGCGCGTACTCGAAAGATGGTGATAGCGCTCCAGACTCTCGTTCAGATGACGTCGCATCGCGCGCCGCGCTGCCGTCTCATCCTGCCGTTCAATCGCGTCGAGGATATCGGCGTGCTCACGCTGAATGCGCCTGATGTACGTCTTTCGTTCCTTGGCGTTCGCTTTTGCGTGCTTGAGACGCAGGTCGATGATGATCTCCTGGCCAAGCGAGCGAAGAATCGAAGTGAAGTGCGGGTTTTCGGAGCAGGTGGCGACAGCGAGATGAAATTCGAAGTCCGCGCGTGCGCATTCAGCTTCATCGTCCGCGGCAACGATTTCCATGCGTGCATACACTTCCTTGAGCGCCCGGAGATGATGCTCTGACCGGCGCAACGCCGCATAGGCCGCACATTCCGTCTCGACGCCGATACGCAGTTCGAGCACATGCATCGAGTTGTTCAGCGTCGTGGTGTCGATAAAGCCCATTTCACCGGATTGGCCAGGTGTCTCCGAAACGAACACACCAACGCCGTGACGGGCAATGAGACGGCGTCCCAGTTTCAGCGATGCAACGGCTTCGCGCACGACAGTGCGGCTGACGCTAAATTCATTGCAGAGTTCGGGTTCGGTCGGAAGCTTGGCGCCGGGCGCATATTCGCCGCGGTCGATCTTGTCGTTCAGTGCCTGGATGACCAGTTCGGTCAGGCTGCGGCGCTTGCCAGTGCTCGCCGCGTTCTTAAGGAGGGTTTCAGCGTCCAGAGTCATTCCGTGTACTCACACCGGATCAGGAGTGCTCTGCAATTCTCGGCTGCAGGCGTACCGCGCCGGCGTGGGTGGAACGGGTCTGACCTGCGCCGTATGACATATTATGACTCTACCACAGTCGCGGCCGCGTCGTTGCCCGCCCGCGAACGGGGCGGGGCGAATTCTTGATGTGACTCAAGCGTAGATATAACCGCCGCTGACGATGACGTTTTCGCCCGTCGCATAGGTGTTGCGCGCGCTTGCCATCATGACGACCCATTGCGCGATTTCTTCGGGTTCGGCCGCACGGCCCAGCGGATTGGCAGCGGCGAGTTCACAGAGGAAGCCTGCCTTCTTTGCCTTGTCGGTCGCAAAGCCGGCGGGCGCGACGGAGTTCACGAGAATGCCGTCCTTCGCCACTTCCTGCGCGAACGATTTCGTCAGGCTCACGACAGCGGCTTTCGTCGCCGCGTAATGCGCGTTCTGCGGATGCGCCTTGAACGCATCGACAGATGTGATGTTGACGATGCGGCCCGCGACATGCGGCTCGACCTTCGCACGGCTGCGCATATGTTCGATGGCAGCGACCATCATGTGATAGGTGCCCTTGATATTGACGGCGTTTTCCAGGTCCCACTCGTCATCGGAGATGTCGAGGATAGGGCGGCGCGGATAAATGGCCGCGCTGTTGATCAGGCAGTCGACGCGGCCCAGCGCTGCGAGCGCCGTGCGAAACACTTCCTGCGCGGAGTCCTTGCGCGTGATGTCGCCGACCGCGCCAAAAACCGTGTGACCTTGCGCCTTCAGCGCGCCCACGGTTTCGTCGAGCAGCGGACCGTTCTTGTCGATCAGCGCAATGCTTTGCGCGCCGTCTGCGAGCATCAGTTTGGCGACGGACAGGCCAAGGCCGGAAGCGCCGCCGACGATAACGACTCGTTGATTCTTCATGATTCGAATATGTCCTGTAGGGCTGTACGTGGATTACTTGACTGAGACGATCTGCGAGCCGCCTGCTGCCTGATCGGTCGGGAAAACTTCCATGCGCGACACGTCGACAGCTTCCGGCAGCGCGATGGCCGTCGCGATCAGTTCGGCGATGTTTTCAGGCTGAATCGAGCGATAGGCGTCGTACAGCTTTTCGTTCGCGCCTTCCGCGCCGAGCGCCGTGCGATAGAGGCTCGTTTGCACGCGGCCAGGTGCGATCTCCGTAACGCGAACCTTCGTGCCGAGCAGATCGCAACGCAGCGAATCGCAGAACATGCTGATGCCGGCCTTCGTCGCGCCATAGACGGCGGTGTTCGGATGCGGGAATCGCCCGGCACTGGAGCCGACGAAGAACAGATGCCCGCGCCTGCGTTGGATCATGCCGCCGAGCGCCATGTGCGCAAGGCGCAGCGGCGCGCGCAGATTGATATCGATCATGCGGTCGATATCCGCAAGTTCGCTCTCAGCGAACTTTGCAAGCGCCGGTAGCAGCCCCGCGTTATTGACGACGACGTCGATTTCGGTGCGCGCAAACAGATCTCGCAACGGCGTCGTGTCCTGCAGATCGAGAGCGATCGGCGTGACGTCGCACTCGCTTGCGAGTGCATCGAGCGCTTTGGCGTCGCGGCCGAGTGCGTAGACCTTGAACCCGTCGTTGACGAGCCGCTGTGCAATCGCGCGCCCGATGCCGCTGGACGCGCCAGTGACCAGCGCGGTCTGATAGGAATGGGAAGTCATGTTATCTGCCTTTGGTCAATGGGCGACGCACTCAGATCACGCCTTCTTCGAGGAAAGGTTTGTTCTCGACCACGCGTTCATAGCCGAGCGGTGCAAGATCGAGCGACCGGTATTTGCCGTACGTGATCAGCTCGCTCAGGCCGCGCCCGATGGCGGGCGACTGTTGCAAACCATGTCCGCTGAATCCGTTGGCAAACAGGAAGTTCTCGACCTGCGGATGCCGTCCGACTATCGCATTGTGGTCAAGCATGCAGAAGTCGTAGTGGCCGGCCCACGCGTTGACGACCTTGATCGCCTCGAACGCGGGCACGCGCTCAGCAAGCGCGGGCCAGATGACTTCTTCGAACTCGGAATGGATCACGTCGAAGTCGTTCACATCCGCCAGCGGGTCGGGATCGGGATAGCAGCCCGTCAGGTAATACTGCCCTTCGGGGCGAAAGAAGATGCCCGTCGTGTCGATGGTGAGCGGCACCGTGCCTTGCAGCGGCGTGCGGCAGTCGAACACGAACAGACAGCGCTTTCTCGGCTCGACGGGAATCTCGAGTCCGGCAAGACGGGCCATCGCGGGTCCGCGCGTGCCTGCGGCATTCACCATCAGACCGCACCCGATAGTTTCGCCGCTCTTGAGCGTCACACCCGTAATCCTGTCGCCTTCGCGCACCACATCGACCACTTCGTTTTCGATATATTCGATACCCATCGAGCGGGCTTTGCGCCGCATACCTTGAAGCAGCCCGTAGCTGTCGAACCAGCCTTCACCGCTTTGTCCATAGACGCCGTTGACCAGTCCGTCGGTATTCAGCCAAGGGAAGCGCGCTTTCAACTTGTCCTGATCGAGCAACACGACATCGGCGCCGTTTTCGCGCTGGGTCGCGTGGTTGCGCTCGAACATCGCCGCGCCTTTTGCATCGCCAAGGTACAGGTAGCCGTTTTCCTTGAATCCGAGTTCGGGTGCGTCGCCCTCGACCGCAACGAGTTCGTGGAAGTTGCGGATGAACTCGGTGCCGAACTGCGAGATCCTGATGTTCAGCGGGTTCGAGAACTGATGGCGGATCGACGCACTCGACAGAGCCGTCGCGGATTGCGCATAGGTCCAGTCCCGCTCGACAACCAAAACCGAACCGTTGAAGTCCGGGTTCTTCGCCAGAAAATACGCGGTCGCGCTGCCGACGACCGCGCCGCCCACGATCACGACGTCGTAGTGCTGCTTTGATGCTTGCTGTGCCATCTCAGTGTTTCCAGAAAGTCGGTCAAGTAGCGGCGCTTACTTCGTCTTCGGGTCTTCGAAGTGGCCGTCGGCAGCGAACTGACCGCCCTGGAAGCGCACGGCGGGATGTCGCGGGTCGCCTACAGGCGTGTTCGCATAGACTTCGGCGCGATACGCATCGGCGGAGTCCTTCGGACGAAAGCCCAGATAGCCAGCCTGCGTGTTGTCCCAGAAGTTCGCGCTGTTGTTCGAATTGCCATAAACGATCATGTGACCGACGCTCGGCGTCATGATCGACTGGACGCACAGATGCGAAAAGTCGTCGTAGGAGAGCCATGTCGCCAGCATGCGGCGGTCAACCGGTTTCGGGAAGCACGAGCCGATGCGCAAACAAACCGATTCGATGCCGAACTTGTCGAAGTAGTAGCGCGACAGGTTCTCGACGAAGGTCTTGCTGACGCCGTACAGGCTGTCCGGTCGTTGCGGCGAGTTGGCATCGATAGTTTGCGTGCATTCGTAAAAGCCGATTGCATGCACCGAGCTCGCATAAATGACACGCTTGACGCCCGCCTGCCGTGCGCCTTCGTAAATGTTGTAGCTGCCGACGATGTTCGAATCCAGAATCACCTGGAACGTGTTCTCGCGCGGCGCGCCACCCATATGGATCACCATGTCGACGCCCTTGAGCATGTCGAACACGGCATCGCGGTCGGCAAGATCGCAGATGAAGTGCTTTTCGTTCTCGCGCACTTCGCCCAATGATTTGCGTTCGTTCAGACTGAGCGTTTCCGCATACGGCCGCAGCGACTCGCGCAGCACGGAGCCCAGCGCGCCGCCGGCGCCCGTGATCAGGATGTTCTTGAACGGAGGCTTGGTAATGTCGGTCATGTGGGTGGCTCCTTACTGGTTGTTCGATGCGCTCAGGGCGTCGGGCGTGACACCGTAGTCGTCCCGCAACTGAGCTTCAGAGATGTACTCGTTGCGAATATCGCGAATCAGGGCTTCACGTTCGCGTTCGGCGGGCGCACCGACGCCGCCGCCGCCAGGCAGCGACAGCACGACGCGTTCATGTTCGGCGACCGTCTGCGTGCCTTTGCCCTTCATCTTCGTGCCGTCCGATAGCGTGACCTGTCCTGGCGCGCCCGACTTGCCGCCGGACTGTCCACGCGCAGGATGATCGATGCGATCGAACATCGCGTTGAAGCGGAAGTGATAGCCGGCGCGTGGGCCAATCTCGACGATCTGGCCCAGACCGCCGCGCAGTTTGCCGGCGCCGCCCGAGCCTGAGCGCATTTCCTTGCGCCACACGACAATCGGCCCGACCTGTTCCGTCGCTTCGACCGACATCGCGTGCACGCCGCTCGGGAACGCCGTGGCCGATAGCCCATCCAGTTCAGCGCGCGCGCCCGTGCCGCCGCTGTTGAACATCAGGATTTCGCTGCCTTTCAGGCCTGAATCTTCGCGCACGGGACGTGCGCTGACATGCAGGTTCCAGAGTGCACCCGAACCTTCAGCGGGCACGCGGTCCGGCAAAATCTTGTGCAACGCGCCCAGCACCAGATCGGGCACGAAGTGGCCCAGCACGTGACGCACGGCAACGGGGCTGGGACGTTGCGCGTTGAGGATGCAGCCTTCGGGTGCCTGAACGCGGAACGGTTCGAGCGACGCGGCATTGTTCGGCACTTCGGGCGCGATGATGCATTTGAGGCCGTAGCACGCGTAGGCTTTGGCGTACAGCAACGGAACGTTGATGCCGAACGGGCTCGCCGGCGACGTGCCCGCAAAGTCCGCCAGCAGATGATCGTCGCCGACGGTGAGCGTGACGTTGAGCTTGACGGGTGTGTCATATCCGTCGAGCGTCATATCGTTGGTCTCGACGCCCTTGGGCAGCGCAGCGATACGTTCGAGCGTCGCTTCGCGGCTGCGCGCAAGAATGAACTCGCCAATGCCTTCGACATCCTTCAGATTGAATTCCTTGAGCATCTCGAGCAGGCGCTTGTGACCCGTCTCATTGCACGAGGCAAGCGCGTACAGATCGCCCACGACCTTGTCGGCTTCACGCACGTTGTTGCGCACGATATTGATCAGGTCGCGGTTGACTTCGCCACGCTCGATCAGCTTCATGATCGGGACGAAAAGGCCTTCCTCATAGATTTCGCGCGAGTCTGGACCAAAGCCGCGACCGCCGATGTCCACCACGTGTGCGGTGCTCGCGAAGTAGCCGATCAGTTCGCCATTGAGAAACGACGGCGACACGACCGTGAAGTCGTGCAGGTGGCCAGTGCCTTTCCAGGGATCATTGGTCAGGTAGACGTCGCCTTCGTACATCCGGTCCACGCCGATTGCATTCATGAAATGTCCGACTGCCTCGGCCATCGTATTCACGTGACCCGGCGTACCCGTGACCGCTTGCGCGAGCATGCGGCCGCGCTTGTCGAAGATACCGGCCGAGAGATCGCCTGCCTCGCGCACGCTGGTGCTGAACGCCGTTCGGATCAGGGCCATCGCCTGTTCTTCGACGACGGAGATCAGGCGGTTCCACATCACCTGCATGTGAATGGTGTCGAGATTGCTGAGAGACATGGTTCTACTCCTGATTACTGGGCGGCGTTCAGTTCTTTGGCGACCACGAGCAGACAGCCGTCGGGCTGCACCGTCGCATCGAAGGAGGACGTGACGAGCGTCGACGTTTCGGGTTCGACGATGATCGCGGGGCCCGTCACGCTTTCGCCGACCTTCAGCGACGCACGTTCGACAATGGCCGCATCGACGAAGCGATGCAGCGCTGCATCGAAGATCTTGCGAGACTTCGGCGCGACCACCGCGTCGCGGGACGTCACGAGTTGCAGACGTTCGACAGGCGGCAGCGGCGAACTTGCCTTGACGGCCCAGCTGACGATTTCAATGTCGAGACCATCGATGGGACGGCCGAAGTACTGCGTATAAGCCTTGGTGAACGATTCCGTGAAGGTCGTGCGATCGTCGGCAGTGAAACGGCGGTGCGCAATGGTCACGGGAATTTCCCAGCCTTGACCGACGTAGCGCATGAAGGCCTTGATTTCGACTACGGGCTCGGCTTCACCCGAGCCCTGCCGCGCGAAATGCACGGCTTCCGTGCTCAACTGATCGACGATCCTGTTGAGCGCGTCGGCGTCGAAGTCATTGAAGCGCATGCTGGCGCTACGCACGCTTTCATAGCCGAACGGCGCGCGCAAAAAACCGATCGCCGAGCCAACGCCCGCGCCGGGCGGCACGATGAACTTCCTGATGCCGCTCTTTTCGCACAGACGCGCGGCGTGCAGTGGGCCCGCGCCGCCGAACGTGATCATCGTGTAGCCGCTGATGTCCTTGCCGCTTTCGACGGCATGCACGCGAGCGGCATTGCTCATGTTCTCGTCGACGACTTCGGCTACGCCGTAAGCCGTTTCCTCGGCATTGAGGTTGATCGAGCCGCCTACCTCGCTGAGCATCGCGCTCGCGGCGTTGTCGGTGGAAAGCTGGATCGAGCCGCCCGCAAAGTTGGAGGGATCGAGGCGGCCCAGCAACAGGTCGGCATCGGTGACGGTCGGCTGCGTGCCGCCGCGCTGGTAGCAGGCGGGGCCGGGTTCGGATGCGGCACTGTGCGGGCCGACACGGATCTGACGCATCACGTCGAGCGATGCAATCGAACCACCGCCCGCGCCGATCTCCACCATTTCCACAACGGGGATCGAGATCGGCATGCCGCTGCCTTTCTTGAAGCGATACGTGCGCGCGACTTCGAAGGTGTTGGCCGTCTTCGGCGTCAGATCGTCGATCAGGCAGATTTTCGCAGTCGTGCCGCCCATGTCGAACGAGAGAACGGTATTCAGATCGTAGCGTGCAGCGATATGCGCAGCGAAAATCGCGCCGCCAGCAGGGCCCGACTCCACGAGACGCACGGGAAACTCGGATGCGCTTTCGATCGAGACGATGCCGCCACCCGAATGAATGATGAAGATCGGGCAAAGCGCGCTGGCTTCACGGACCTTACCGAGCAGGCGGTCCAGGTAGGACTTCATGATCGGGCGCACATACGCGTTGGCGCAGACCGTGTTGAACCGTTCGAACTCCCGAATCTGCGGCGATACCTCGCTCGAAATCGACACGGAGACATGCGGCAGACGCCGTTCAATCGCTTCGCGCACCATACGTTCGTGCACACCATTGACATACGCATGAATGAAACCGACGGCGACACTTTCATAGCCGCCTCGTTCGATGCGATCGACAATGGTCTCGATCTCGGCTTCCGTCGGCGCGAGCAGGACGCCGCCTTGCGCGTCGATACGTTCGCCGAGCGTAAAACGATCGCAGCGTTCGATCAGCGGAGGCGGGAGCTTGATATTCAGATCATATTGTTCGAAGCGGTTTTCGGTCCGCATTTCGATCGTGTCGCGGAACCCTTGCGTGGTGACGAAGGCCGTTCTCGCCCCGCGTCGTTCGATGAGTGCGTTGGTGGCGAGCGTGGTGCCGTGGATGATGACGCCGATGTCCTTCAGCGCGATGCCAGCCTTGTCGGCGACGATGCCGATGCCTTTGATGATGGCGCGCTCGGGCGCCGTGTAATCCGTGAGGATCTTGGTGGAAAAGAGTTCTCCACCAAGTTCCAGCGCAACGTCGGTGAAGGTTCCACCGATATCAACACCCACTCGCGCCTTGTCGTGACTGGCCACCATGACTCTCCTGTTTAAATCCATGACATGCGCCGGGGCGTGCCCGGCGAAACAATTTGGGTGATGCACTCTGGATGGCGTTTTGGCCGTCCAGTCCAGGTCTTTGCCATCCGTCTCCAACAGCGTCGAACCGGTTATTTTTTGATCGTTGACATATGATGAGTGACGTCCTACAGTGCTGTCAACACGAACAAATTAACTTTGTGCTTCCGGATCGATGCCGACGCTTGCTTTTTCCATATATTGCATTGATTTATAAGGGAATATTCGGATTTTGTCGAGCTCGAGCGAGGTGCCTTCCGGTGCGCATGAGTGACTATACCTATAGGCGAAAAATTTTCTAAGTTCCAATTTTTCGCCGTTTTTGTGTGGTGCGGAATAGCGGAGTTGCAAGGGATGAAGATTCTGGTGCCGGTCAAGAGAGTGGTCGACTACAACGTGAAGGTTCGCGTGAAGTCGGATAACACGGGCGTCGATATTTCGAATGTGAAGATGTCGATGAATCCGTTCGACGAAATCGCCGTCGAGGAAGCCGTGCGTTTGAAGGAAGCGGGTGTTGTCAGCGAGGTTGTTGCTGTTTCTTGCGGTGTCGCGCAGTGTCAGGAAACGCTGCGCACGGCGCTGGCGATCGGCGCGGATCGTGCGGTTCTGGTCGAGTCTGGTGAAGACCTGCAACCGCTGGCCGTGGCGAAGCTTTTGAAGGCACTGGTCGACAAGGAACAGCCTCAACTGGTGATTCTCGGCAAGCAGGCCATCGACGACGATTCCAACCAGACGGGCCAGATGCTCGCTGCGCTGGCGAATCTGCCGCAGGCGACGTTTGCATCGAAAGTTGTGGTGGCGGATGGCAAGGCGACGGTGTCGCGTGAAGTCGATGGTGGTGCGGAAACATTGTCGCTGACGTTGCCCGCAGTCATCACGACCGATCTGCGCCTGAACGAGCCGCGCTACGTGACGCTGCCGAACATCATGAAGGCGAAGAAGAAGCCGCTCGAAACCGTGAAGCCCGAAGATCTGGGCGTCGATGTCACGCCGCGTCTGAAGACCCTGAAAGTCAGCGAGCCGCCGAAGCGCTCGGCTGGCGTGAAGGTGGCCGATGTGAAGACGCTGGTCGAGAAGCTCAAGACCGAAGCCAAAGTTCTCTGAGGTACAGGAAAGAACATGACGATTCTGGTAATTGCTGAACACGACAACGCGGCGCTAAAGGCAGCGACGCTCAATACGGTTGCTGCCGCGCAAAAGATTGGCAGCGACGTTCATGTGCTGGTTGCAGGCCACAACGCGCAAGGCGCGGCTGATGCCGCAGCGAAGGTGGCGGGCGTTGCGAAGGTGCTGCTCGCTGACGCGCCGCAACTGGCAGCAGGCCTCGCGGAAAACGTCGAGGCGACGTTGCTGACCATCGCGAAGGATTACTCGCACATCCTCGCGCCGGCTACGGCCTACGGCAAGAACGTCGCACCGCGCATTGCGGCGAAACTCGACGTCGCGCAGATCAGCGAGATTACGGCTGTCGTCAGCGCCGATACATTCGAGCGCCCGATCTATGCAGGCAACGCGATCGCTACGGTCCAGTCTCAAGACCCGATCAAGGTCATTACAGTGCGTGCAACTGGCTTCGATCCCGTTGCAGCAGAAGGCGGCAGCGCATCCATCGAGAAGATCGACGCAGCGGCTGACGCAGGCATCTCGCAGTTCGTGAGCCGTGAAGTGACGAAGCTGGACCGTCCGGAACTGACGTCGGCGAACATCGTTGTTTCGGGTGGGCGCGGTCTCGGAAGTGGCGAGAATTACACACAAGTGTTGGAGCCGCTGGCAGACAAACTACAGGCCGCGTTGGGCGCATCGCGCGCAGCCGTCGATGCTGGCTACGTGCCGAACGACTATCAGGTCGGCCAAACCGGCAAGATCGTCGCGCCGCAACTGTACATCGCGGTCGGCATTTCCGGCGCGATCCAGCATCTGGCGGGCATGAAGGACTCGAAGGTCATCGTCGCGATCAATAAGGACGAGGAAGCGCCGATTTTCAGCGTCGCGGACTACGGTCTGGTTGGCGATCTGTTCAGCGCAGTGCCGTCGCTCGTTGCCGAACTGTAGATTTTCTTTCACCCAACAACTATGCGAACCACGGTTAGCCATGCATCCAACCGATGTGCTGCCTGGCCACGTTCTTGCAATTTATAGACCTGGAGAGAATTCAGCATGATTTCCACCACTGATCCGCACATCAACCGCAAACCACGGGATATTTCGCAGGTGGAATGGGATACGCGTGTCCAGCTCGCCGCTGCCTATCGGCTCGCAGCGAAGTTCGAACTGACCGATCTGATCTACACGCATATTTCGGCGCGGGTGCCCGGCACCGACGACCAGTTTCTGATCAATCCGCACGGCTGGTTCTTCGACGAAATCACCGCGTCGTCGCTGGTGAAGATCGATGTGAATGGCAATCCGATCGGAGACGACCGTTTCGAAGTGAACGCGGCCGGCTTTACGATTCATAGCGCGCTGCATCAGGCGCGACACGACGTCGAGTGCGTCGTTCATCTGCACACCACGTACGGCATGGCAGTGGCCGCGATGGAATGCGGTCTGCTGCCGCTGAACCAGATCAGCATGCAGTTCTATAACCGTGTTGCCTACCACGAGTATGAAGGCATCTCGCTCGAACTCGATGAGCGTGAACGGATCGTCGCGTCGATCGGCAAAAAGGACTATCTGATTCTGCGCAATCACGGCTTGCTGACGACGGGGCGTTCGGTTGCCGAAGCGTTCACGCGTATGTACTACCTCAACAAGGCATGCGAAATCCAGGTTGCGACGCTGTCGGCGGGGCAGAAGGTTGTGATTCCTTCGCCCGAAGTTTGTGAACACGCTGCTAAACAGCACGACGACTATGCCTACCTCGATACGGTGCATCTGGACCGAGAATGGACGGCGCTGTTGCGACTGCTCGAGCGTGATGGCGGGAGCTATCGGCTTTGATCTGAAGGGGCTGCGGTTTCCTTTCTCACTGGGTTGGCGTGCTGAACGCGGGGTGCACCATTTGTCGACGGGTCACCGCGAAGCGTGCTTCAGGCACGGCGCAGAAGTCCGCGTTCGTCTGGAAGAGACGATTGCTTTCCAGACTTGTCTCTTACTGATGGCCGTGGAGCCGCCTCACGAGCCGGCCATCGCCATACTCCCGAATCACCCTCGCGATGATCACCCGATAGCCATCCAGCCAGCGACTTTGCTTCGCTTTCGCCT
Organism: Paraburkholderia sp. SIMBA_054; assembly: GCF_046534875.1. Lineage (NCBI taxonomy): Bacteria > Pseudomonadati > Pseudomonadota > Betaproteobacteria > Burkholderiales > Burkholderiaceae > Paraburkholderia > Paraburkholderia sp. SIMBA_054. The sequence goes on along the minus strand of NZ_JAWRXV010000004.1, from coordinate 292,468 downwards.
CGACGTGGACGGGATGCCTGATGAGCTGTAGCAATGCCTCTTCCGACTCCCAGTAGTAGACGTTCTGGATCAATCCTTCACCGGCGTTTTCCCACGTCTCCTCACTCACATATCCCGGTATGGATCGCGCCACTTCGGCAATCCGTCGATCGAGTTCATGGAACGCCTCGTCGTATTGACCGGCCCGAAAAATGAAGGTGGAAGAGTACATTGGGCTTTCTGATGAGTGTTGAGTGAAGCCGACCGCTCTGTATCACTACTTCGTCGGAACCCCGGCGAGCATTGCATCGGCAAGCTGGGATTCGCCACTCGACTTGAGTGCTTCGGCCGCACCCTGGATGTCCCGTGCCTCCTTGTTCTGACTGAGCTTGCTCTTGCCAACAAGACGCGTGACCTCAATCTGAACACCAACGATCGCCTTTACCATCGCATCCACGTAGTCCTTCGGTGCGTCGCCCATCTTCCACGGTTTCGGTTCCGATGCCTCATGTGTGCGCGTGAGCCGGCCCACTACGCCTCGCACGTAGCGCTCATCATCGAGAATCGTAATGCGGCCGTGCGCATGCACCACCATGTAATTCCAGGTCGGCACCTGTTTGTGCAGTTCGTGCTTGCTCGGATACCAGTTCGGAGAAATATAGGCGTCGCCCGCATGGAAGACGACCAGCACCTCGTCGCCGTTCGCCACCTCTTGCCATACCGGGTTGGCCCGCGCCACATGCGCGCGCAGCACGCCCAGTTCGCCGTCCTCTGCTGCAAGTTCAAACGGAATGTGATTGGCGTCTAGTCCGCTGCTCCCGTGAGTGATCAACGTGCCAAACGGGTGTTGAACGATGCGGGAATGTAAAACTTCCTTTCGGGTTTCGGCAAAGTGGGCTGGTACGTACATGCGCTGTCTCTGGCTGCTAAGGGCGGTTGGCTGGTATCACTGCGACCCTTCCAGTTTGCTGTAAAAGTGGTTTATCCTGAAGGACCAGTTTGTTAAATTTATAGTGAGCCAGAATTATGGCGAGAACTGCGCGAGCCGCGGACATGCCGTCCCTCGGGGCGCTCGATCGCACGGCGGGCAATCTGAGCCGTCAAATTGCCGAGGCGCTGCGGGAGGCGGTGCGCAAGGGAGGCATGCGAGCCGGAGACGTATTACCGTCATCGCGTTCGCTCGCTGCCTCGCTTCACGTTGCAAGAGGGACGGTGATCGAGGCCTACGAGCAATTGCTTGCCGAGGGCTTTCTGGAATCAAAAGCGGGAGCGGGAACCCATGTCGCGCAAGCCCTGACGGGGTCGCAGCCGGTCAGCACACCCGAGGCAATACTGGAGCCGGCACCGAAGTCCGGGCTACCCGGGCGCGCCCTGGCGTTCGCCCAGATTGCACGAGAGTTCCGTCCGCTTGAGCCTATGCCCTTCGCGATATCTGTCCCGGTCGGTTTGACCGCGCCCGGCGATATCTGGCGTCGCCTGGGTAACCGGTTGCGCGCAAGGGGCCCGGGCGCGCCCACGGGATATGCCGATCCGTTGGGCGCGTTACCCCTGCGCGAAGCGATCGCGGCCTATGTGCGAAGGTCCCGCTCCGTGCGGTGTGAGGCAGACCAGGTCATTGTGACCAGCGGTACCCAACAGGGACTTTTTCTCGCGAGTCAGGTCCTGCTTGGTCCGGGCGATCAGGTGTGGGTCGAGAACCCCGCTTACCGTGGCGTCACCGCCATCATGGAAAACATCGGCTATCGCGAGGGCGTGATCCGTGTGCCTGTTGACGCCGAGGGTCTTGATGTCGAGGCTGGCATAAACATGGCCCCGCACGCACGCGCGGCATTCGTTACGCCGTCCCATCAGTATCCTTTGGGGATGCCCTTGAGCATGGCGCGGCGCACGGCCTTGCTCGCGTGGGCACGCGGCAGTGATGCCTGGGTAGTCGAGGACGATTACGATAGCGAGCTACGTTACGAGGGCTATCCGTTTCCGGCCCTTCAAGGATTGGCTCCGGACCGCGTGATCTATCTTGGTACGTTCAGCAAGATTCTGTTTCCGTCCCTCAGACTGGGTTATCTGATCGTCCCGCGCAAGCTCGTCGATGCGTTCTGCGGTGCACGCGTGCTCATGGATCGCCACCCGCCAACTGCCGATCAGCACGTGCTCGCCGCCTTCATGGCGGAAGGACATCTGGAGCGGCACATACGCAAGGTTCGAAATGTCTACTCCGAACATCGGCGTCAACTGATCGATACGATCGAAGCTTTGCTCCCCGCTGATCTCGCGTGGATCGAGCCCGGCGATCAGGGGATGCACCTCGTACTCTGGCTCGCAGACGGGCTGGACGACCGGGAGGTTGTCGAGCGCGCCGCCAGGGAGGGCGTCGCGGTACGTGCAGTGTCGCCCATGTTCGCGCCGCAGACGGGACGCCCCGGTCTTGTTCTTGGCTTTGGAGGGTTTAGCAGCGAGCAGATGAATGCCGCTGCTCAACGCCTGGCGGCAGTCATCGCGGGTACACCGCGGCAAAGAAAAGCAGGCAAAAGAAAGCCCGGTCATGCGGTGTCGGGCAGCGGGTAATCGCCATGAATGCAAACCGCAGGCTCATCTTACCTGGGCCTGTTGGCACTCAGCGTGGTACCAGCGATCGACCTGATCCTGCGCAGCCTGCAGATCTTCCGGATAGTACGGATCGAACCACCGTGATGGGTCGTAACCCGCTTGCCTGAGCGCTGCCAGTTCGCTGAGATTGCGCTCGCGGGTGAGGGGCGCATTGTTTCGAAGCTCGGTCAGGTCGCGGCACTGTGCGGCGCTCAGATGCGTTGCGCCTCCCGGCATGCCGCCCGCGGCACAGCCCGCGAGCAGGAGCGCCAACGCTGGCAGTGACGCGCGGATCTTTGAGTTCCTCATGTGGTCTTCCCTTAGGTGAATCGACGTAGCCGGCTTTACCCGTGCAAGTGATGACCTGATCCTTTTCGGGTCAACGCCATCACACACATGATTTTATGGCGGCCGGGAGTTCAGGGAAGGCCTTCGCACATTGCGCTTCAGTTTTTCGGCTTGAGCAGGACCTTGATCGAATCGAGCGAATTCGCGACTTTGATCGCCTCGTCCCATTGCTCCAGCGTAAAGCCGTGCGTGACGATCCCCTTCGACGTGACGAGCCCTCGCGCGAGCAGATCGATGGCGATCGGGTAGCAATACGGGCCGAGATGCGCGCCGCGCACGTCGAGTTCCTTACGGTCGCCGATGATCGACCAGTCTGTCGTCGTATCGCTGCCGAACACGGAGAACTCGACGAAGCGCCCGAGTTTGCGGATCAGATCCAGTCCCTGCGTGACGCCTGACGGCGAGCCCGTCGTTTCGATATACACATCGCAACCATACTGATCGGTCAATGACCGGACGACACCGAGTGCATCGTCGGATTTTGGATTGATCGTCACGTCTGCGCCGTATTCCCGCGCGAGCGCGAGACGCTCGTCGACCAGATCGATCACCACCAGCTTTTTCGGCGTTTTCAGATGCGCGACCTGCACCATCATCAGGCCTAGCGGTCCTGCACCTGCGATCACGACGACATCGTCGAGCTGGATGTCACCGCGATTGACGGTGTGAATCGCACAGGCGAGCGGTTCGATGATCGCCGCATCTTCCAACGATACGCCAAGCGGAATCTTGTGGACGATGGCGGTCGGCGGAAAGCGCATGTACTGGGCCATGCCGCCGTCGGCGACTTCCCGCTGGAAGCCGAAGATGTTGTGCACCTCGCACATCCAGTACTGGCCCGATCTGCAATAGCGGCACTTGTCGCACGGCACGATCTGTTCGGCGATCACGCGCTCGCCCAGCTGGACATTGAAATGCTCCGCCGCGCCTTCGCCGAGTTCCTCGACATAGCCGAAGAACTCGTGGCCCGGAATGACAGGCGCCTTGACCCACGGATTCGGGCCGCCCCAGAACATCTTTGCGCCCGACCAGCATTTGCAGTCGCTCGCGCAGATGCCACAAGCGGCAATGCGTATCACCAGTTCATTGCGCCCGGCGCGCGGGCGCGCCACCTCCTCGACGCGATAGTCCTTCGGCGCACGGCAAACGATCGCCGTCATGGCTGACGCTGCATCTTCCGTCGCGTTCATGCTGCACCTCACGCTGGTTTCGTTGGCAAACGGGCAACCCGCATCGCTTGCGCGGTCACTCCATCACGATCTGCACCTTCACGTCAGTCGGATTGCCGCTCGCCGCTTCTTCGAATGCCTTGATGCCGTCTGCGAAAGCAAACGAGCGCGAAATGAACGGCTTGACGTCGATGCGTCCCGACGCGATCAGTTGAATCGCGCGCGGAAAGATATTCGCGTATCGGAACACGGACTCGACGCGCGCTTCCTTGATCTGCAACGCGACGATATCGAGCGGTACGGGATGCTGCGGCATGCCGACCAGCACGAGGCAGCCGCCGGGGCACAGCAGATCGACGATGCCATCGAATGCTTTCTCGCTGCCGCTCGCTTCGAACACGATATTCGCGCCCCAGTCGTCCGTCGCGCGCCGCACGACTTCCCTGACGGATGCTTCGCGGATATTGACGGCTGTCACGCCCGGCGTGCTGCCGATCAACGCGAGCTTCTCCGGCACCATGTCGCAGACGATCACGCGGCTGCATCCGCCCGCCAGCGCCGCGAGCACGCACATCATGCCGATCGTGCCGGCGCCCAGCACGACGGCGACGTCGCCTGGCTTGATGGCCGCTTTCTTCGCGGCCTGAAGTCCGATCGACAGCGGCTCGACGATGGCTCCTTCGGCGAAGCTCACGTTGTCGGGCAGCTTGTAGGTGAACGCGGCGGGATGGACGACGAACGGTGCGAGGCAGCCGTGCACGGGCGGCGTCGCCCAGAAGCGCACTTTCGGGTCGAGGTTGTAGAGCCCTTCGCGCGATGCGCGTGAATCCATGTCGGGCACGCCGGGCTCCATGCAGACGCGGTCACCGGGTTTCAGATGCTGCACTTCGTCGCCGACCTGCACGACGGTGCCTGCCGCCTCATGCCCGAGCACCATCGGCTCGTTGACGACGAAGGGGCCGATGCGTCCGTGCTGGTAGTAGTGGATGTCGCTGCCGCAGATGCCGACCGTATGGATGCGGATGCGCACGTCGCGCGGCCCAACCGTCTGCGGCAGGCTGAACGGCCGCAGGCTGATGCGTTGTGCGCCTTCGAGTACCAATGCGTCCATCATCGTTCCTTTCGCAAGAGAGAGTGTGATTTACGGAGCACGTCGTTCGGCACGTGCCACGCGGGTTCAGCCGGCCTGGAAGCCGCCGTCCACGGCGAGGCTCACGCCGCTCACCATGGCCGACTCGTCACTGAGCAGATAAGCGATCGTGCGTGCCACTTCGAGCGGCTGCACGAAGCGCTTCAGCGGAATGCGCGCGAGCATCGGCGCGGACTTCTCTGGATCGCTCCATGCCTTCTCGGCCATCGGCGTCATCGTGACGACCGGGTTGACTGTGTTCACGCGGATGCCGTGCGGACCCAGTTCGACGGCCATCACGCGCGTGAGGCCGTCGAGCGCGGCTTTCGATGCGCAATAGGCCGCATGCAGCGGCAAGCCGACGGTCGCCGACAGGCTCGACACATTGACGATCGAACCGGCCACGCCGCGCCCGATCATGCTGCGCGCGCATTGCTGCGCGACGATCATCGCGGCGCGCACGTTGACGGCCATGATGGCGTCGAAGGCGTCGACGCTCGTGTCGAGAAACGGTTGCAGTTCGACGATGCCCGCGCAATTGACGAGCAGATCGACGGGCTGCGCCGCTTCTGCCGCGCTGCGCGCCGCGCTTGCATCGCCGAGATCGGCGCATAGCGTCGTGCAGCCGATCTCGACTTCGAGCGTTCGCAGATCAGCGGCCGAGCGGCTCAGCGCGATCACGCGCGCGCCCCGCTGCGCCAGCAGTTGCGCCGTCGCGCGGCCGATGCCTTTGCCCGCGCCCGTGATGAGCACTGTCTTGCCGTCGAACTGCCGAGGGTCGTCGTGCGTGGACATTGCGGTCCCTAAGTATTCAAGGTTCGTCGCACAGACGACGCGCCGTGTCTTCGTCCGTCACGAGCACCGACGCATAGCGGCCTCGCAACGCGGCGCGCGTCACATGAAACTTCTTCGTGCCACCCGATACCAGCACCACGTCCTCGATCTTGCGCAGATCGTCGAGCGAGATCGCGACCGTGCGGCGGTTGAGCGGATGATCGATGGGGTCGCCGTTCGCATCCATGAAATGGCCGAGCATGTCGCCGATCGCACCCGCCTTGCGCAAGGTCCGCAGATCGTCGGGCTTCGAGATTCCGTACGTGACGACGAGCGATTCCGTCAGGTCGCCACAGGTCAGCAGCGCGAGATCGGCATTGCGCGCGAGTTCGTACGTGCTACGCACGGTTTCTTCCTGAAGGATCAGATCGCGCGTTTTCTGACTGCCGACATAAATAGGCGCCGCGAACAGATAAGCGTCGGCGTGGCAGAGATTCGCGAAGTCCGAGACGATGTCGAACGTGTTGATGCTCGGGCAATGCGACAGGCCGCCTTGCAGCGACACGGCGTTGACGGCGCCATACGCGCGCTGCGGCATGGCACGCAGCACCGCGCGTATCGTGCGACCCCAGCCGATGCCGACCGTCGCGCCTTCCGTGATGCGCTTGACGAGGCAACCCGCCGCCCCGATGCCGAGCGCGGCCATGTTCGCCTCGGGGCTGATGCCCGTCGGCACGACCACCGCGTCGTCGAGTTCGAATCGCTCGACGAGCTGTTGCTCCAGCGCGATGCACGGCGCGATCCGGCTGTTGATCGTGATCTGCACGAGGCCCGATTCGCGGCCCGCCGCGAGCAGCCGGTTCACGCGCACGCGGTTGCTGCCGATCAGATGCGCGATTTCCTGCTGCGTCATATTGCCGATGTAGTAATGCCACGCGACGCGCGCCTGCAATTCCTCTTCGGCATCGATGGCAACATCGGCTTCCGGCATCGTGACGAGTGGGGCGGTCTTGGTCATGTATCGTTTTGTGTTCGAATGAAAAGCAACACGCGGTTATACCAGAGCGTCACTTCACTGCGCCCATCGTCAGCCCTTGTACGAGCCGGCCCGAAACGAGCAGCGCGAACACGACCATCGGCAGCACGATCAGCGTGCCTGTCGCCATGATCTCGCCCCACGGCAGCTCGTAACCGCTCATGTAGCTGGTGGCGGCAACGGGCGACGTGATCGCGTCGGTGCGCGTCAGCACCAGTGCGTAGAGCAGGTCGTTCCAGGAGAAGATGAAAGCGAAGATCGCCGACACGACGATACCCGGCATCGCCAGCGGCAGATTGATGCGCCAGAAGATGCGCCACGGCGAAGCGCCGTCCAGCCGCGCGGCTTCGTCGAGCTCGACGGGGATGTTGCGAAACTGGTCGGTGCAGATCCAGATCACGATCGGCAGCGAGAACGTGATGTACAGCAGGATCAGCACGAGGTGCGTATCGACGATATCGAGCTTCGTCGCGATCAGGAAGAAGGGCACGGCGAGCACGACGGGACTGACCATGCGGTTCGAGATGAACCAGAACCACAGGTCTTCCTTGCCGCGGAATTCATAGCGCGCGAGCGCATACGCGGCGGGGGTGCCGAGCAGGATCGACAGCACCGTCGTGCTGCTCGCGATGATCAGCGAGTTGATCAGGCTGCCGCCCACTTCATGCGTGAACAGCGCTTCCACGTAATGCACGAAGGTCGGCTTGAAGAGCCACACGGGCGGATAGGCGAGCGCTTCCGCTTGGCTCTTCAGGCTCGTCGTCACCATCCAGTAGAACGGAAACACGGACGAGAGGAATACGACCAGCAGCCCCAGAAAATGCCACGCGGTCGCGTTGCGCCGCGCGCTGCGCGCACGGCGTGCGCGTGCCGTCAGGCGGGGGTTGCCGGGCAGCGCGGCGTCGCCGCTCGCGCGTTGCGTCGAAGGTGCGTTCACGCGGCCTCCCGATAGACGAAGCGGATATAGAGCCGCGACAGCACGATGGTCAGGATCAGCAGCAGGATCGCCTGCGCAGACGCCATGCCCTGATCGAACAGGCGGAAACCGACGCGCTGGATATACACGCTGATGAACTCCGTCGCGGTGCCCGGCCCGCCGCGCGTCATGGTGAAGACGGCGTCGAACATCTTCAGCATGTCGGCGGAACGCAGGATCAGGATTGCCGTGAGGCCGGGCAGCAGATAGGGCCGCTGCAGATGCCACAGAATCTTGCTCCACCTGGGCGTTTCGAGGCGCGCGGCTTCTTCGGCTTCCTTCGGCACCATCGTCAGGCCCGCCAGCAGAATCAGCGCGCAGAACGGCGTCCATTGCCAGATGTCCATGATCATCACCGAGACGAACGCGAGCGTCGGATCGGCGAGCCAGTCCTGCGGCGGCATGCCGACCAGACCGCCGATGTAGTTCGCTACACCGAACTGCCGGTTGAAGATGAGCCGCCCGATCAGGCCGACGACGGCATACGTCGTCGCCATCGGAATCACCAGGCTGACACGCGCAATGGTGCGCATCCACGGCAGTGTCGTGCGATGGAGCATCAGCGCGGCGAACAGTCCGAGCGCGACTTCGATCGGCAAGGTCACGCACAGGAACAGCGCCGTGCGTCCCAGCGCGCCCCAGAACGACGGCTCGCTCAGCGTCGCGATGTAGTTGTCGAACCAGATGAACGGCGTGCCCGACGCCAGATCCGCGAGCTTGTACTGATGAAACGAGTTGTACAACGCCAGCAGCAGCGGATAGATGCCGATTACCGCCAGCGTGAAGATCGCCGGAATCAGAAACCAGAACGCGGCCGAACCCGGCAAGCGCACCCGCGAGCGGGGCCTTGCCGGTGTCATGCCGTTACCGGGTCGAGCAGTGCTGTTCAACATCGATGCTCCCGTGGTGCGTCGCCGTTACTTCAGCAAAGGCTTCTTGCCGCTGTAATAGCCCGCCTTGTTCAGTATCTCTTCCGTCTTCGAGCCGATGGTCTGCGCGCCGTCTTTCACCGACACCTGGCCCAGCATGATCTTCGTGCCCCATTCGCCGATCACTTCCGACACGGCCGGCCATTCCGGGAAGCGCGGACGATAGTCGGGTACGCCGCCTTGCCACGACTCGACCATCGGCTTCACGAACGGATACTTGTCCTGCACGGCCTTGTCCTGGTACACGGCCGTGCGCGCGGGCACGCCACCCGCTTCCAGATACGGCTTGGCCATTTCTTCGGAGGTGATCCACTGGATGAACAGCCACGCCGCCGCCTGTTTCTTCGCATTCGACTTCGCGTTGACGGCCAGCGAGAAGCCGCCGAGCGCGGGCTTCAGGCCTGCGGGACCCTTCGGTTCCGTGGTGATCGCAAGGCAGTTGCCGATCTTCGATTTGCTCGGATCGGTGAGCGTCGGATAGAACGCGGACCACTCGGTGATCATCGCGACCTGGCCTTGCGCGAGCGCGTTGACGGCTTCGGCGTGATCGAAATCGACGATGCCGGGCGGCATGTACTTCATCAGTTTCTGCCGGTATTCGAGGCCTGCCTGCGATTGCGGCGACATCAGGTTCGATTTGAACTTGGCGTCGAGCAGCGAGCCGCCGTTCGGCCACAGCACGCGCATGAAACTGTCCGCGGACTGCGTTTCGCCGCGCCGCGACTGCAGCGCGAACGCGAACTGGTTCTTGCTGGCCTGCGTCAGCTTTGGCGCATAGGTGTTGAGCAGTTCGTCCCACGTCTTCGGCGGCTCATTGAAGCCGGCGTCCTTCAGCATGCACTTGTTGTAGAACATCAGGCCCGAGTAGTTATCGAACGGCAAGCCGTACGTGACCTTGTCCCATGAGCCGAACGAGTCGAGCAGAATCGGGAAGAAGCCGGGCAGGTTCAGCTTCGGGTCGGCGAGCTTCGGGTTGTCGGTGAAGGTCTTGATGGGGACGAGCCACTTGTTGCTTGCGAATTCACCAATCCACACGACGTCGACGAGCACCACGTCCTGATCGCCGCCGCCGACGAAGTTGAGCACTTCCTTTTCACGCGTGTTCTCGTACGGGATCACTTCCCACTTCACGTTGATGCCCGTTTCCTTTTCGAACTGCGGAATGAGTTTCTGCGCGGCCTTGTAGCCGGGGCGATCGAGAAAGATCGCCTTGATGGTGGTGCCCGAGTACGGCTGCGCGGCCTCCTTCAATGTCCAGGCCTCCGCGTTGGCAGCGCAGAGCAGCGACGCCGTGGCAAGCGACAACGCTATGGCAGCAGGCTGCAGAAAGCGCTTTTTCATCGTTCGTCTCCTTGATTGTTCTTGAACCATCGGCAAATGCCGCGGCGTTCATCGTCATTGCGGCGACGTGTATCGACGCGTGCAAAACGTACGGCACGCCCTCGTCGTTTCACTTGTAATTTGCGTTTTACAAATGTATATTTTGACGCGCACCTGTTGTCAAGAAGAAAATCGTCAAATGCTGGATGGTGCGTCGCGGTATGTGCGATTCGAGTTCGCCGCAGATTCGCCGCGCGAGGTTGTGCATCCTTCGTGACGCAGCCACTGCTTTGCATGAGACCAGCGCATGGCGCTGTACGACCTTGCATGGGACAGGAGACACGCATGAGCGCCGTACATTTGCAGCAGATCCGCAAGGCGTTTGCAGGCACCGACGTGCTGAAGGGCGTCGACATCGATGTGAAGGAACACGAATTTCTGGTGTTCGTCGGTCCGTCCGGATGTGGCAAGTCGACCTTGCTGCGCAGCATCGCGGGGCTCGAGCGGATCGATTCGGGCCGCGTCGTGATCGAAGGCGAAGACGTGACGGAACTCGAACCGTCGGAGCGCGGCGTGGCGATGGTGTTTCAGTCCTACGCGCTGTATCCGCATATGTCCGTGTACGAGAACATCGCGTTCGGGCTGCGCATGATCAAGCTGCCCGAAGCGCAGATCAAGGAGCGCGTGCATCGGGCGGCGGATATCCTGCAGATCGGACAACTGCTGGAGCGACGGCCACGCGCGCTGTCGGGCGGCCAGCGCCAACGGGTGGCGATCGGAAGGTCGATCGTGCGTGAGCCCAAGGTGTTTCTCTTCGACGAACCGCTGTCGAATCTCGACGCCGCATTGCGCGTGCAGATGCGCCTCGAATTGATCAAGCTGCACAAGCAGCTCAACGCCACGATGATCTACGTCACGCACGACCAGACGGAAGCGATGACGATGGCCGACCGGATCGTCGTGCTCAATCACGGCGAAGTCGAGCAGATCGGCTCGCCGCTCGAGTTGTACCGTACGCCGCGCAACCGTTTCGTGGCGGGTTTCATCGGTTCTCCGAAGATGAATTTTCTCGATGTCCGCGTGCTGAGGAAGCACGAGGCGGGCGTCACGATCGAACTGCCCGGCGGCGCGTCGCTCGACGTGCCGTGCCATGGCGACGCCATCGAGCCGGATCAGAAGATCGTGCTCGGTGTTCGACCCGAGCATCTGACTGAGTCGGCGAATAGCGACACCGATAGCGCGTTAGCCGGCGAGGTGATGGTCATCGAACATCTGGGCAGCGAGACGCTCCTGCACGTGCGTCTTGCCGACGAACGGGTGATCCAGGTGAAGGGCTCGGGGGAATCCGCTGCGATGGAAGGGCAGTCAATCAAGCCGGGCTTTTCGAAGCGTCACGTGCACCTCTTCCGTCAGGACGGCATGGCGCTCGAACGCAAGCAGCCCGTTGCCGATGCGATGCGTGTGAACTGAAAGCAGACTTGGGTCGTTGACGGGCATAGTCGTCGCGACGGGAGGCGCAGCGCAATGAACAAACTAGGCGTCCACGCGTTGGTATGGGCAGGGGATCTGTCGCCGGAGTCGACGCGCAAGGTCATCACCCAGACGAAAGCGGCAGGCTTCGATCTGATCGAACTCTCCTTGCACGGTCCAAAGGTAATGGACCTCTCGCTGACCCGTGACCTGCTACAGGAGCACAACCTCGAGATTGGCTGCTCCCGTGGTCTGACTTTCGACGCTGACATATCCAGCGAAGACCCCGCAGTGGTTTCGCGAGGCATGGCTCTGCTAGAAGAGGGTGTCAGGATTACCGCGGAACTCGGCGGTGCTTACTTTGGCGGTATTTTGTACAGTGCAATGGGCAAATACGCGGCGCCTATTACCGCAAAGGGGCGCCAGAATGCAGTGGAATCGCTAAAGCGGATCGCAGAGCTTGCGCAGAAGAAGAATGTCACGCTCGGTCTGGAAGTGGTCAATCGCTACGAGAGCAACCTGCTCAACACGGCGTCGCAAGCGCTCGGCATGCTGGACGAGATCGGGGCGCCGAACGTGGTGGTGCATCTGGACACCTACCACATGAACATCGAAGAGTGCGACTTCATGCAGCCGGTGCTCCAGTGCGGAGAGCGTCTCGGTTACGTCCATATTGGCGAGAGCAACCGTGGATACCTTGGCTCCGGCACGATCGATTTTGCACAGTTCTTCCATGCACTGGCGATGATCGACTACAAAGGGGTGGTCACATTCGAGAGTTTTTCATCCGCCGTTGTGAATGAGCAGTTGTCCAATGCGCTGGCCATCTGGAGAAATTTGTGGGACGACAGCATGGACCTTGCGACACACGCACGCGGATTCATTGCCGGCGGACTCAACGCTGCTACAAAAGCGAAGCAGCACAGGTAATCGGCTCGAGTGGATTTTGTCGGCCATGTAGTCGGCAACGATCGACGTTGCGCAGTGCTCAGCTTCGAGCGGCCACAATCAAGGGCCGCCATCTCCGCGCGGGTAAACACCGATAAAAACATCAGACGTCTGATCTATATTTCATCTACTTTCAATACTGGGTACTGGCATGCGCCTGAGTGTCGAACGTTCGATGAGCGACAAGATCCAGGAGTCGTTGACGTCGATGATCCGGGAGCGCGCGCTCAAGCCAGGCGATCAAATCCCCACGGAAATAGAGCTATGCGAGCTGCTGGGCGTAGGACGTTCCAGTCTGCGCGAGGCGGTCGCGCAGATGATTTCGCATGGCTTGCTGTCTCGCGTGCAGGGACGCGGTACCTTCATCAGACAAATTTCGTTGAAGCTCGAAGGCGGGCTCGATGATCTGATGTCTGTGACGGACATGATCCGGAGTGTCGGTGCGATTCCAACCACGTGCCGGTTGCGGATCGATCAGATCAAGGCGTCGGAGAACCTGGCCGCAAAACTACGGCTAGGCGTCGGCGCCGATTGTGTACGCATCGAACGGGTGCGATGCGCTGACGATGCGATCGCCGCGTACTGCATCGACACCGTGCCGAAGCATGTATTCGATGCGGCGAATGGCGAACTCGGCGAGTCGCTGTTCGCGATGTTCGAGCGCACGGGTCGCCGGCTGTCGCACACACACACATCGATCCAGCCGACCATTCTCACGCCGCGCGATCTGCCGGAACTCGGCGACGGATTCGGTCTGTTTCTGTTGCTCGATGAAGTCGATTTCGATCAAAGCGGCGAGCCGATCTGTTACAGCAACGACTACTACAACACGAGCATCTTCAAGTTCGATCTGGTTCGCAAGAAACGCTGAAGCCGGATCGATCGCGGAGGAGACGTTGATGGAATTCGAAGCACTGAGTTCTTCGGAGTTGGCCGCCTATCTGCGAGGCGTGCCATCCGTGTATGCGTTGCTCAATCAACCGGGCGAACTCGACATCGCGGAAGTGGGTGACGGCAATCTCAACTACGTCTACTTCGTGAGCAACGCGCGGACACCGGAGAAAAGTGTCGTCGTCAAACAGGCCCCGCCATTTTTACGGCTCGTGGGCAAGACGTGGCCGTTGACGCGGCATCGGATGATCCGGGAAGTGGCGGCACTGCGCCGCTTTGGCGAACTGTGTCCGCAACACGTGCCGCGCGTCTATCACGCCGATACCGAGTTGTATCTGATGGTGATGCAGCGGCTGTCATCGCACGCGATCCTGCGGCAAAAGCTGATGGACGGTCATGTTTATCCGAAGCTCACCGACCATCTATCGACCTATCTGGCGCATACGCTGTTCTACGGCTCTGACCTGTTTCTTGCACCCGAAGTCAAAAAGCAGGCGGTGAGCGCGGCAATCAACACTGAACTCTGCAAGATCACCGAAGACCTCGTATTCACCTTCCCGTTCGAAGATCATCCGTCCAACGTCTATAGCAACGCGTTCCCGAAACAGATGATCGAGCGCATCTGGAGAACGCCCGCGCTACGCGTGGCTGTGGCCGAGATGAAATGGTCGTTCATGAACGATGCGGAGACCCTGGTGCATGGTGACCTGCATACGGGGTCGATCATGGTGAACCAGGACGAAACCTACGTCATCGATCCCGAGTTCGCGTTCTATGGACCAATGGGTTTCGATGTCGGCGCGGTGCTGGCGAATCTGTTGCTCGCCTATTTCTCGCGCGACTGGCATGACCGTCGCACAGGGCAAGGATCCGACGATTATCGCGAGTGGCTTCTCGATCAGATCACGGGCATCTGGACGGCGTTCGCGAATAAATTCCGGCTGTTGTGGCGCGAGCATGAGAGCCGCCGGAAAAGTCACTTCATCGGCGCTGATCCGGGCGGACACTGCGCGGAAGCCTATCGCGTGCGTTTCATGCAGCGCTTGCTGGCGAACTCGCTGGGCTTTGCGGGATGCAAGATGATCCGGCGGATTGTCGGCATGGCGAAGGTCGCGGATATCACCAGCATTTCAGACGATGCGATTCGTGCGGCTGTCGAAGTGAAATGCGTGCAGTTTGCCGAGCGCCTGCTGATCGAGCGTCACGCGTTTGGATCGATCGAGGAGGTCGTGGAATTGGCGCGCGATGTGCAGACCCGCGAGCATCGCTTGCAATGAACGGGATCGCAAGCCATCAAATGCAGAAAGCCGAAACAGTCGGGCACACATCAAATTGCCGTGGAGCACCTATGGTTTTGCCAATCTTCGAAAGTCTGCCCGCTACGCTCGCGTGGGAAGACGACAGTCTGCGAATCATCGATCAGACACGCTTGCCGCGCGAAACTGTGATCGAAGCGCTAACGACAGCTTTCGAAGTGTGGCGGGCCATTCACGAACTTCGCGTACGCGGCGCACCGGCAATCGGCGTCGCGGCGGCCTATGGTCTGTGTGTGTCGATGCAGGCGTCGCGTGACCTGCCGCTCGACGCGTTCCGCGCCGCATTGATCGAGCAGGCGGCGTATCTCGACAGCGCGCGGCCAACGGCGGTGAATCTCAACTGGAGCCTCAAGCGCATGTTGCGCGCCGCCGATTGTTCGGGCGCGGCCGATTCCGCCTCTCTGTATCGGGCGCTGGTCGAGGAGGCGATGCAGATTCATCGCGAAGACCAGTTGCTGTGTGAACAGATTGGGTTGCACGGCATGCCGCTCATTACGGCAGGCTGCGGTGTGCTCACGCATTGCAATGCCGGCGCGTTGGCGACGACCGGGCTTGGCACCGCGACCGCGCCGATCTATATGGCGCATCAGGAAGGCATCGCGTTTCGCGTATATGCCGATGAAACACGGCCTCTGCTGCAAGGCGCGCGGTTGACGGCGTATGAGTTGCGGCAGGCCAATGTCGACGTCACGTTGATCACCGATGGCATGGCGGCGTCGCTGATGGCGCGGCGCAAGGTGGATGTCGTCATCGTCGGCGCGGACCGGGTGGCGGCGAATGGCGACTTCGCGAACAAGATCGGCACGTTGAGTCTCGCCATCGCATCGCGTCATTTCGGCGTGCCGTTTTATGTGGCATGCCCGTCGTCCACGCTCGATCTGCAGACACCCGATGGCAGCACGATCGTCATCGAGGAGCGTCATGGCGACGAGGTGACCCATCTCGGTGGTCAGCAGATCGCGCCTGCGGACATCAAGGTGTTGAATCCCGCATTCGATGTCACGCCGCACGATCTCGTGACGGGTTACATCACGGAACGAGGCATCATAGCCAAACCGTTCGAAGCCAACCTCAAGGCATTGTTCCAGGCCCAGGCGCCCGCTGCGAGTACGGCATCGTGAGCGTGAACAGCCAGTCAGCGACGGAAGACGCACTGCGTTCCGACATTGTGCACACGATGCGGGAGATGGTGCGCCTGGGCATCAACCAGGGCACGTCAGGCAACGTGAGCGCGCGCTGGCGCGATGGCTTTCTGGTTACGCCGAGCGGCGTGCCGGCGGCGCAACTGGATGCGGACGCAATCGTCTGGTTGCCACTCGATATCGAAGCGACTGCGCCTGTATTCGACGAAAAGCGGCCGTCGACGGAATGGCGCTTTCATCGCGACATTCTGCACGCACGGCCCGAAATCGGCGCGGTCGTCCACACCCATTCGAACGCGGCCACGGCGATGTCGATTCACGGCCGCGATATTCCCGCGCATCACTACATGGTCGCCGCTGCGGGCGGCAATTCGATTCGTTGCGCGCCCTATGCGACCTTTGGCAGTCAGGCGCTGTCGGATCATGCGGTGGTTGCGCTGCAAGACCGGACTGCATGTCTGCTTGCGCATCATGGCGTGATTGCGCTTGGACCCGATCTCGCGCGAGCCTTGTGGCTCGCGAATGAAGTCGAAGTGCTGGCGCAGCAGTATCTGCTCGCGGCGACACTCGGCGCGCCGCCCGTGCTGTCGGACGAACAGATGGCCGAGGTGGTGGACAGATTTAGTCAATATGGCGTGCGACCCAAACGCCCGTAGTGTGCAGTGTGTCGAGTCTGACCCGTCGGTACGCATCCGCGTACATCGACTCCCGGTATCTGATAACTGACTATTTGAACAACGGAGACGCTCATGGCCTGGAATTCAGCACGGTTTAATGGATGGAGTTCACTCGCCGCGCCGGCGGGTGCTGGACTGTTGTGCGTCGCCGCTGCGTTGAGCGGCTGCTCGAAGAGCGAGTCGCCTTCGACGGTAACCGCGGCGAGCGATGCCAGCGCAAGCGGCGCCGCAGTCGCGAGCGCTGCGCCGGCGTCGGCCCCGGGTGGCAAGACCAAGATTGGCTTCTCCATCGCGACGCTGAACAATGCGTTCTTCGTCGGATTGAAGCTCGGCGTCGAAAAAGGCTCGAAAGACGAGTCGTTCGATCTGGTACAGACCAATGCGAACGGCGATGCGCAACAACAGGTCAACGACGCAAACAATCTGCTGAGTCAAGGCATTACCGCGCTCGTGCTGAACCCGATCGATTCGAAGGCGATCATCCCCGTGGTGCAGAAAGCGAATCAGATGAACATCCCCGTCTTCACGCTCGATCGCGGATCGGACGGCGGCAAGGTCACGTCATTCGTCGCGTCGGATAACGTCGCGCTCGGCGCAACGGGCGCGAAATGGATCGCCGATCAGTTGACCAAACGTTACGGCTCCGCGAAGGGCAATGTCGTCGACCTGATCGGCCTGGTCGGCACGACGGCCGCCACCGATCGTGAAAAGGGCTTTAGCGATGAGATCGCGAAGTACTCGGACATCAAGGTCGTGGCGCGTCAGGAAGGTGCTTTCGATCAGGAGAAGTCGCTGAACGCGATGACCAACATCCTGCAGAAATTCCCGCAGATCGACGCGGTGTTCGGGGCCAACGACGACAACACCGTGGGCGCGGAAAAAGCGATCGACAACGCGGGCCGCTACAAGCCACTCGATGACAAGGCGCACATCCTCGTCATCGGGGCGGATGGCACGGCGCAGGCCTTGTCGGCGATCCGCGCAGGCAAGCAGGACGCGACGATCTCGCAGAACCCGATTGAAATGGCCGCGAAGTCGCTCAGTTTCATCGCCGACAACTCGGCGGGCAAGTCCGTGCCCGCCACGTACGCATGGCCGACGTTCCTGATCGACAAGTCGAATATCGATTCGGACGAAACGAAAAAATACGGTCTGTGGTCGCTGCAGGTGAGCCAGTAACGTATCGATGTGACCTGGACGGGCGCCGTTTGCAAGGCGCGGGCCCGTCATCGAATGCGGGATTAGCACATGAACGCCGGGACGAGTTCGCAGCCGCAGGACAACGTGCAGCCACACCCGCGTGCGGGTGCCGACAGCCATGTGCCGCCGTTGCTGCGCATGGCGGGCATCGTCAAAAGCTTTCCGGGTGTGAAGGCGTTGCGCGGCGTCAGCCTGACGCTCGAGGCGGGCCGGGTACTGGCCATCGTCGGTGAGAACGGCGCGGGCAAATCGTCGCTGATCAAGACGCTATCGGGGGCTTACGAACCGGACGAAGGCACGATCGAGATCAATGGCGTGCCGCTCGGACGCGGTACGCACGCGGCAATCGATGCGGGCGTTGCGGTGATCTATCAGGAACTGTCGCTCGTCAACGACATGACGGTGGCGGAAAACCTCTTCCTTGGCCGCATGCCGGCACGCAACGGCTTCGTTCAGCGTCGCGCGGCCGATCAGAATGCGCGACAGGCGCTCGCGCAAGTGGGCCTCGACGGCGTGTCGCCATCCATGCGGCTCGGCGATCTGCCGCTCAACAAGCGGCAGCTGATCGAAGTCGCGAAAGCCATTGCGCGCGACGCGCGCATTCTGGTGATGGACGAACCGACGGCCGCGTTGCAGCGTGACGACATCTCGCATCTGTATGCCGTCGTGAGACGTTTGCGCGCTGCGGGCATGGGCATCATTTTCATTTCGCACCATCTGGAAGAAGTGTTCGAGCTGGCCGATTCGGCCGTCGTGATGCGCGATGGCGCGACGGTCAGCGAGCGCCCGATGTCGGCGTGGAGCGAACAGGATCTGGTGCAGGCGATGGTCGCGCGCAATCTCGACTCGTTCTACCCGTGGGAGCCGCGCGATTACGGCCCGGTCGTGCTCGAAGTGCGCGATCTCGCGAGTCCGCCCATCGTGCGGCACGCGAGCTTCAAGGTGCGCGCGGGCGAGATCGTCGGGATTGCGGGTATTGCGGGCGCGGGCCGCACGGAGTTGCTGAAGGCGATCTTCGGTGCGCAGACGGTGACCGAAGGCGACATCTTCATTCGCGGCAACAAAACCGTGGTCCGCTCGCCCGCCGATGGCGTGCGCCAGGGTCTCGTCTATACCGCCGAAGATCGCAAGCTCGAAGGCCTCGTGCTCGAAGCGAGCATCGAAGAGAACATCGTGCTGTCGAGCCTGAAGGCGATCGCGACGGGCGGTTTCGTGCGCAACGCGCGAAAGCGTGCGCTCGCGCAGAAGGCGAGTGCGCGCTTCGGCGTGCGGGCGTCGAGCGTCGTGCAGATCACGGGCAATCTGTCAGGTGGCAATCAGCAGAAGGTGATTCTCGGGCGCGCAACGGCCACGCAGCCGGCCGTGATCATGCTCGACGAGCCGACACGCGGCATCGACGTCGGTGCGAAGACGGAAATCTATGCGCATATGGTGTCGATGGCGCGCGCGGGCGCGGCCGTGGTGATGGTCAGTTCGGAATTGCCGGAACTGCTCGGCATGTCCGACCGGGTGCTGGTGATGTATCGCGGCAGGATCGTTGCGGAACTGCCCCGCGACGAAGCCGATTCGGAGACGGTGATTCAATGGGCGACAACAGGAGCACGAGCATGACTTCGACGGCAGCGAAACAGACTGACCCGGAAGCGCTTTCGAGTCGCGTGATCCGGCAACTGCGCAGCGGCGTCGGTCCCTTGCTGGCCGCACTGATCGTCATCTGCGTCGTGCTGTCGATTGCGTCGCCCGAGTTTCTCACGACGAGCACGCTGACCAACATCCTCGTGCAGACGTCGGTGGTCGGCATCGCGGCGGTGGGCGGCACATTCGTGATAATCACCTCGGGTATCGATCTGTCGGTCGGCTCGCTGGTCGCGTTGAGCGGGATGGTCGCCGCGACCTTCATGGCGGGTTCGACACCCGACGCCGTCGGGGTCGGCATCGCCGGTCTCGCGATTGCGCTCGCGGTCGGCGCGCTTGTCGGTGCGCTGAACGGCTTCTCGGTGACATGGCTCAGGCTCGTGCCGTTCATCGTGACGCTCGCGATGATGGCGATGGGCCGTGGTCTCACGCTCGCGATTTCCGATGGCCGCACCAAGTTCGATTTTCCGAATGCGTTCACGCTGTTCGGAGCGAAGACGTACGTCGGTTTACCCGCGCCGATGATCGTGATGCTGATCGTGTTCGTGATCGGCCATGTGTTGCTGCGCAAGACGACGTTCGGTCACCAGGTGTTCGCGGTCGGCGGCAACCAGGAGGCGGCGCGGCTTGCGGGCATTCCGGTGCGTCGCGTGATCTTTCTGACGTATACGCTCGCCGGCGTGACGGCGGCGATTGCGGGAATCGTGCTCGCGGGACGGCTCAACTCCACGTTGCCTTCGGCCGCCAACGGGCTCGAATTGCAGGTGATCGCGGGCGTCGTGATTGGTGGGACATCGCTGGCGGGCGGGCGCGGCTCGATCGTCGGCACGTTTATCGGCGTGGTGCTGATCGGCGTGATCAACGTTGGTCTGTCGCTGCTCGGCGTCAATCCATTCTGGACCCAGTTCATTCAGGGCGGCGTCATCTTCGCCGCCGTCATGCTCGATGCGCTCAGCCAACGGCGCAAGAACTGATCATCACAAGGAGAATCGCGTGAAAAAGATCATCAACCAGCCAGATGATTTCGTTGACGAAGTGATTGATGCGCTGTTGCTCGCGCACCCGGGCTGGATCAAGGCCGCGACAGCCGACCGTCGCGCACTCGTGCGTGCCGATGCGCCGAAAGCGGGGCATGTCGGCATCGTCACGGGCGGTGGATCGGGCCATATGCCGGGCTTTCTTGGCTATGTCGGCGAAGGGCTGTGCAGCGGCGTCGCGGTAGGCAATGTGTTCTCGTCGCCGTCGGCACAACAGATCTTCGAAGCCACGAAAGCCGTGAACGGCGGCGCGGGCGTGCTGTATGTGTACGGCAACTACGGCGGCGACGTATTCAACTTCGATCTCGCCGCCGATCTCGCAGAACCCGAAGGCATCGACATCAAGACCGTCTTGCTGACCGACGATGTCGCGTCGGCGCCAGCGGAGCGCGCGAGCGACCGGCGCGGCGTTGCCGGCATGGCGTTCGTCTTCAAGTGCGCGGGCGCTGCGGCGGAACGCGGCGATTCGCTTGACGAAGTCGCGCGCATCTGCGCGAAGGCGAACGATCATTGCCGCACCATGGGCGTCGGCCTGTCGCCGACCATCCTGCCCGCTGCGGGCAAACCCACGTTCACGCTGCCCGATGGCGAGATGGAGATCGGCATTGGGATTCATGGCGAACCCGGCACGCATCGCGGCAAGCTGGAATCCGCCGATGCCATTGCGGATCGTCTGATGGGTCAGATTCTTGGCGATCTGCAGGCGTCGAAGGGATCGCGGCTTGCCGTGCTCATCAACGGACTCGGCGCGACGCCGCTCGAAGAACTGTATCTGCTGTTCAGGCGCGCGGCGAAAGTGATTGGGGATCACGGGTTGTCGATTGCGCGCTCGTATGTCGGCGAATATGTGACGAGCCTCGAAATGGCGGGTGCGTCGATCACCGTGATGTTGCTCGACGACGAACTCGAAACGCTGCTCGCCGCGCCCGCGCGTTCGCCGCTATATCGCGACTGGCTGCTGGTTTGATGGAGTACACATCATGAGCATGTCCTGCAACGAAGTCCGCGCGCTGCTCGTCCGCACGCTGGATGCGCTGCCGGCGCACACCGACGAATTGCGCGACCTCGATGCGGCGCTCGGCGACGGCGATCTCGGCATTACGGTGAAGGCGGGATCGGCGGCCGTCGTGAAAGCGCTCGCCGCTTTACCCGACGACGCGGCGATGAGCGACATGTTGCGTGCCGCCGGGCAGGCCTTTTCGACGGCTAACCCCTCGACGTTCGCGGCGTTGATCGGCGGCGGCCTGTTGGCGGCGGCAAAGACGATGGTGGACAGGCATGAGGTCGGCAAAGACGACGTGCTTACGATTGGGCGCGCGGTCGCGGCGCGCATCGTCGAACGCGGCAAGAGCAAGGTCGGCGACAAGACCGTGCTCGATGCGCTGGTGCCGAGCCTCGATGTGCTTGAAGCGTCGAACGGGAGCGCGCGAGAGATTCTGGCTGAGATGATTGCGACCGCGCGGCGTCAGGTTGAAAGCACGGCCGCGCTGCAATCGCAAAAGGGGCGTGCGGCGTGGGTGCAAGAGCGCAGCATCGGTCACGCCGATCCGGGGGCAACGGCGTATTTGCGGTTTCTTGAAGCGCTTCTGGCGGCGCTCGGCTGAGAAACCTGTCTTTGGAAGGTATGGAAGTTACATTGCCTTGCTGAAGGTGCGCTTCGCCGCGACATGCTGGTAGTCATCCGCCCAACGACGAATCATAGGATCGAGCAGGGAGCGAGCGTTAGCCCCGAGGTAACTGTCTCTATAGCACCGGCGAAGCCCTCTGCCGCGCGTCGCGACGCAGCGGGTTCCCTTGCCTCGCGTCAGGCCGCCGCCCGGGCGCGCACGCGTCTACCCGGGGTAGCCCTGGGGTACGCCAGAAGCTTGACACCACCGCCTTCGTTTTCAGCGCAGATCCCTGTCCGGCATGCCTCGCGAGGCATGTCGCGGCCATTGTTTGCATTTCGCGAATGACGTATTCGGTCGTCATCGCATTCTTTCCACGTTGCGCCTGGATCATTCTTCCTACGTCGGCGCTGTGTACGCCGCGGGCTGCTTGCACTGCGTGCGGTCGCCGTCGAATTTGTCATAGGAGACAAGGATGAGATCGAACCAGTGGGACGTGTCCTACGAATGGAAAGCGGTGACGCTGCTCGCGCTCGGATTCGGGCTGGTGGGCCTGGACCGATGGCTGATCGCGCCGCTTTTCCCGTCCATCATGAAGGACCTGCATCTGACGGCCCAGGACGTCGGCAACTGTATCGGCATCCTCGGTCTTTCATGGGGTGTCTTCGCTGCGTTGATGGGCGGCATCTCCGACAAGTTTGGACGCCGTAAGGTCCTGATTCCCGCTATTGTCGCGTTCTCGCTATTGTCGGGATTCTCGGGTGTTGCGGGCGGACTCGCGAGTCTGATGGCTGTGCGAGCCCTGATGGGCGTCGCCGAAGGCTCCTTCTGCCCGACGAGTTTCGCCGCGACAGCCGACGCCTCGCATCCGAAACGCCGTGGCTTCAATCTCGGGCTCCAGCAAAGCGGATTCGCGCTGTTCGGACTGGCTCTTTCGCCCATCATTGCCACGCAGTTGCTCAACGTGATGTCGTGGCGCTGGGTGTTCGCTTTGGTTTCCGTTCCCGGGCTGATCCTCGGCCTGCTGATGTTCCGCGTGATTCGCGAGCCGAAGACCACGCCTGTATCGGTGCCCTCCGAGTCGCATGGGCAGGCGACGGCGCAAGCCCGGCGCGGCAACTGGCGCGACGTGCTGAAGAGCGGGAATATCCGTGTCGCGATGGTCGCGCTGTTCTGTGCGATGACGGGCGTCTTCGTGCTGGGGGCGATGCTGCCTCTCTATCTCACCGAGTACCTGGCTCTCGACACGCAGCGCATGGGCATCGTGGTCTCGGCTATCGGCTTTGGTGGATTCGTTGGCCAGTTTGGCTTGCCGGGGCTTTCCGATCTGGTGGGGCGGCGTCTTGCGAGCGTGGTCGGTTTCGCGGGGACGGCGGTGATGCTGTACGTGTTTCGCGGGCTCGGCGCGCAGCCGGTGGCCTTGTTCGCTGTGCTGTTCGTGTCGGCATTCTTCACGCTTGGCCTCGTTTCGCTGCTCTCCGGACCGGTCGCGACGGAGGCGGCGCCCGTCGGCATGGTCTCGACGGCAATCGGGATCGTGGTTGGCGCGGGCGAGATCTTCGGCGGCGGGGTGGCGCCTGCGCTTGCTGGTTTCGTCGCGACTCGCTTTGGCATTCAGAATATTCTGTGGCTGCCAATCTGCGCGGTTTTGCTTGGCATCGGTGTGAGCCTGCTGCTCAAGGAGACTGCACCTGCCAAATTGCGCCGGCGCAATGGGTCGACGGGCGAATTTCCTGTGGCCGAGCAATTCGAATAAAGCCACCGATACGAGTACTTATGCGCATGGCGTGCTGCTTCGAGAAGAAGCAGCGCGCCGTGCGCTTTCATTTGCCTTCAGGCCGATGTTCACGCATGCCACTGTCACCGGCGTCAGCGCGTATACACTGACGTGCTGTACACGATGACAGGGAAGCGGCATGGATCGTTTTCTGAGTATCGAGGCTTTCGTGCGGGTTGCGGAAACAAGCAGCTTCGCCGAGGCATCACGACAACTCGGCGTGACCAGTTCGGTCGTGACGAACCGCATCCAGCAACTGGAGCGCTTCGTCAACGCCCCATTGTTTCACCGCAGCACGCGGCACGTACGCCTCTCCGAAGTCGGCGAGGCGTTCTATCGTGAATGTGCGGAGGTGGTGGGGCGCGTCAACGACCTGACCGATCAGATGCGCGAATTGCGCGCCACGCCCACCGGGCGGCTGCGTATCCAGATGCTGCCTGGTTTCGCGCTGGGTCATTTCGGTGCGGTGTTAGGGGAATTCAACCGGCGCTATCCCGGCATCCAGCTCGACATCATCGTGAACGACCGCGTCGTCGATCCCATCGAAGAGGGCTTCGATGTCGCGTTCCAGGTCTTCCCTGCTATCTCGGAGTCGTTGATCGAGCGGCGGCTCTTTACCGTGAGGCGGCTCTTTTGCGCTGCGCCTTCGTACCTCAAAGAGCACGGCGCGCCGCAGCATCCTCGCGAATTGCTGCAGCACACGACGGCGCTCTATTCGGGCTATCCATCGCGCAATCACTGGACGATGACGCGCGGCGACGAGGTCTTCGAAATGGAACTGCCCGGCATGATCCGCTCGAACTCGGTGCATCTGCTGCGCGACTATGCGCTGACGGGCGGTGGTGTCGTGTGTTTGCCCACACTGGTGGCGAGCGCGCCGCTGCTCGACGGCTCGCTTGTGCCCATTCTCGCCGACTATGCGCTATCGCCTTTGAACTTCGCGGCCGTGTACCCGGCCACGCAACGCCAGGCGCTCAAGGTGAAGGCGCTGGTCGAGTTTCTGGTGGACTGGCTCGGCACTGAGCCCGGTTGGGATGTGCCGTTGATCGAGCGTGGCTGGGTGCGCTAGAGGGCGGCACGCTCCATGTGTCGCGCGCGGCTCGCCCGGACAGTACCTCCGGGCCGCCGCGCCACTTCGATTAATCAACGCGCGAGCCGTCCAGGCCACGACATGGGCTTATCCAAGGATCAGTTTCGGATAGCGCTTCGGCGGCTTGTCTTCCAGAATGTCGCGTCCTCGCGCGGTGTCGGCGTAGAGGCGTCCGTGAACGATCCGGCCGTCCCGGACCTTGAACAGAAACAGATGTTCGTTTTCCATGAGATAACCGTTGAGCGCTTTTGCCCGCGTGAGGACAGGGACGATGATGTAATCGTCCGCTTCAAGGACCGCTCTGGCGTCGTAAGTGAAAGTCTCCCACTTCTCATAAACGTGCTTCCAGAAGGCTAGAAACTCCTGCTTTCCCTCGTAGGTTCCGCCGTAGGGCAGGGAGTCGGAGAACTCGAAGACGACATCGTCGTCAAGTAAGGCAACGAGGTCGGTCTTGTCGTTGAGCTCGAATCCGCTGAATGCTTTCCGGCATGCCTCGACGATATGGGGGTGCTTCATACGTGTCTCCTGTTTCCATTTCGGATGATGTGTGCAACGTTGTGCATATGCACATAATCCGGCAGCGTATCCGTGGCGGATGCGCGGCCGAATAGGCGGGATGCACCGCCAACTCCTGCCCGATCGGCGCGTGTCTAGTCTTTAGCGGTAGCGCCTTCGCCGTCAGCCCAAGGGCTGAATCCGCTATTCAACACGTTGCGCAAAGCGTTGCGCAACGCGACTGCACGCTTTTCGCCGTAGTGACCTTCGAATTCCTGCTGAACCCCTTGCCACATCGGAAGCGCCGTGCGATAGCGCGCTACGCCAGCGTCTGTAATCACGACCATCCTCACCCGGCGATCCTGTCCGGGGACCATTTCGAGGAGCCCGTCCCGCTCGAGTGGTTTCAGGTTTGTAGACAGCGTCGTGCGATCCATCGCCATGGCGGCGGCCAGATCGCCAATCGTGAGCGGGCCGTCTTTAGCGAGCTTGTAGAGAATCGAGAACTGCGTGGCGCGCAGGTCCGCGGGCGCGAGAGCCTGGTCATATGCCGCTGTCAGATACCGGGACGCCTTGCGCGCCGCAAGACAATTGCAACGCCCATCGATATCTTCCAGCAGTTCCTTTTGGATTGGCATGTCGTATTCGCTCAGGTTTCGTCGAACTCGGAAATATACGCGAGGCTCAGCGGCTTTCGTCAGAGGCACTGACGTAGTCGTGCCGTGACGCTTGCGCGGACGTAGCCGGTTTGAGCGTCGCCCATCCAAGGTGTCGCGCGAGAAGTTGTGCTGTTTGCGCCGGCTGCTCCAGATGCGGCCAGTGACCGGAGTGAGCGACGATGCGAAAACTTGCTGCCGGGAAGCGCTCGCGGCATTCGGCGGCAATCTGCTCGACCGTGATCACAGGGTCGTCCTGGGCGCCGATCACCATGGTCGGGCCACGAAACGAACACGGCGCATTGCCGCGCGAATCGCCGAGCGTGAACGCATCGTAATACTGGCGAACGGTGGCCTTGTTCTTCAATACGTGGGGCGCGGTCAGTGAATCGAGTTGATCGCTATTCAGATGGGTCGAGAATGAAACGCGAATCTGACGCTGGACGGCAGGAGCGTCACCGCTTTCTCGCAGCAGATCGCGTACTTCGTCCGGCAATGTGTTGCCACGCAAAGGTGTGGGCGTGATCAGCGTCAACGACGCAACCTGTGCGGCACGTTCACTGGCGACGAGTTCCGCGATCTGCGCACCCATGCTGTGTCCGACCAGCGCCACGCGCGACAACCGCCTGTCGTCGAACACTTGCACGATATCGGCGACCGCCTGCGCCAGCGTGCACGCGTCGTCTTCATTGCGACGATCACCTGCGCCGCGAAGATCGCGCGCGATCACGGGCACCGAAGAGGGCGCAAGCGCCTCGATCAGATCGTTCCAGACGGTGCGATTGTCGAGGAAACCATGAATGAAGATCAGCGCGTCGTACGGCGGCTGATCCGGATCATTCGTCAGATCGGATACTGCTGTCATGCTCGTCTCCTCGACAAAGATGCTTGTCAAACGTTGGTGCTGATCATAATATGCGCATATCAACATATGGTAAAGACGGAGTGCGGCATGATCAGCAGGACTGAAATAGAGTTCGCCGGAGAAGGCGGCGTCACGTTGCGCGGCTGGCTGTTTGTGCCCGCCTCGACGGAGCGTCGCGCAGCGATATCGATGTGTCACGGATTCGCCGCCGTGAAGGAACACGGCCTTGAACGTTTCGCGACTGCGTTCGCGGAGGCCGGCTTCGTTGTCCTCGTTCATGATCATCGAAACTTTGGTTCGAGCGACGGCACGCCGCGCCACGACATCGATCCGTGGGCGCAGATCGCAGATTGGCGCAGAGCGATCACCTGGCTCGAGAGCCGGCCCGAAGTGGACCCCGCGCGCATCGGAATCTGGGGCAGCAGTTTCAGCGGCGGACACGCGCTGGTGCTCGCCTCCACGGACCGCCGCGTCAAATGCGTCGTCTCGCAGGTTCCGACCATCAGCGGCTTCGAGCAGGTTCGACGCCGCGTCGCGCCCGACGCGATGCCCGCCTGGATTGCCACCATGACTGAGGATCTGCGCGAGCAGCATCGTGGCCACGCTCCGCGCGTTCAGGCCGTGGTCGGCGCAGACGCGAGCGTGCCTGCCGCTTATCGGTCGCCTGAAGCGATTGCGTTCTATTCGCAGCCGTTGGCCGGTGCAGCTTGGGAAAACCGTGTCACGCTGCGCTCGTCATTTGCCGCGAGCATGTATGAGCCCGGCGTGTGGGTAAGCCGCATCTCGCCGACGCCGCTTCTGATGGTCATTGCGAACGACGACCGCGTGACCATGACCGATCTCGAACTCGAAGCCTACGAACGCGCGCTCGAACCCAAGCGGCTCGTGTTGGTGCCGGGCCATCACTTCGATCCGTACGACGCGGCATTTGATCTCGCGAGCGGCGCGGCCGTGGACTGGTTCACGCTGCATCTCACTGGTGCCGATGCGGCCGGGCGCAAACAGATTTAATAGACGAACCCTACAGCAATCAGTTTAGGCAAATGGAGAACACACATGCCGGTATTTCACGCACATATTCCTAAAGGGCGCTTCAGTCGCGAACAGAAGATCGCGATGGGCAACGCACTCAACATGTCGCTGGTTGAAGCGCTGGGCATTCCCAAGGGAGACCGGTTCATCATGATCAGCGAACACGGCGACGATGAACTGTTCATCGATCCCACATTCATGGAGATGGAGCGAAGCAAGAACGCCATGATCGTGACGGTCATGCTAGGCGCACATCGACCTGCGTCGGACAAGGCAGCGTTGATGGCGACGATGACGCGTCTGCTGGAGCGGGACGTAGGCGTGTCGCCCGACGATGTCTTCATCGCGCTCGTGCCCGTGCCAAACGAGAACTTTTCGTTTGGACGCGGAGTCGCGCAACTGGCCGATATCGCGCCGAGGTGGTAGTCAGGAAGCCGGCTCCGGGGCGTGAGGCAGGTGTTGCGCACACGTCCTGGTTTACGGCGCGGAGGCAGCAATCTAATACTCAAGTGTTTGGGACCGGCCGTAATAGCGCTCCCGAGCATGCTGATCGTGAAGTGCAAACTGTGGCGGGCTCGCGCGCGAGCACTTCGATCGAAATCTGCGTCGCGCCTACACCGTCGGCACCGTTCCACCATCGATCACATACTCCGTTCCGCTGATCGCCGATGCGAGCGGCGAAGCCAGAAACGCGATCAGATCCGCGACTTCCGCAGGCTTCGCCGGACGACCGAGCGGAATGCCGCCGAGCGACTTCATGATGATCGACTTGCCGCCTTCATAGTCGGTGCCCGCTTCCGCGGCGAGACGTTCCGCCAATGCGACGGCCGCTTCCGTTTCGACCCAGCCGGGCGACACGCGTACGACGCGGATACCTTTGGGCGTCACTTCCTTCGACAGCGATTTGCTATACGCCGATAACGCAGCCTTCGCGGCCGCATAAGCTGTCGTCGATTCGGGCAACGGCAGACGGTTCTGAATCGACGTCACATGAATCACGACGCCTTTTCCCTGCGCAATCATGGCCGGCAAAAGCGCGCGATCGAGCCGCACTGCGGGAAAGAGATTGAGGTCGAGTTCCTTTTGCCATTCGTCGTCGCCGAGAGCGGCAAAGCCCCCGGCGGGTGCTGATGAACCGCCGAGCACGTGCACGATCGCATCGAGACCGCCCAGCTTTTCCTTAACCGCGCGCGTGACGCTTGCGCAACCCTCTTCGGTGCTCAGATCCGCGGTCACGAAGTGTCGTGCGTCGATATCCTGCGTGTGCGTGCGCGCAGTCGTCAACACCGTCGCGCCCAGTTCGACGAAGCGCTCGACGACCGCTTTGCCGATGCCCTTCGTGCCTGCCGTGACGAGCGTGCGCATGCCTGCGAGGTTCAATGCGTTCAATGCCATATCCGATATGAAGTCGTGAATTGCGATACATTCATTCTCGCTATCAGCAACCTGTTCCACAAGAACGCACGAAAAAGTAAGTGACTTACCTATGAGGAAGGTTTATACGGCCGCAACGGCCGCCGCCGATGTCGAAGCCGTTTTTCGTTTGCTCGAAGGACGCTGGAAACTTGTGATTCTTTTTCATCTCTTTGGCGGCCAGGTGCAGCGCTTCTCGGACCTCGAGAAGCTGATTCCCGGCATTTCGCAAAAGATGCTCGCTCAACAGCTTCGGCAACTCGAAGCGGACGGCATCGTCGAGCGGAAGCAATATCCGCAGGTGCCGCCCAAGGTCGAATACCGGATGACCGAGTGGGGACAGGCATTGTGTCCCGCGCTCGATTCGTTGCTCAAATGGTCCGAAGAAAAGAACATGAATAAAGAGGACGTGATTCAAAAGAACATGAATCGCGTCGGAGAATCGTGAGGGCGGCTTGACGGCTATTTGTTACTTCCCGCGCCGGTGCCATAAAGACCGTTGTCGAAACCGCCCGCGCCTTCGGGCTTGTGCACGGACTTGCCTTTCGCCTTGCTGCGTTGCCCAGGCTTTGCTTCGGCGGCTTGCGGGGTGTTCGATTCGAGCATGTGCGCAGGCGGCGGATCGGACTTCGTGCCCATCGGCGCGGTGCGGTTTTCCTGCGAGCCCGCGCCGCTTGGCGCGGTGATCTGCGCATCGGCGAATGCGGACAGCGACATCGCGGCGCAGAACACCCCCGCCGATGAAAGCAGGCGGCGAGAGAAGAATGAGATAAGCGTCGAGTGCATGGCCGGTGGTCCTTACGAAATGATGACAAAGGAGCAGTCGGCGTGCCTGGGGGTGTTTCTTTAAGCGCGTGCCGGATAGCCTCGCGCGCTACGAGCCAGCGGTAACGGGAGCACTGCGCGTGCGAGCCGTGACGATTGACGCGCTTGCGGGCTTGTCCGCTTGCGCGATGCTTCTTGCCGGAAGAAAGCGCCACACGAGCAGAATCAGTGCGAGCAGCGCAGGCGCCCAGCGGATATCGGTAGCTACGGGTATCGGGTGCGCGTAACGCGCGTCCATCAGTGGCGCGCGCAGCGAAGTCGGGCCGACGAGCCGCCTGTAACCGAAGCCGAGATGCCCTGCCAGGGCTTCCAGATACGTTTCCCTGAGTTGCGACAGTTCTTCGTGGCTCTCTGCGACCGCAGGCGCGCCGGGCTCGGGCCGCACCTGCCTCACTTCATCCGCTTGCCAGTAGCCGGTGCGCACGCCGTCGGCATTGGTCTTCGGAATCGGCGCGGGCTGGTCGCCGCCGACACCGATCAGCCAGCCATGCACGAGCCCTTGCGGAATGTCGCGCACCGTCGTTTCGTTCGGCGCGACGGGTGGCGCTTCCTGGCCATCGGTGATGAACACGACGTCCGTATTGTGGCCAAGATCGGTGGCGGCGCGGACGGCCGAATAGATTCCGCCTTGCGCGATCACGCTGCTGTTGACCCAGCGCATGTTTCCGCTGATCTGATCGAGCGACGAGAGCAGCGCATCGTAGTTGCTGCAGACTTCGACAGGTGCAACCAGCAGCAGCGAGCGCTGATTCGTGAACACGCTCCAGCCGATTTCCGACCCGCACGGTAAATGCTGCAACACGTCGCTTATCGCCGCCTTCGCGAGGTCGATCCGGCTCACGGGCTTGCCGCCCATTGCAACGTCCTCGACGTCCATGCTCTGCGTGATATCGAACGTGACGACGTAGCGGAACACCGGGCGTTTGAATTCGACGGGCAGCATCAGGACGGCCGCCGCGAGCAGCAGCGACGCAAGCGGAAGGTGCCACCAGCGTCCGCGCAGATAGCGCATCCATGGCCGCGCGTCGCGCTTCACGGCAGTTCCTCCGGCGCCGCGCCGCGCACGTTGATGTTGTGCTGCTCCTTCACGTCGTTGATGTCGTCGGCGGTGTCTTGCGCTTCGGGCGCGAGGCGCAGCGCGCGCTCGAGGTTGTAGCGTGCATCCCAGTTGCCGGGTTCGAGCCGCAACAGTTCCCGATAGCGCGCCTTCGCGGTTTCCAGCATCGGCGGCGAGCGCACGGGGCCTTGCGCGCTGTCGCCGGCAGCTTCGCGCAGATACATGTTGGCGAGATCGTAGAGCGCGAGGCGCCCCGTTTCACTCGAAGGCGCGAGCCGCGACAGGTCGTAGTAGAGCTTGCCCGCCTCCGCATGCTGCCCGGCGCGCGCGAGCGCGACGGCTTGCGCGAGCCGCACGGGGGGCGCGTTGCTGTCCGTCGCGGACTTGCTCCATTGCTCGCGCTGTTGCGTGTCGATCGCGGCGATCTCGCGATTCGCCTGCACGACGTGCTGAAGACGCACCGCGTAGTAGCCGGCAACGCCGACGCAGCACAGCGTCGCCACGCCGAACATCAGATGGATGGGCAGCCGCTTCATCGCAGGCTCCGCTTTTGCATGAACCACACGCCGATCAGCAGCGCGCAGCAGACGAGCGCCGTCGCATAACACCAGGCGCTGCGATCCTGCCTCGGCAGCCGTTCGACGAACGACACAGGCGCGTTTTCATTGCGCGCGATGTCGCTCATCGCGCGAGCAACCTGTTGCGGACTGTCGGCCTGATAGAGACGATAGGGCGTCGGCAGCGACAGGAAGAAGCGGTGCAGCTCGGCTTCCGGCGAATGGTCGGTGTCGGCGGGACGCACATGCAGGTCGGGACTGTAAATGCCACTGCGCAGATAGACGAAGTAAAACGCGACGCCGTTGCGCGACAGTCCCGCGCGGATCTGCTCACGCGCCACGTCGTCGAGCCGCGCGCCGCCGTCCGAGACCAGCACGATCGCGCGGCTGCTCATGCGCGCGCGGCCATCGAACAGTTCGACGGCGTACTGGATGCCGCGGTCGAGCAAGGTATCCGGCGTGCCGCGTCCGATGCCCGTCGCGGCAATCGCGGCGTCGATCACCGAGCGGTCGCGTGTGAAGGGAACGGCCAGCATCGGATGCGTGCCGAACAGCATGAACGCGAAGCGGTCGTTCACGCGTTGCGCGACGAACGCGGTGATTGCATCGCGTGCCATCTGGTTTTTGGTTTCGCCTGCGGTGGGCGCGTCGGCGACATTCATCGATCCGCTGCTGATCGGCTGGTTCATGCTGCCGCTGCCGTCCATCAGAATCAGGATTTCCGCGCCCGTTCCCGTGATGCGCGTCTGCTCGCCGGACCAGCCCGGCCCCGCAAGCCCGACGATCACGGCCGCGAGCGCGACCATCGCGGCGGCGCGCCAGATGAACGCGACGACGCGGCCTGCGCGATCGTGCGGCAGCCACGCGACCCACGAATACGGCAGCGTATCGATGCTTCGGCGCAGCAGCGGCAACGCGGCGAGCGGCAGCAAAACGAGCGCCCACGGATAGAGGAAATCGGGCGGCGTGCTCATCGGTGATGGCGCTTTTCCGCGCGATACAGCGCGCGATACAACTCGCGCAATGAAAATGTCGACGCTACCGGCAACTGACTGAAGAACCGGTCTGACGAACGCTGGAAGAACTGTTCGAGTTGCGGCTGAAGCTCACGCAGATGTGGCGCTTTCGCCGTCAGGTCCGGCACCGAGCCGGCCAGCACGACACGGCCCGCCGCTTCATCGAGCGCGCGATGCAGACCGCGCCAGGCATCGGGATTCGCTTCGAGTGCGGCGTCGTCCTGCCGCCCGAAACGCGACCATGCCTTCGCAAACGGAAGCTGCCGCGCGTCGCGCTGGTTGCGCCATAGCCACCAGCCGAGCCACGCGATCATCACCGCGACGGTTAGCGCGATCCACACGGTCAACGCGCGCCGCAGCGGCGCCGTCGATTCGGGCGCGAGCAGCCGGTCGGGCTGAAGTCCCGCGAGGCGTCCGGCGTCGGCGAGACCCAACGGCGCGAGCGGACCGATCGACAGCGGGCTTGCCGCGATATCGAGTGTCTTGCCCGATGCGAGCCGCAATTGGAGCGGCGGCGTCGAGGTAACGGCGGGCGCACGCGGCGAGTTCATCACCTGGTAGTCGAGCACGAGCCAGCGGTGGCCGTCGGCATCCGTGCTGATCGACGGTGGGCGCCGTTCGAGCCACGCGTTGACGCGGCCCGTCGACGGCATCGCCGACAATTCGGCGGCGCGATCGTCCGGGCCGAGCAGCACCTGTTGCGTCACGATGTCGCCGAGCACGTGGCCGAAGGCACGTGGCTGCTGTACGGTCGCGGGTTCTGCGCGAACGCACGCGCTTGCGATCATCAACGCGCATGCGAGAGCCGTCGCACAGGTGCCGATGCGGATCATGCCGTCATCTCGAGAAAGTATCGGCTGAGCGCTTCGGGTTCGAACGTGCCTTGATTGAAGAACGGGCGGATGCCGTGACGCGCGAACAGCGCATTGATTTGCGCGCGCCGCTCCGCGACGGCGCTGCGCCAGCCCTCGCGGACGGAATCGCGCATCCACATCGAGCGCATTTCGCCAGATTCGATATCGACGAGCGACATCCAGCCGTTGTGCGACGGCGGCTCGATTTCCGCGCGGTCCCACAGCACGACGGGCACGACCCAAGCGTGAGTCAGCGTGTCGAGCAGTCCGGGCAGCGCGGCCAGCGGCCAATGAAAATCGGACACGAGAAAGACGAGACACGCGCGGCCAGCAAGACGCGTCGCGATATCGCGCAAGCCGCGCTCGCGCGACTGCGCGCGCGTTTGCCGCGGCGCGCAATCGCGCAACAGTTCCGCCATCAGCGGACCCATGCCGCGCGCGTGCCGCGTGGGCACGAAAAGATCCTCGCGCGCGTCGTCGTCGAATGCGAGCATGCCGACCGGGTCGCCGATGCGAAACGCGCTATGCCCGAGCGCTTCGACGAACGCCGCTGCCACTTCCAGCTTCGTGCTCGCGGCGCCGAAGCGCATCGACGCGGACACATCGACGACGGCATGCACGGGCACGGCCACGCGCTGCCGGTGCACGCGCACGAGCCATTCGCGCTGCACGCTGCGAATGCTTGCGCGCACATCGATCCGGCGTGGATCGGGATGATCGAACAGCCGCGTGTGCGCCGCGAACTCCTGGCCGATGCCGACGCTCGACCCGCGATGCCCGCCGGGCCGCGCACCCGACACCCGCACGGGAAGCCGGTACTGGAACTCCGCAAACGTGTTCACGGCGCCGCGATCCTCGAAACGATCTGCGTCATCAGCGCATCGGAGAGTTCCTGGCGGCGCAACTCGTAGATGGGCGTGAAGTACACGCGGTGCCCGAGTGTCGGCAGCAGCACGCGGTGAATGTCCTCGGGCATCAGATACGTGCGCCCGTCGAGCCACGCGACCACGCGCGCCGCCCGCAGCAGCGCGCTCATACCGCGCGGGCTCGCCCCGGCGAGAATCAGGCGCTGCATGTCCACGTCGTCGAGCGTGATATCGAACTGCAACGGGTTTTCGGTCGCGCGCCAGATGTCGAGCGCGTAACGTTCGATCGCCTCGCTCGCGTGTATCGTCCGTTGAATGCTCGCGCCAATCGCGTTCAGCCGTTGCCACGGCAGCACGTCGGTCGTGACGCGCGCGAGCAGCGCTTCCGTGTCGTGGAAGTCGGGATCGAAGACGAGCGCGCGCCGTGCGGCCGCGTCCTCGGGCGTCGACATATTCAGTTCGAACATGAATCGGTCGCGCGCCGCCGCCGCGAGTTCGAAGGTTTCTTCCTTCTCGACCTTGTTGCGGTCGGCGAACACGGTCATATAAGGAAAGCGGTATTCGCGATCGAATGCGAACACCGAGCGCTCGGCCATCGCGCGCAACAGCAGCGATTGCACCTGCGGGCGCGCACGGTTGATCTCGTTGAAGAAGAAGGTGGCGAGCCGTTCGCCGTGCTTGATGAGCGGTCCGGGCTCGATGCGCGGCTTGCCCTCGGCATCGACATACGTGTGATAGACGAGATCGCCCGGCATCAGGTCGATCGTCCCTTCGACGCGCTCGAAATCGCCACCGATCGCCCGTGCGAACGCACGCAGGATCGTCGTCTTGCCGACGCCGACACCGCCTTCGAGCAGCACGTGGCCGCGCGCGAACAGCGCGACGTTGATCAGCCGGATGGTCTCGGGCTGCCCGATGACTGCGTTTTCCACCTGATGCTCGATATCGAGCGCGAGCGTGCGCCAGTCTTCGAGTAGCTCTTCGCGGTCCATCGGATTCGCCTCTGCGGTCGGCCAGTGTCGGAAGGGCGACACGTACGCCCGCGGATTCGACGGATTGCGGCGACGAAGCGTTGCTGGAGCGGAGGCGTGCGTATCGGCGACTGCGTGGCGCGCACGGTTCGTGCCAGATTGGTGCAGGGTCGGATGCGCGGCGCGGAACTGGACAGCTGGCGGCAGGATGAGGGCAGTGTGTCACGCCCGCTGCTACAGAGTGCGCCAGGAATGACGTGCGAGAGCGGTAGTGCTTAAAGCTTCCGGAATGACGGATGCCCGTCGCGCGCTGGCAAACGGGCATCCTGACAACCTCAAAACACGTGCTGCCGATCAGCCTCCTTCAGCCGAAATACGCGCCGAGTCGCTGATGCGCGTCGAGGAACCGTACGGCGTGTCCAGCGACGCCTCCGAATGCTGGAGCGTGTAAGCGCGGCGCATCGGCTTGAGCACGAAGAGCGCCAGGAATGCGGCGACGGCGGCCATGCCCGACGCCAGCATGAACACGGCGTGCCAACTGCCCGTCGCTGCCGTGACGATGCTCGTGAACGGCACCAGCAGCGCTGCCGTGCCCTTCGCCGTGTAAAGCA
Source organism: Paraburkholderia sp. SIMBA_054 (assembly GCF_046534875.1). NCBI lineage: Bacteria > Pseudomonadati > Pseudomonadota > Betaproteobacteria > Burkholderiales > Burkholderiaceae > Paraburkholderia > Paraburkholderia sp. SIMBA_054. The sequence goes on along the minus strand of NZ_JAWRXV010000004.1, from coordinate 256,214 downwards.
GGCCGGCGTTGGTGGCCGCGAACTTCGGCCCGAACGTGTCGCCGCAGGTGGCGGGGAACAGGCTGTAGATTTCGCCCCACGCGAAGAACACGATACCCGTCAGCACGACGAACGCCACCGGGCTCTGACCGAACTTCGACAGCGCGAGAATGCCGACGGCCTCGATGGCGAACGCGATGAACATCGTGTTTTCGCGGCCGATGCGATCCGAGATCCAGCCGAAGAACGGACGCGTCAGACCATTCAGCACACGGTCGATCGTCAGCGCAAAGGTCAGCGCGGGCAACGTCAGGCCAAGCAGCGAAACGGGCGAGTCGTGCAAGCCGAAGTCCTTCGCGATCGGCCCGAGCTGCGCCGTCGCCATCAGGCCGCCTGCCGCCATCATCACGAACATCAGGTACATGACCCAGAAGACCGGCGCGGACACCACCTCGCGCGGCGTCGCGTTGTGCACGAGGCGCTTGGCACTGGACAGCGCGCTCTTCGCGGACGCCAGCACGCTGGCGGACGGCGCGAGCAGGAACATGCCGAGCAGGAACACGACGATGCCCTGGCCGAGGCCGAACCACAGGAAGGTCGCCTCGTAGCCGCTGTGCTTGATCATGTTGGCGATCGGCACGACGGTCGCCGCCGAACCCGCACCGAAGCCGGCTGCCGTGATCCCGGCCGCGAGACCGCGGCGGGTCGGAAACCACTTCAGCGCATTGCCGACGCACGTGCCGTAGACAGCGCCCGCGCCGATCCCGCCGATGGCGGCCGCGGTGTACAGCAGCGGCAGCGACGACGCCATCGAGTTGATCACCCAGGCGACGGCGCAAAGCAGCCCGCCGCCGACCACGACCGGCTTCGGCCCGTACTTGTCGACGAGGTAGCCTTCAATCGGCACGAGCCAGGTTTCCGTCACGACGAAGATTGTGAACGCAACCTGAATGGCCGCGCGGCCCCAGTGATACTTCTCGTCGATCGGGTTGACGAACAGGGTCCAGCCGTACTGCATGTTGGCGATCATCGCCATGCAGACCACGCCGAATACGAGCTGCACCCACGGTGATGCATACCACGACGACGGCCCTTCCTGATGCTCTGTCTTCATCGCTGTCTCCTTTGACGACGGGAGGGGGCGCTTCAGCGCCGCTCACGTCGCGTGCACGATAGTTGCGAAACTTGCCTGTTGAGTTTTGCGGGGGCCTGAGCGGCTCTTCCGATCACCGGCGCTAAAAATGCGACGCTGATAGATTCCATACGATATGTGATATATCAAGTAAGTCAAGTGAAAGAGTGGAGGGGTTTTCACCGAGAGGTATGGACTGATGAAAGGAATTTGTATGTGACCTGCGATTAAGCGAATACACCAAAAAAAAGCCCACCGGCTAGCACGGGTGGGCTGAGGACATGTGCGAGACAGGCGTGTTCGCGACATGCCTTGTCGTTATATATGAAAGTAAAAAGTAAGGAAAGTTTTTTGTTTGTAAGTATGTGGGTGTCGTGGGAACGCGTCGATTGAGTCGAAATGGGACGATGGCTGTGCTTCACGCCCGACTATTTGGCGGGCGGCACGGTCTTCTGTCGTCGCGTATGTAAGGATGATCGTTGGGGCGGATGCTGTCCGTTTCCGTGACATGAACACGTATTTGATAAGGCATCCAAATCTATTGTCGTTTCAGTTTTTGCCTTGTTTTTCAGTCTAAAACGTCACAGAGCATGCTCGATGAAAAGTCGAGGTCGCGTGAAGCACGTTCGTTGTCGCGAGATGCCCGACGTGCTGCATCTGCCGTCCCAACACCGATCCATCAGTAATAACCCTTCGTTGACGCTTGCCGATGCAAAACGATAAAGTGTTCGCAATCTGAAAGATTGTGCGATATACGAACAATGGCGCGTGACGTCTTCTTCTTCGTATCGCGCACCGTGTTCGTCACGAGCATGCGTATCGCGCCTCGCTTCTGAGGCAATATAGGATCACAGGCGCAGCATTGCGTCGTGCGTAGCAGGAGACAGTCGATGAACCGCACTTCCGTCGTGAACGTTCAGACGTTCATCAACGAGCAGCCATTCGGTGGCTTTCAATGGCTCGTGTTTTTCATGTGCTTCGTGATCGTCCTGCTGGACGGTTTCGACACGGCGGCGATCGGCTTTATCGCGCCATCGCTCTTGACCGAGTGGGGCCTGTCGCGGCCTGATCTCGCGCCCGTGCTGAGCGCCGCGCTGTTCGGCCTCGCGTGCGGCGCGCTCGGCTCGGGTCCGCTGTCCGACCGGCTCGGACGCCGGTCGCTGCTGCTCACGTCCGTCTTCCTGTTCGGCATCGCGTGCCTCGCGTCGGCGTTTTCGTCGAGCATCGGGCAATTGACCGTGCTGCGCTTCATCACGGGCGTCGGCCTCGGCGCCGCGATGCCGAACGCCGTAACCATGATGGGCGAATTCTGCCCGGACCGCCGGCGCGCGACAGTGATCAACCTGATGTTCTGCGGCTTTCCGCTGGGCGCGGCATTTGGCGGCTTTCTCGCCGCGTGGATGATCCCGCATTTCGGTTGGCGCACCGTGCTGATGCTCGGCGGCGTGACGCCGTTGTTGCTCGGTGTCGTGCTGCTGCTCAAGATGCCCGAGTCGGTGCGCTTCATGGTGGCGAGCAGTCAGCCCGTCGAACGGATTCGCGCGACGCTCGCGCGCATCTCGTCGCAGGCGCTGAACGCCGGATCGTTCGTGATGACGGAGACGGCGCCGCAAACGGGCAGCAAGGGGCTCGGCGTCGTGCTGTCGCGTTCGTACATGGTCGGCTCGGTGATGCTGTGGCTCACGTATTTCATGGGCCTAGTGATTTTCTATGCGTCGATCAACTGGATGCCGATTCTGTTGAAGGACGCGGGCCTCACGCCGAAGAGCGCGACGCTGATCTCAGCGCTGTTCCCGCTCGGCGGCGTCGGCGCGGTGCTGGCGGGCGTGCTGATGGACCGCTTCAATGCGAACCGCGTGATTGCCGTGTGCTACGCACTGACGGCCATCAGCGTGTACTGCATCGGGCAGGCGGCGGGCAATGTCGGCGCGCTGGTGGCGATCGTGTTCATCGCCGGCGTGCTGATGAACACCGCGCAATCATCGATGCCCGCCCTCGCGGCTGCGTTCTATCCGACGGAAGGGCGCGGCACGGGTGTCGCGTGGATGCTTGGCGTCGGGCGCTTCGGCGGCATTGCCGGCTCGTTTCTCGTCGCGGAACTGACGCGCCGGCACTTCACGTTTTCCGGCGTGTTCGCGACGATTGCGATTGCCGGTCTGGTTGCGTGCGTCGCGCTGCTGGTCAAGCAGATGGCGAGGCCGCAGGCCAGCCAGGTGGCGGGAGCAAAGCTGGAATCGCTGGGCCACTGAGCACGCGCGTTTCCTTCGTTTAAAACGGGTTCGGGCTTCGTTTCGCGCCCACGATCGTCGAGATCGTGGGCGCGTTGCTTTTGAGCCTTTGGATTCGAATTGTCAAATGGCTCGTCAACCGATAACTCCGCGTTTTCGCGCTTCTAAAGTTTCCGTGACTCGTTGCCGTAAGCATGTTCGAGCGACATGCCGTTTTTGCGCGTGATGGCTAGCGCCACGCCTCGCGCGGACGGGTTCTGCGAGACAAGAGTCATGTACAACTATCTGAGAGAGGTCGGGACGCCACGGTCCAGGCTTATCGGCTTTTTCTTCACGGCCGCATGCGCAGGCGCGTCGACGTTCGCCGATTCCTCGGGCGCGATGTGCGACAGGCCATGATGTCGATAAAAAAGCGCTTGCTGTCGTTGGGTGTCGCGCTGATGTGCGGGATCTGTCACGCCAGCAGCGCGACGACACCGGCGCCCGATCTGCTGCACTCCGCTGATCGCGCAGCCGGCCTGGTCTCGGACCAGCAGCAGGTTGCGTACAAGAACGTGCTGGACGCCTACGATCACGCCCAGAACCAGCAACCCAACGACGCCGCGCTGGCGATCGCACGTTGCACGTTCATCCAGCGCTTTGCATGGTCCGAGGAGCTTGCGTGGTCCGGTGTCGCGTCGAAAGATCTCGAAGCGTGCCGCACGCGCCTCGACAAGCAGTTCCCGTCGAATCCCGACGCGTTGCTCTTCAATCTCGAGCAGCGCTTCGGCAAGGACGCCACCAGTTTCGGCGAGCCGCTCGTCATGCGTTCGGCGAACTGGACGCCGGCGCAGCGGGCGCGGCTGCATGCAGCGTTGTCGCGTGCGTACGCCTGGCAGAAAGACGACAGACGCGCTGGCGAGGAAGCCGTGATCGCCGCTCATCTGGACCCGGACAGTCCGCAGTTGCTGGAGGCCGTCCGGTATCTCGGCGGGCATGGCAAGGTGCAGGAAGGGGTGGCGATGCTGGCGGCGTCGCCCGTTGCAAAGATGGCCTGGACGGAGTCCCGGCGCATCAACACGGCAGTGGACGTGCTGACGTCCGCGGCGGCGCTCGACGAATTGCACAGGGCCGAAAAAGCGGGCTTGAAGATCGACACGTACACGCACGCCCGAGCCCTTCAGCACGCAGGAAATTCGATCGCGGCGCAGTCCATTCTGTCGGCCGACAAGACGCCCATCAAGAACGAGTCGCCGCAGTTGCGGCAATTGCGGCTGGACGTCGCCTTCGATACACATGATGCCAACGCTGCCGCCGCCGTGATCGCCGACGAGTATTCGCGCTCGCGCAACGCGGTGCGGCTGTCGTCGGCCTACGCGCATCTGCTGGCTCTCGATCCCCCCGTCGCCTTCAGGCTCGATCTGCTTCCGCTTGCCGCCGGCGACCTGACGATGGTCGCCATGTTCGCCTGCTTGCCGGGCCTGCTGCTGTTTCCCGTTCACTATCGCGGCGTAGTGCGCTTGCGCAAAGGCAAGCTGTCCGAGCCGCTGTTCGCGGGTATCGGGCTGAGGCATGCGTGGTATGCGCTAAGCCTGTTCCTGATCGCGCTCTGGCTGGTGATGTCGTTTCACTCGGGAACGGCGCTCATCGCGCAGGTGAAGGACAAGGTCGGGCGTGTCGGCTGGCAAAGCGATCTCGTTGTGTCGTACCTATGGACGCTGCTGTTTGCGGCGGCCGGCCTCGCGTGGATCGCGAAGCGTATCGCGTGGCGCAGCTGGTGGGGGCAAGGCGCGTGGAAGCCCGTGTGGATCCTGCCTGCGGCGGGCGTTCTCAGTCTGAACGTGTTGCGTTGGGCGACGGCGTCGCGCGCGCCGCACGTCGCGGAGACGAGCGTCGTGTCGTTCGCCCATTCGATCGTGATCGGCGCGAAGGCAATGGGTTCGCTGCCGCTCGCCGTCGCGATTCTTTGCGTGGCCGTCCCCGTCATCGAAGAACTGGTGTTTCGCGGCGCGCTGCTGGGCGGCTTGTCACGGCACCTTGGCTTCCGCTGGTCGAACGTGCTTCAGGCAGTAGTGTTCGCATCGATGCACCAGGACTTGCGCGCGTTCGCCTATCTGTTCCTGCTGGCGCTCGTGGCCGGCTGGCTTGCCAAAAAGACCCAGGGCCTCGCGATGCCCGTCCTGCTGCATGCCGTCAACAATGCGATTTTCGTGGCGGCGGTGGCGTGATCGTCGCGTCGTTCCGAAATTGCCCATAAGGTTTTTTGTTAAAGCGCTTTCAAATGAAACTGAAACTGTTTGCCTGTTTTGCCGCGCTTGCGGCTGCTTCGTCGATCTTCACGTCAGCCCCCGTCGATGCCGCGTCACCCGCAGCCGAGGCCGCCACGCTCGATGCCGTGCCCGGAAAAACGACCTGCCGTGCAGCGACGCTCAACGGCCAGCCGGGCAAGTCCGCCGAGTTTTGCGTGACGCAAGGCTCGTTCGCGCACGACGTCTACGACGTGAGGATCGGCGGCGCGTCTGTTGTGAAAGGCATCGACGACGCGACCACGGCAGGCATCGCCAGCACGTATGATGGACAGCCGATCCGCCTGACCTGCACGCCTGTCCTGTCGAAGCCCGACGACGTCACCGACGCGCAGATCGAATCGATGCGCTTCGCGAACCCGAAAGGCACGCACGAAGAATTGAAACGTCTGTATGTCACGCTCCATACCGTCGAGACCGGCCGTCATTGCGCGATCAACGACAATGCAGCAGAACTGTTCGCGGTCGACGTGCGGTTCCAATGACAAGGCGCGTGCGCCGTTAGTGAAATGAAATTTGCAAGCAGGTGAGTCTGCGCTGTCGAGCGGTTCAGTCATCCTCGCGAAGCACCAGGCAAAACCCAGGTCAAGTCAGCTGTCTTTTTGCCGTTAACCCGAATGGTCCGTTTTCGCGTAGGCTCGCCATCGTCTCGCGAGCGGCCATCCGCGCGCAGCGGACGCAAGCACCACCCACCACCGAACAACGGGGAGCATCAGCGTGATTCACCGCGGACTCATAGGCTTGCTAGTCGTGCTCGCGACACTGGGTGCCGCCAGCACGCGTGCATTTGCTGCGGGCGGCCCCGACTGCACGCGTCCGTTCACACTCGCGCTGCACGACCATGGCCTGCTGTATTCGCAGGACACCAACGCGGGCATCGACAAGGATTTCGCCGACGAACTGAGCCGCCGCAGCGGCTGCGATATCCGCGTGAGCCTGATGTCGCGGGCGCGCATCTGGAAGCTGATCGAGTCCGGCGCGCTCGATTTCAGCCTGTCCGGCATCACCAACGACGAGCGCGACGGCTACGCGCAATTCGCCTGGTACTTCAGCGACAAGTTCTACCTGCTCGTGCGCAAGGATGCCGGCATCCGGCACTTGTCCGATTTTGAACACAACGACCAGTTTCAACTCGGTGTCATAAGAAGCTTCCGGTATAGTCAGTCCGCCAACGAACTGGTCGATACGCTCGCTGCAGCCAATCGCATCAGTCAGGCGGGCGGGCTGGAGCCGCTCTACCAGGCGCTGATGCGCGGCACCATTCAGGGGATGATCATCGAGCCGTTCGACTATCCGGCGCTGGATGAGAAGCGCATCCGCGACATCACCACCATCATCGAATTCAACGACGCCGCCGTGCCGCACGGTCTCATCATGTCGAAGAGGGCGCTGTCGCCGCAGGAGCGGGAGAAATGGCGCGCCCTTGTCGAGGAGATGCGCGTGGACGGCACGGTGCGCCGCATTTTCAGGAAATACTTCAAACCTGAACTCGCGGACTCGATGGTCGACTTCTCCGTACCACGATGAACCGCGCGCGCCTCGTCCTGTTGCCGCTGCTGATTCTCCTGACCGGGTTGAGCATCACCTGGTCAGTGTGGGATCACGAGCGCCAGGCCGCGCGGCGCGAGCTGCTTTCCGAATTCAATTTCGCACTGGGCGATGCCGTCAGCCGCATCGAGCAGCGGATGGCGACCTACGAGCAGATGCTGCGCGGCGTGCAGGGCATGTTCGCGGCGCGCGGCTCGCTCGATCTCGACGCGTTTCACGGCTACCTCGGCGCGATCAACGCGGACGCAAACTTCGCGGGCGTGCAGGCGATCGGCGTCGTGCAATGGGTGCCTGCAGAACGGCGGGACGCGCACATGGCCGACATGCGTATCCGCACGGGCCGTCACTACGCGATCAATCCGCCTGGCGAGCGCAACGGCTACGCGCCCTTGATCGCGCGCGAGCCGATCTCCGGCGCGGGCAATGCGTTGCTTGGTTTCGATTCGTGGGCAAATGCCGTGCGGCGGCTGGCGATGGAAAAGTCGCGCGATTCCGGCCTTGCCGTCGTGTCGGGCAAGGTGCAACTGGCGTCGGACGCGGGCGCGCCGCCCGTTGCCGGCTTCGTGATGTATCTGCCCATCTACGCGCGCGGCGAGCCGCAGGACAACGTCGAGGACCGCCGCGCGCATCTGCTCGGCTGGGTGTATGCGGCGTTCCGCATGCGCGACGTGCTGGCGAGCCTTTACGGCGAGCAGCCGCCCGGCCTCTACCTGTCGATCTACGACGGCACGCAGACGTCGTCCGAAGCGCTGCTGTACGGCTCGCCGGAGCCGAAGAACCTCGAGGTGATCTCCGCGAACGAATACCTCGTGGTGGGTGGCCACGACTGGACGCTGTCGATGACGGCGCAGCCCGACTTCAAGGCGCGCTTCGGCCGCAACGCGAAGCTGCTGATCGCCTGCACGGGCGCGGGCCTGAGCTTGCTGCTCGCGTTGCTCGCATGGAGCCTCGCGAGCGGCCGCAGCCGCGCGATGCGGCTCGCGTCGAAGATGACGGCCGAAGTGCGCGAGAGCGAGGCCGAACTACGCATCGCCGCCGTCGCCTTCGATTCGCTCGAAGGCATGATGGTCACGGACGCCGACGGCACGATCCTGCGCGTCAATTCCGCGTTCACCGAGTGCACCGGCTACACGGCCGAAGACGTGATCGGCAGGAACCCGCGCATCCTCAGCTCGGGACGGCACGATGCCGCGTTTTTCCGCGACATGTGGGACACGATCCGGCGCGTGGGTGGATGGCAGGGCGAAATCTGGGACCGCCGCAAGAACGGCGAGATTTACCCGAAGTGGCTGACCATCACGGCCGTAAAGGCGGACGACGGCCGCGTCACGCACTATGTCGGCACGCACTACGACATCACCGAGCGCAAGCTCGCGGAAGAGCAGATCAAGGAACTGGCGTTTTTCGACGCGCTCACGCATCTGCCGAACCGCACGCTGCTGCGCGACCGGCTCAGACAGGTGATCGCGCTGAGCGCGCAGAACCATACGCACGGCGCGCTGCTGTTCGTCGATCTCGACAACTTCAAGACGCTCAACGACACGCTCGGTCACGACAAGGGCGATCTGCTGTTGAGCCAGGTCGCGCGACGCCTGCTGGCGAGCGTGCGCGAGGGCAACACGGTCGCGCGCATGGGCGGCGACGAGTTCGTGATCGTGCTGGGCGACCTGAGCCGCATCCGCGAAGAAGCAGCGAGCGAGACGGAGAGCGCCGCCGAAAAGGTGCTGGCCGCGCTCTCGAGCCCTTACTACCTCGAAGGCACGGACTTCCGCACGACCGCGAGCATTGGCGCGACGCTGTTCACGGGCCACGAAACATCGATCGACGAGTTGCTGAAGCAGTCGGATCTGGCGATGTACAAGTCGAAGGAAAGCGGGCGCAACGCCATCTGCTTCTTCGATCCGGCCATGCAGACGGTAGTGATGGAGCGCGCGGCGCTGGAGGCGGCGTTGCGCCGCGCGATCGACGAAGACCAGTTGCTCGTGCACTACCAGGCACAGGTGTTCAATGGCGCCCGCGTGACGGGCGCCGAGGCGCTGGTGCGCTGGCAGCATCCCGAGCATGGCCTCGTGCCGCCTGCCGAATTCATTCCGCTCGCCGAAGAGACGGGACTGATTCTGGCGGTCGGCGACAAGGTGCTCGATACGGCCTGCCGGCAGCTCGCGCAGTGGGCCACGCGCTCGGACCGGGCGCATCTGTCGATCGCCGTCAACGTGAGCGCACAGCAGCTACGCGAGGAAAACTTCGTCGCCACCGTGCTCGACGCGCTCGCGCGCACGGGCGCCGAACCGAGCCGTCTGAAGCTCGAGTTGACGGAGAGCGTGCTGGTCGACAACGTCGAGGACATCATCGGCAAGATGATGTTGCTGCGCACGAAAGGCGTGGTGTTCTCGCTCGATGATTTCGGCGTCGGGTATTCGTCGCTGTCTTATCTGAAGCGCTTGCCGCTGGGGCAATTGAAGATCGACAGGTCGTTCGTGCGCGACGTGCTCGACGATCCGAACGATGCCGTGATCGCGCGCGCCATTGTCACGCTCGCACAGAGTCTCGGCCTGGGTGTGATCGCGGAAGGTGTGGAGACGGAAGCGCAGCGGCAGTTTCTGGCCGATGCGGGGTGTCAGGCGTACCAGGGCTATCTGTTCTGCCGGCCACTGCCGATCGAAGACTTCGAGGTGTTCGCGGACACGTTCGATTCGAAGGAGTGGGCGCTGGAGACGCCTTGAGTACGCGCGGCTGCGCCTCTGTCTCTTTCGTGCGATGAAGTCGCGACGGCCGGCGGGTGCGACGCACGCCGCCGGCCGATTGAATCATGCAGGCTTACTTCGCTGCCGCCGTGGTCGGCGTGCCGATGTAATGCAGCCCTTGCAGATGCTCGTTGGCTTCTTCCGTCGATTCGAGCGACGGAATGATGCGCCCAACCAGCAGGCCCAGACCGATGCTCGTCTTCACGTACTTGGTCTCGCCGGCGTCCAGATGAAACGTCAGGGTCTTCTCGGTTTCCGTGGTGGTCGAGACGACATAGTCGCCCGCCGGCTCATCGACGTAGAAGAAGCCGCCCGGCTTCGACTTGCCGACCACCTGGCTGTTCAGGTTGATGTCCGGCTGCACAGCCGCGCCGAACATCGAGTTCGAGCGGTAGAAGTAAATCCGGCCCTGCGATTCCTTGATGGTCGGAATCGACGATGCGACGTCCTTGAATTCCGGTCCGCTGGCACAGCCCGTTGCCAGCAGTGCGGCCGCGGAAGCGGCGATCAGAACGCGGGAAAGCTTAATCATGAATGGCCTCGGTGGTTATCGATGTAGTGGGATCGAGCGGCGAGAAGTGCGATTCGCCGGGTAGATAGAAGCCCACCAGACGGTCGCCCTTCACCACGAGCCAGGCTTCATGCATCTGCCGGCCTTCGACGGTGAAAACGTCGTTGACTGGCTTGTACGCGAAGCCTTGGGGAATCTCGCCCGCGAGACGCCAGAGCGAGCCGCTCGATATGCGCCGTGAATACCCCGTCGAGAGTCGGACGTGCACCGTGTCGACCACCCGGATGCGTTGCTGCTGAGTGGCTGCCACCGGCGTCAGGTGTGCGCCCTGAACGGGCAGTGACGGCGCGCATGCACACAACGCAACGCAGGCGCCAAGCGACGCCAGCAATGTCTTCGTCTTCAAAGCGAGATCTCTCAGTTTGTTCGGCAACTGCATGTATCGGCTTTTGGACGGGAAACTTGAACCAACGGCCGATTTCGTCGATCGGGCAGAATGTGAGGTATCCGAAACGGCGAGGCCGCAACGATACCTGCCTGCGATGGCCTTCGAAAAGCTTACGTGACGAAGTTTTACGAATACCATTCGACGCATGGCACCTGGCAGAGCGGCCAGGCTGCCTCGTCCCGGCGGAGTTGATAAACTTGCGGATTCAATCGCGCGCTTCACGCGTTGTGCCGTTGTCAGTGGGGCGCCCCGTCATCCTCGAGGAAAAGCACATGATCGATTTGCGCAGCGATACCGTGACCCGTCCGACCAAGAACATGCTCGCGGCGATGACAGCCGCCGAAGTCGGCGACGACGTCTGGGGCGACGATCCGACGGTCCTGCGGCTGCAAGCCACCGTCGCCGAGCGCGCGGGCAAGGAGGCCGGGCTGTTCTTCCCGAGCGGCACGCAGAGCAATCTCGCCGCGCTGATGGCGCATTGCGCGCGGGGCGACGAATATATCGTCGGCCAGGCGGCGCACACGTACAAGTACGAAGGTGGCGGCGCGGCCGTGCTGGGCAGCATCCAGCCGCAGCCGATCGAGAACGCGCTCGACGGCTCGCTTCCTCTCGACAAGATCGCCGCCGCGATCAAGCCCATCGACAATCACTTCGCGCGCACGCGTCTGCTGGCGCTGGAAAATACCATCGGCGGCAAGGTGCTGCTGGCGGGTTACGTCGCCGAGGCCACGCAGCTTGCACGCGATCGCGGGCTGTCGACTCACCTCGACGGCGCGCGCGTCTGCAATGCGGCCGTCGCGTCGAAGCAGCCCGTCGAAGCGCTGTGTGCACCTTTCGATACGGTTTCGATCTGCTTTTCGAAAGGGCTAGGCGCGCCTGTGGGCTCGGTGCTGGTGGGCAGCAAGGCGCTGGTCGACGTTGCGCATCGCTGGCGCAAGGTGCTGGGCGGCGGCATGCGGCAGGCCGGCGTGCTGGCGGCTGCGTGTCTGTACGCACTGGATCACAACGTCGAACGGCTCGCGGAAGATCACGACAACGCCGCGCATCTGGCGGCGGCGCTTGCGCAGATCGATCAGGTGAAGGTGCAGTCGCAGGCCACCAATATGGTGTTCGCGCAGTTTCCGCAAGAGCATTGTGCGCCGCTCGAAGTGTGGCTCAAGGAGCGCGGCATCCTTACGCAGATGTTGTATGCGTCGCGGTTTGTCACGCATATGGATGTGTCGCGTGCGGATATCGATACGTTCGTGACGGCGGTGAAGGAGTATTTTGCGCGGTAAGTGAGGGGCATCGCTTCACGCCGGGTTCGCGTGAAGCGCAGTGGCGGCGAGCGCAATACTCGCCCTCGCTACCTACTGTTCTTTCGCCGTAACCGTCGTAACCGTGACGCTAGCCTGCCCCCGATGCGACGGTGCAAACAGCCGCAATCCACTCGCAATACTCGCAGCCCCCGCGAACACGGCGCCCGTCGCCAGCGAAAGCGTCGGGCCATGACGTCCGGCAATGCTGAAGCTCAACGCAACCAGGGCCGCGCCCGTCGTCTGCCCAATCAGCCGCGACGTCGCGATGATCCCGCTTGCGCCACCACTGCGATGCGGCGGCGCGCTCGCCATCAGCGCCCTCAGATTCGGCGACTGGAAAAATCCGAAGCCCGCGCCGCAGATTGCCATGCGGATCGAGATGTCGATCACGCTCGGATGCGGCGGCAGCATCGCGAGCGCCGCCATGCCGGCGCACAGAATCGCAAGGCCGATTGCGCCGAGCAGTCCCGGCGGATAGCGGTCCGACAACCGTCCCGCGAACGGCGCCGCGAGCGCAACGATCACGGGCCAGGGCGTCATCAGAAAGCCGGTTTCGACCTGGCTGCGATGCAGGACATCCTCGAAATAGAACGGCAGCGACACGAACGCGAGCCCTTGCGCAGCGAACGAGCACACGGCCGTGACCGCCGACAACGCGAACACGGGCAGCTTGAACAGATCGACGGGCAGCATCGGCGCGGGGTGGCCCGTCTCGCGGCGCATCAGCAGCGCGCCGAATACGATCGCGACAGCCGCCGAGCCGAGCACGACAGCCGTGGACGCGCGCTGTGCCGCTTCGCCGAGCGCGAACACCAGCGCGGCGAACGTGATTACGTTGAGCATTGCCGCGACTCGGTCGAAGTGATGCGTGCCGCGCGGCGTGCGCGGCAGTCCCGGCAACGCGAACGACAGCGCCAGCACGCCGAGCGGTACGTTGACGGCAAACAGCCACGGCCAGTTGGCCACCGACAGTATCAGCGACGCGACCGTCGGCCCCACGGCAAACGACACGCCCACCACCAGCGCATTCAGCCCGACCCCCGCCCCCAGCCGATGCGGCGGATACAGATGCTTGATCAGCGCGGTGTTCACGCTCATGATGGCCGCCGCGCCGAGGCCCTGCACGACGCGCGCGCCCGCCAGCCACGGCAGCGTCGGCGATAGCGCGCATGCCAGCGAGGCCGCCGTGAACACGATGATCCCGCTGATATAGATGCGCCGGTGCCCAACGATGTCGCCGAGCGCGGCGAGCGGCAGCAGCGTCGCAACCATCGCCAGCTGATAGGCGTTGATGATCCATACCGACGCCGCCGGCCTCGCGTGCAGATCCGCGGCCATTGCGGGCAGCGCGGTATTGGCGATAGCGGTATCGAGCGAGGCGAGGGCGACCGACAGCATGATCGCGGCCATCGCGAAACGGTGACCGGCGGACATGGGCACGTCGGCGACGCGGGCCGGATTGGGTGTGTTCTCGGACAAGGACAGGCTCTGCAGAGGACTGAGCGGGCGCATATCGGCGTCGACCGCATCATGGGGCGACGGGCGTGCTCGAAGCGAATGAAGCGATTGTTACAGAGCGGCGCGGATCGTGCTGGGAGCCGCGCAAAAACAGGTCTTCTGAAAGCTGTCTGGAAGCTCGGCTTCGTGCGTGGTCGTCGCGACTAACTGTCGGTTCCCGAACGCGTCGACGGGACGAAATGCGCCGACTGCGACGCAACGTCAGTTACACGAAGCCAGCAGAATCGACAGCTTGCGGATGTGCGCCTTGAATGCGTCGGTCATCTCTCGATCGTGACCGTCGCTCAGATGGGGCGCTTCGGCCAGTTCGACCTGATCCTGGAACTCGTCGGATACTTTGCGCCGATCGCCGGGCGGAAGCGCGCGGATCAGGGACACAATGAGCAGTTCCTGCGCATGGATGATACCGAGCACGGATTGTGCGTTCATTTCGACCTCCGTCGGAGCACGACGACGCTAGCGGCTTTACAGCAGGACCCGGCGGGACGCGGCACGGCGATACTGTCTCCGATCCGCCTTGTTACTCATCCATACTAGTGCAAGGAACAGAGCCGTCTGCACCGGCATCGTGCCAGATGCAAAGACTTCAGCGTGAAGCCAGGCAAAATCCGACACAGCAGTCATGGAACTGCGCAATGGTAGGCGTTGTCTGCTTGGATTAGCGGGCTTTTGGTAACGCAATGGCCGCAGACGCGGGATTACGCAAAATGTCCTACTCTGCTTATTTATCCACCAGACCGGCTCGCGCCGCCCGCATCCAATACGCAAGCAATCAAGCGCGTGCCGCGTCGTTTTACCGGAGGCTTCGATGACAGCGGTGGATCTGGAATTCGACCAGCTCAACAGTACCGTCGATGCGCTGCGGCGCTCGATCTCCAACCGCATGATGTACGGCGTCGGCAAGGACGCCGTGACAGCGCGCCCGCAGGACTGGCTGCACGCCGCGGCGCTCGCCGTGCGCGACCGGCTCGTCGCGCGCTGGATGAAGACCACGCGCCTGCAGTACGAGCAGGATGTGAAGCGCGTGTATTACCTGTCGATGGAATTCCTGATCGGGCGCACGTTCACCAACGCGCTGCTCGCGCTCGGCATCTACGATCAGATGAAGGAAGCGCTCTCGGGCCTCGGCGTCGATATGGAAGCGCTAACCGATCTTGAGCCCGATGCCGCGCTCGGCAACGGCGGCCTCGGGCGCCTTGCGGCATGCTTTCTGGATTCGATGGCGACGCTCGGCATTCCGGGCTTCGGCTACGGCATCCGCTATGAATATGGGATGTTCAAGCAGCAGATCGTCGACGGCGAGCAGCTCGAAACGCCCGATTACTGGTTGCGCGCGGGCAACCCGTGGGAATTTCCGCGTCCCGAGGTGCAATACATCGTGCATTTCGGCGGACGCACGGTGCAGCGAGACGGTCACGTCGAATGGATCGAAACGCAGCACGTGAACGCGATGGCGTATGACACCGTGATCCCAGGCTTCGCGACGAGTGCGACCAACACGCTGCGCCTATGGTCCGCGCGCGCGACGGAAGAGCTCGATCTGTCCGCGTTCAATCAGGGTGACTATCGTCGTGCCGTCGATGCGAAGAACATGTCGGAGAACGTCTCGCGCCTGCTCTATCCCGACGATTCGACGCCCGCCGGCCGCGAACTGCGTCTGCGGCAGGAGTACTTTTTCGTGTCGGCGACGATGCAGGACCTGATTCGCCGCTATCAGCGCACGCACAGCACGTTCGGCCGCTTCGCCGAAAAGGTCGCGGTGCATCTGAACGACACGCACCCGGTGCTCGCGATTCCCGAGCTGATGCGTTTGCTTGTCGATGTGCATCATGTGCCGTGGGCGAAAGCGTGGAAAGACATCCAGCAGATGTTCTCGTACACGAACCACACGCTGATGCCCGAAGCGCTCGAAACGTGGGACGTCGAAACGCTCGCGCGCCTGTTGCCGCGCCACCTCGAAATCATCTTCGAGATCAATGCGGAGTTTCTGAAGCACGTCAGCGAGCATTCGGGCCATGACGTCGACATGATCCGGCGCATCTCGCTCGTCGATGAATACGGGCAGCGGCGCGTGCGCATGGCGCATCTGGCGATCGTCGCGAGCCAGAAGGTCAACGGCGTGTCGAAGCTGCACTCGCAACTGATGACGCGCGACATCTTCTCCGACTTCGCGAAAATCTGGCCCGAGCGCTTCACGAACGTCACGAACGGCGTGACGCCGCGCCGCTGGCTCGCGCAGTCGAGCCCGTCGATGTCGCATCTGATCGACGAGCAGATCGGCACGCACTGGCGGCGCGATCTGTTCGAGCTCGGCAAGCTGCGCGATCTGCGCGACGACCCGTCGTTCGTGCACGCCTTTCATGAAGCCAAGCGGCAGAACAAGCTGCGTCTGATCCAGCGCCTGCAGCAGCACACGAAGATGACGTTCGATCCCGATGCGCTGTTCGATCTACAGGTCAAGCGGATCCACGAATACAAGCGGCAATTGCTGAACGTGCTGCATGTGATCGTGCGCTACAACCAGATTCGCGCGAACCCGGAGCGCGACTGGGTGCCGCGCGTCGTGATGTTCGCGGGTAAGGCGGCATCCGCGTACCGGATGGCGAAGACGATCATCAAGCTGATCGGTGACGTCAGCAAGGCGGTGAATGAAGATCCCATCATCGGCGACAAACTGAAGGTCGTGTTCGTGCCGAACTACGGCGTGAGCGTGGCCGAGCTGATCATTCCCGCCGCGGATCTGTCGGAGCAGATTTCGATGGCGGGCACGGAAGCGTCGGGCACGGGCAACATGAAGCTCGCGCTGAACGGCGCGCTGACGATCGGCACGATGGACGGCGCGAACATCGAGATTTGCGATGCCGTGGGGCGCGACAACATTTTCATCTTCGGGCACACGGCGGATCAGGTCGACGAGTTGCGCGCGACGGGGTATCGTCCGCGTGAAATCTACGAGCACAATGCCGAACTGAAGGTCGCGCTCGACCAGATTCGCACAGGCTTCTTCTCACCCGACGATCCACTGCGCTTCTCGGACATCTTCCACACGCTGGTCGATTGGGGCGATCACTACATGGTGCTCGCTGATTTCGCCGCGTTCGCGAAGGCGCAGGACGAAGTCGACAAGCGCTATCTCGACCGGCGCGGCTGGACCATGAGCGCGATCGAGAATGTCGCGGGCATGGGGCAGTTCTCGTCGGACCGCACGATTGCCGAGTATGCGCGCGATATCTGGAAGGTGAAGCCGCTCGAACTCGAGTGACGCGATGTGATGTGACGTGATGTGCGCATGATAAAAAGCCGCCGCGCGATTGAATATCGCGCGGCGGCTTTCTGTTTTGTGCCGGTTGCTTGAGGGACGTTGCGTCAGCTACCCATGCGCTCGTTGTTGCGTGGCGCGCGCAGTCCGAGCTGGCCATGCGCAAAGTCGAAGTACAAGTCGATGTTCTGCAGCGCCATTAGCCCGATCACGATGCGGTTCCCGCCGGGCGCGGCTTTCGCGATCGTCGTTTGCGCGTCGTTGAAGCGGTGCGCCCAGTCGCCCACGCCCAGCACCACGTCGTAGTTGCCTTGCGCGATCGGCTTATGCTCTTCGACGTCGTCGGCCCAGTCGGGCGCCTTGTCGGTTTCGACGCGGATCATGTCGGTGCCGCCCGTCGAGAACACGACGGGCGCGCAGAAGCGCATCTTGCTGCCGACCTGCACGCAGCCGGTCGGCCATTGCGCGGAGCCGTCCTTGCCCATCGTGAGCGGGACGAGCGTGAAGTCTTTCGTCAGCGCGTTCGACGGACTCAACACGAGCAGCGGACGATCGAGATTGGCGCGCACCAGATAGCGCTGGCCGATGTTCGCGGGCAGCGCACGCAGCGGCTGCGTGCAGCAGGCGTCGCGCGGATCGTCGGCACCGACGCCCAGAATGCCCGAGAACGCCCAGCCGAACTCGCCCGTGTAGCCGTCCTGCGCGATGCAGCGCTTGTTGGTCTTCAGGCAACTGACTTCGTCGACGGCTTGCACGGCGAGATCGACGGGCTTCGTGCCGGCGATGCTGAATGGCACCGTGACGGTTGCGCCGGAAACCTGCGCGTCTGTCGCGAACGTGTACGAGGTCCGCATGCCCGCCGCGGGATAGCTCGAACGTGGCAAGACCTTCGACAGCACGCGCACGCCGTTTGTGCCCGTATCGAGCATCAGATAGACGGCCTTGCCGTCCATCTGCACGGGCAACCCGATCGACGCGCGGCCGCGCTTGTCGCTGCGTTCCGCGGACAGCATCACCAGCAGGCCGTCGCGTCCTTCGTTGATGAGGCTCGCCTTCGTCTCGGGCGGAGCGGGCGTGGAGATCGGCGTTGAACAGGCCACGAGCGAGGCCGCGAGCGCGAGCACGATCAACGTGCCCGCAAAGCCGGCCAGGCGCCGGTAGAAATGGACAGACATCGCACACACCTTGCAGTAGTGCGTGACCTGCGATGACAGCTGCGCCAGCCGTTCAGGCTTCGGCGGGTGCAGTCGATCCGGCTCGGCGGTGTGCGCGGGCCTGGCGCGAGGACACGCGAGATGACAGGAGCGCCGACTCTACGCGCGCGAGCATCGCGACCTGCAAAAATGTGTGAAGGTGAATGGTGTTGCTTCAGTGCTGCTGCGCGGCGTGTTGCGGGAGAGCGATCGAGCGCACGCGGCCAATCGTCGCGCGGTGCAGCACGCCCGCGAGTGCGCCGATCACATCGCCGACGCTGCGCGCCATCACATCGACGCGAAACGTGATGGAGTCGTTGCGTTTGTCGACAGTCATCACGAACAGGCGCGAACCCTCGCCGAGGGCCGCGAGCAGCGCGCTGCGGCCCGCTGCCGACGAGGTGCCGGGCACGGTCACGTCGATCGTCACGAGCGACAGGGCGGCTTGTGTGGAGCGTTCGATGGCGGGCGCGCGGCGCGGCAGCGTGCGCGATGAAGCGAAGGCGGTATGCATCGTCGATGCGCCGACGCGAAGTGGGCGGCGCGGCTGTGGAGACGCGTTCACTGTAGCGGGCGGCGTCTCAACCCGATGCAAAAAAGGGCTACGTGGGCCATCAATTTTGTGTAAAGACGGCACGGTGGCGCGCGAGTGCTATTGGCTCTTCGGCGCGGTGGCGGTGGCTGCGGTGGCCGAGGCGAGCGCGTCGCGGACCGTTTGCGCGACACGTTCGACGAACGTCAGATCGATGCTCGACAGTGCCTCGCGTTCGCTGCCCGCTGTCTGAACCATCAGGCGATGCGTGACGTCCTGCGTGATCCACGTGAGCCAGCCGACGACGATCAGCATCACGCCGACCACGACACCCGCCGGCGACGCAAACATGCCGCCGACCACCAGGCCCACGGCACCGATCAGCGAAATCGCCCAAGGCACGAGTTTGTTCTTCTGCACGGTGACGACGCGCACGTCCTTGATCTCGCGCAAGGGAAAGACCTGGCCGGCCGCCGACAGCGCATTGCGCGTGACCGACACGCCGCGTTCGTTGAAAGGGGTATCCATCTTTACGGGTTCAAGCTGGGAGAAAGGGCGCAGGGTAACAGACTTCGTTTGCCTAATATTATGGGATTTTCGCAACCGTCGGCCCCTTACTGGACAAGGGCGCAGACTATCAGTGCCTAAAACTGCCGATAACGGGTTTTTTTGACTGAATTTTTTCACGTTTTTGTCTGACATTTATTATATCAGCGCCGAGTCAGCAATGAACGGCAAGTCAACAACGTTGCATGGGCTGGTTGAAAAGTGGCTGGCACCGGACCATGGGGCTCCCGCGCGTATCGTCAGATTGGCGCGTGACGAAGCGGGCCCTCACCGCTGCGTCCGGGTTGAGGTCTGCCGGCCGTCACGTACGTTGTCGATGTTGTTCTTCCGTCACGGCGACGGGTCGTGGCAGGTGTTTCCGCCTCAGAGGGCACGTCCCTGCATGAATGCGTGGTGACGTCTCGTGGCTCCCGACATCGGAAGCGAAGAATTAAGGGCGCCGCACTGAGTGTCTCTCTCCAGAATGCCGCGATCACATACGAAGAAACTCATGTATCACCAGACATGAGTTGTGATTGCATAGCGCTTTCGTTCCTATATTTTTCGTCTGAGTGGATCAGAAAAACGTATTGGTAGCGGCAACCGTCGACGCATAAGCTACCGACAGACAAACCAATTCAGACAGATCGAACACGCAGGCGGTGTCGCAAGGCACTCGGCAACCTTCGTGCGCATGAACTGCGCGTGACCTTCAAAGAGACAATCGAAGCACACGGACTTCGGAGCATGCTCCGTGGTCCGGGGGCTTCGTCGTCTCCACGATTTCGCATGTGATATCCGATGCATCGTCACGCGACGCATTTCGGTCTCTGTCTATACGTTTGCTGAACGCCGCCATAGAAGCGGCGATAAGGCAGTCGTGGGCTGGCAAGTTCTCAAGAACCGCAGATCAATTGACAGTGCCCGAATATTCTTATTGGTGAGGAGACGATGCAACATAATCCAGTCGCGCAGCATTCTGCACATTCCGGATCGCACACGGCCATTGAACGGAAGATATTTTTAAAGGTCACGCTTCGAATCATCCCAATTCTGATCCTCTGCTTCTTTATCAACTACATCGACCGCGCCAATCTTGGGGTTTTGTTCTCCCCCATTTCCAAAGAGCTTAACCTCAGTGCATCTGCGTTCGGGTTTGCAGCAGGCATCTTCTTCCTCGGCTATCTGGTCTTCGAAGTCCCGTCCAACATGGCAATTGTACGGTTCGGAGCGAGACTCTGGATCGCGCGAATCATGATCAGTTGGGGGATCGTCACATGCCTGCTCTCAGCGACGCATAGTGTGCCAATGCTCTATACGTTGCGCTTCCTGCTGGGTGTCGCCGAGGCGGGTTTCTTTCCGGGTGTGCTGTTCTATCTGACCTTCTGGTATCCGCGACATCTGCTTGGCCAGGCGTATCTGGCTCTCGAATTGAGTGTGCCCGTTTCGCTCGCGCTGGGCTCTGTCGTGACGGCAGGACTTCTTTTGATGGATGGTGTGGCAGGCATTGCCGGATGGCGCTGGGCATTCGCGCTGGAGGGGATACCCGCGGTGCTGATGGGCATCCTCGTGCTGTTTATTCTTCCCGACAACCCTAAACAGGCGAAATGGCTCACGCAGGAAGAGCGAGACTATCTGCTGTCGAAGACTTCGCCGGATCATGGAGATGGGAAAGCCGACCTGAAAGAACTCAAAGCCGTCGTGTTCGATTCCTTGACATGGCTTTATATTGGTCTTGAATTTTCCATCATCATCGGGTTCTGGGCGGTCACCTATTTCCTTCCGAAGATCATGCAGGAGCGATTTCACGTCAATCCTGTCGATGCTGGTCTGATTTCTTCTATTCCGTGGCTAGCGGCCGTATTCGGCATTGCGCTGGTAGCCTGGACGTCCCGCAAGACGGGGGACCGGAAATGGCATCTGCTGATCAGCCTGCTCCTGTCGGCTATCGGTCTGTGCATCACGGCAAAAGTCGATTCACCCGTCGTAGGCCTGGTCGGCCTTTGCATCAGTGCTGCGGGCGTGCAGGCGGCGGTGCCGTTGTTCTGGACCATCCCCGTGATGTCCTTCAGCGGTGCGCGCGCAGCCATCGCGATTGCCTTCATCAACTCGGTGGCGAGCACGGCGGGGCTGGTGGGACCCTGGATCCTCGGCATATCGCACGATCTGACCGGGACGAGTCGAACGGGACTTTATGTGATGTCCGCCTTCTTTCTCGTGTCCGCATTTCTTGCGTTTCGCGTCAGCCAGTCACGTTCGAAAGCGGATGCGGGACGGGGGGCGCTCGACATTTCGACTGCAGGTGCACCTCATCCGGGTGGCGTTCGGATTGAGTGACAAATACGCGACAGTGCAGCGCTGCTGCACTGTCAAGCCTGGATCACCTTCGAAGAGGTAACAGTGCAAAAGGATTCAGACGTATTGGTTCAAGACGACACAGAACGCGATTTTCCATTTCAACGGCGTGGTAATCCGCTCAACCCTCCACTCGAATACGCGCGTCTGCGCGCCGAGCAGCCGCTCGCCAAGGTCACGTTATGGGATGGCTCGACCGCATGGATTGCGACGCGCTGGGAAGATGTTCGTGTCATCCTCGGCAGCCCGCATTTCAGCGTCGACCCGTTCCATCCCGGCTATCCGTCGATCTCTCCGGCGCGCGCCGTGCAGGCGCGTTCGCGCCAGGCGTTCATCAATATGGACGACCCCAATCATGCACGGTTTCGCCGCATGCTGACGAAGGACTTCATGCAAAAAAGGATGAGCGACCTGCGTCCGATGGTGCGGAAACTCGTCGATGAACTGATCGACGGGATGGTTGAGCACGGGCCGCCCGTCGACTTCGTCAAGCATTTTTCGCAGCCGCTTCCGTCCATGGTTATTTCCGCGCTGCTTGGCGTGCCGTACGAAGATCACGCGACGCTCGGCACATGGAGCAACACCCGAAACGATCACACTGCATCGCCTGAGGTGGTCCAGCAGGCAGTGCGTAATATGGAAGCTCACCTCGGTCAGATCATCGCGCAAAAGGAAGCCGACCCTGGCGATGGCAGCGACATGCTGAGCCGCCTCGTCATCGAGCAGATTCGCCCCGGCAATGTGACGCGGGAAGAGGTGGTGCGGATTGCGTCGCTGTTGTATTCGGCGGGACACGGGACGACCAGCAGCCAGATCGGGCTTGGCACGCTGTCGCTATTGATGAACCCGGATCAGCGCGCTGAGCTTGAGGCTGATCCGTCGTTGCTGTCGAGTGCTGTCGAAGAGATGCTACGTTTTCATACCATTGCGCATTTCAACTCGGCTCGTGTGGCGACTGGGAACGTGATGATTGGCGGTCAGCAGATTCTCGCCGGAGAAGGGGTGTATCCCCTGATCTTCGCTGCAAACCGCGATCCAGCCGTATTCCCGAATCCCGATAGCTTCGATATTCATCGTAACCCGCAGGAACATGTAGCCTTTGCTTATGGTATTCACCAATGCCTCGGGCAACCGCTTGCGCGGCTTGAATTGCATACAGTATTTGGCATGCTGTTCAAACGTCTGCCCGAATTGAAGCTTGCCGTCCCTGTCGAAGCGCTCACGTTCAACAGCACTTCGCAAGTCTATCGGCTGGAAACGTTGCCCGTTACGTGGTGAGTACTTTCGCACCGGCGTGCCGGAGCACTTCCTGAAGGCGTTTCTGTGGAGTGGTGTGCGTGACAACAACTTCAATAACGAATGACACGACGGTTGCGGCGCGCAGCACGCCGCGCTTCTTGAACAAGATCGCATTGATTACAGGCGGTGCGTCCGGAATCGGCAAGGCGACTGCGGAATTGCTGGCGAGCGAAGGCGCATGTGTCGTAATCGCCGACCGTTGCCGCGAAGAGGGCAATGCGCTTGCGACTCGCCTCGGCCACGAGCGTCGGAAAGCGTTGTTCGTGGAAACCGATATCACTTCCCCGGCTTCCGTCGAATCAATGGTCGCGCGGACCATGAGTGAATACGGGCGGATCGACTGCGCGGTCAACAACGCCGGCGTGTCCGAAACGTCCATCGATCTGGTCGATGCTTCAAGTGAACAATGGGAGCGCCTGATATCGATCAATCTGCGTGGCGTCTGGCTATCGATGCAACACGAAATTAGCGCGATGCTGCCAGCCGGCCGCGGCGCGATCGTCAATGTCTCGTCGCGCACGGGACTGGTGGGCAAGCCGCGGCTTGCTATCTACACAGCCAGCAAGCACGGCGTGCTCGGACTGACCCGGTCGGCGGCCATCGACTACGCACCGTGTGGCATACGTATTAACGCGGTGTGCCCAGGCCTCGTGCAGACTCCTTTTGTCGAAAGCAAATTCGGAGAACGTCTGCCTGAGCTGGCCAGAACGATGAATCCGTTGGGCCGCATAGGCGAACCCAAAGAAGTCGCCGAATGCATTGCATGGTTGTGTTCTGACGCGGCCAGCTTTGTTGTCGGCGTGTCGTTGCCGGTAGACGGCGGTGCAGTGGCTTGATCGCGGCGCCGGTCATCGCTACGGCGCGGGAGCTCGATCGGCAGTCTGTTTATCGCTTCACTTCGCAGACAATGGGCGCGGCGCAGACCTGAACGAAAGCCACGCGATTGCGCTGGACAAAGCCAGGGTGGCGATCATCGATACGGCGGGATTATCCGGCCAGAGGCCTGCCGCAGCCGTGCAAAACGCGCCGTAGCCCATTTGCAAACTGCCGTAGAGTCCCGCCGCCGCACCCACCACCGACGCATCGACATCGAGCGCACCGCTGATCGCGAAAGGGCTGGACAGGCCAGTCGCGTAGAACATGACGATCATCGGCGCCATGACAGTCACGACCGTCCATTCGTGCGCCGCATACGCAACCACAAGACTCGCGGCCGCTGCCGCCATGATGAGACTCGACGAGATCAGCGCGGTGCGCGCAGGCACTTTGCCCGCAATCCGTTTCGCCGTGGTCTGCCCGCATGCGAGTCCGACCACCAGCACACCATATGCACAGCCAAACGCCGCTCCCGAGAGTCCGAAATGCGACTCGAGAATAAACGGGGAAGCGGAGAGGAACGCATAGATCCCCGTGCCCGCGCTTGCGCCGCCAAGAGTGTGCGAGACGAACGCAGGCGATCTGAGCAGGCGTGCATAGCCAGCCAGATAACGAGCCAACGTGTGATGACCCGAG
The DNA here is from genome assembly GCF_046534875.1 of Paraburkholderia sp. SIMBA_054. Taxonomy (NCBI): domain Bacteria; kingdom Pseudomonadati; phylum Pseudomonadota; class Betaproteobacteria; order Burkholderiales; family Burkholderiaceae; genus Paraburkholderia; species Paraburkholderia sp. SIMBA_054. Next base: position 231,827 of record NZ_JAWRXV010000004.1, on the reverse strand, counting down.
ACCGCGCGCGTTTCTGGAACCGTGAACCAGACGCACAGCAGGACGGTTGCGTTGACCGCGCTGAGTGCAAAGAAAATGGCTCTCCACCCAAGATGCTCGACCAGTAGCGCGCCGATCACGGGGGCGATGGCCGTTGCTGCCGCCATAGCGATGCTGAGCGAAGCAAGCCTGCGGATCAGCGTGATCGCACCGCTGACGTCGCGCGCAATGGCGCGGCCGAGCACGAGACCGGAACATCCACCGAACGCCTGGGCGACACGTGCAAATTCGAGCGCTTCGAGCGTCGGCGCAATGGCCGCGCCGAGACTGGCGAGTGTGAAAAGCACGAGGCCGGCCAGGAGCACGGGCCGTCGGCCGTATCGATCGGAAAGCGGGCCATACACCAGTTGTCCGATCGACAAACCGATCACATAGAGCGTGATGGTCGCGCCAATGGATGACGTCGAAGCGCCGAGATCATGCGCCGCCGATGGCAACGCAGGGATGAACACATGTAGCGGAAACGTGCCGCACAGCGTAATGCAGACCAGCATGAAGAAGGGTGGCGTCAGCAGGAGCGGCACAGCGGCGCGCGCCTCGATATCGGTTGCAGTAGCGTCCGCATGGCCGGTTTCGCTCACGCTTCGACTCCCTGCGCACGCATCGACCGGGATAGTGCGTCAAGGCTGGCAGTAAGACGCTCGACGGGCAATTCATCGAGTGACATGACCACGTCAGCGACGTCGCGCGCCGCGCGCCGAAGTTCGTCGCCGCCGTCGCCGTTGACATCGAGACCGACCATCACACCAAATTTCCGCGTGATCTGCTCGTCGGTGAATCGGGTCGCGCCCGTCCACGGATCGCCGATCGCGTTGTCGGCGGTCGCGCTGAAGATCGTCCCGCGCGCGTGAATGTCGACACCACCCGGCACGCCACGCCACTGGCCGCCCGTCATCCATTCGGCGATATTCGACGATGATGGTTCGGGCACAACGGTCACACGTTCGCGGAGCGCGGCGATGCGCGGATCATCCATCGTTGCGGCTGCGTACCAGCGCGGACCCGCTGGAATCGCGTGCGCCAGCGCGGCGAGCGCGTGCGCGTGGCTGAACTCGGCGCTCAGCAGATCGCGAGGATGCTGCTCACGAAAAATTGGCGTAAGGGCAAACGGATTGGCGCGTACCACTACACGTGTGATTTCATCTGGCCGCAGAGCATGCCGATCGAGCAATTGCGCAAACGCGGTCAACGGATGATGAATCCAGCGACAGCAGGGCCAAGGCTTATAGGTCGTATTGAGAATCTGCCATTCGGTGCCGAGCCCTGCCAGCAGTGCGTGGTCGTCATGGGTAGGTGACCCGTAGAACTTCCAGAACGCATTCTCGCCGTCGAGAATATCCTTGAAGCCCGTGCTGCCCAATCGCGCCAGCAGTGCGGACGAAACACCGATCTCCGCGCACCAGCCCGCGTCGGCGTACTTGTACATCGGCTGTTCGATGGATTCCGCCCACTTGCGCAACGTGGGTTGAGGCGAATTACTGCCGCCAATACCGAATGCGTGATTGGCCTGCCGACAGTCCAGACGCGCAATATGCGTTGACGCACCAATCGCGGCCCACGTAATGGTCGCCGCCGGGCCGCCCAGTTCATTCCAGCCGATCACCTTGCCGTTTTCGATCTGCATCGGCGCGCCCATCCAGCTGCCGATCCGCGCGCCGACGTCGAAGCCCACAGCGATTGCGCCGAGCAGGTCGCGGCCGCTACGCTTATCCAGTTCCGCCAACGCCAGTGCTGAGAACACGGTCGCGTTGCCGAAGTGCGTCGAAGTGGGAAAGGTGTCGTCGGCATCGAGCACATTGGCGAGGCGCGCGTTTGCGTAGGCGGCAGCCGTAGCCGAACTGCGCCGGTCTGATCCCACGACGGTCGCGTGGGGCGTTCCGCCGAGCATGCTCACGTATTCCAGCGCGATCTTGCCGCTTGTCGTTTCGATTGCACCGAGCGCACAGCCTATCGTGTCGAGCAGCAGGCGTTTGGCTTCGTGCACGACAGGTTGGGGCAGGTCTTCGAAACGCGTTTGAACGGCGAAATCTGCGAGTGTTTGCGTCAGTGTGGTCATGTCGGCAACTCCTGAAGGAGGCAGTGGTGCAAGCGGTTAAAGCGGTCGGCATGCGTTGCAATGGATGCCAGCCTCGCCCCTCACATGACGAGGCGAGGCTCTCGTTCAAGACCTTGAAGTCAAAGCGCAGCCTGCAGTTGCGGCAGCGCCTCAAACAGATCGCCGACGAGACCATAGTCCGCAACCTGGAAGATCGGCGCGTCCGCATCCTTGTTGATGGCGACGATCACCTTTGAGTCTTTCATTCCGGCCAGATGCTGAATCGCACCGGAAATACCGACCGCGATGTACAACTGCGGCGCGACGATCTTCCCGGTCTGTCCGACCTGCAGATCGTTCGGCGCGAAGCCGGCATCAACGGCCGCGCGCGACGCGCCCACGGCTGCGCCGAGCTTGTCGGCCAACGGGTAGAGCAGAGAGAACTGTTCGGCGCTTTGCATGCCGCGGCCACCGCTCACGACGATCGCAGCGGCATTCAGATCGGGGCGATCCGAGTTCGCCAACTTTTCGTCGACGAAAGCCGATGTGCCAGCATCCATCGCGAACTCGACGCATACGATGTCCGCGTTGCCAGCCGTTGCATCCACTGGCTCGAATGCAGTTGCACGCACGGTCGCGCACTTGACCGGTGCGGATGACTGCACGATCGCGAGTGCATTGCCCGCATAGATGGGACGCTTGAACGTGTCGCCGGAAAGAATAGCGACGACGTCTGAAACGGGATCTGTATCGAGCAGCGCCGCGATACGCGGCAACACGTTTTTGCCCTGTGAGTTTGAAGCGCAGAGAATGTGGCTGAAGCTCGCCGCTAGCGATACGACGAGCGGGGCAACATTCTCCGGCAATTGATGCAGATACGCTGCATGGTCGGCGACGAACACCGTCTTGACGTGCGCGATGCGGGCGGCATGCTGCGCGACCTCCTCCACCTGATGCCCCGCCACCAGCATCGTGATGTCGCCGCCAATCGCATGAGCGGCCGAGACTGTGTTCAATGTCGCCGCGCCGAGCGCGCCTTTCGCATGTTCTGCGATTACGAGAATGGCCATCAGATCACCTTTGCTTCCGTTTTCAACCTGTCGACCAGTTGCGCGACGGATTCCACCTTGACGCCCGCGCTGCGCTCCGCCGGAGGTTCGACACGCAGTGTTCTGAGCGTCGTGTCGATGGGCGTTCCGAGCGTGCTCGCCGCCAGCGTTTCGAATGGCTTCTTCTTCGCCTTCATGATATTGGGCAGCGTCGTGTAACGCGGCTCGTTGAGTCGCAGGTCGGCCGTCACGACGGCGGGCAACTTCAGCGAGACCGTTTGCAGGCCGCCGTCTACTTCCCGTGTAACCGTCACGCGTTGCGCCGTGACGTCGATGGCCGAAGCGAATGTGCCTTGCGGCCAGTCCATCAAGGCGGCGAGCATCTGGCCCGTCTGATTGTTGTCGCTGTCGATAGCCTGCTTGCCGAGCAGCACGAGTTGCGGTTGCTCGCGCTCGACAACCGCCTTCAGGAGCTTGGCGACGGCCAGCGCACCGGGTTTTTCTGCCGTTTCGACCAGAATCGCTCTGTCTGCGCCAATCGCCAGCGCTGTGCGTAATTGCTCGTGCGCGGCAGCGGGTCCGATGGAGATGGCCACGACTTCCGTCGCGATACCTTTTTCCTTCAGACGCACGGCCTCTTCGACGGCGATTTCGCAGAAGGGGTTGATCGACATTTTCACGTTGTCGAGTTCGACGCCGCTGCAGTCCGTTTTGACGCGCACCTTCACGTTGTGATCGACGACGCGTTTGACTGTAACCAATACCTTCATGCTGACGACCTCATTGCCTGAGTCCTTATCCGTGAGAGACAGAAACAAAGTTGAACACTTACCGTCGACGAATTCCAATCGCTTAATCCTGTCGAACGATCGAGAAAAAGTATCGGGTCGGGTGCGAGACGAAACGGTCAGTGTGTGAGTTGCGGTCCGCCCATTTCCACGAGCTCGGCTTCGCCCGTTTCGGCGTTGAAGCGTTCGAGCTCAGCGTGAGCAGCGGCTTCTCCGTGCAACAGCGAACGGCTGGCAAACAGCAGTGCACCGATGGATATGGGCAGCACGCCGATGGCGCAAAGAATTGCAAGCCGAAGGTCACCGGAAGCGTCGCTGACGAGTCCGACGAAATACGGACCGAGGCCAAGACCGAAAATGTTGGGTCCCAGCGAAAACGCGGCGAAGGCCGTGCCGCGCAGGCGCGGAATGACGAGGTCTTGTGTCGTCGCCTGAAGCGGACCAAACCACATCGGCACAAAGAACGTCGCGACGGCATATGCGCAATAGAACAGCGTGACGCTATGCGTGAGGTATTGCAGCACGCTCGCCGCGCTGAAGGCCGACGCGGTCACGCAGACGAAATATAGACGGCCAAAGGGGTGTTTGCGCTTGGCCCAGTCGCACAGATAACCACTTGCAGTGATTCCCGCGCCGCCCGCGATGATCGCGATCATGCCCAGATGCAGGCCCGCTTGCGCGGTAAGCCCGAGATTGCGGCTTGCGTAGACGAATACGAAGGCGTTGACGGCATTCATCGCAAACGCGAGAAATGCACCGGCGACAGTGACGGCCGCAAAGGTCCGTGATCCCGTGATGAGACGATGCGCGTAGGCGTCGCCGAGCCGCGTGGCCTGGTACCAGTTAGAGCAGACGTATAACGCGACGGCAATCGCAATCCACTGTACGAGGTTGCTGGTGACATCGAAGCCGCCGACCGTTGCGATCACGGCCTTGTGACCCGCGGAGAGCACCTGGTTGGTGCCCCATGTCGCCACGACCACCAACGCAACGGAACACAGCAGGTAGACGAAGTTACGCAGATATTCCCGGCGCGGCGCGCCGAGGGCCTGCAGACGCAGCCAGCTCCACGGCGGGACCATCGAGCCGAGATCGCGCAGTGCATGAGCGAACGGACGCGGGTCTTTCCTGGCCGGCACGGCATCGAGCCGGCCACGCACCGGCTCGCGAATCGTCAGCAGCACGATCAGCGCGAACAGCATGCCCGGTACGCCGACGCCAATGAACGACGCCTGCCATCCCGTGAGACCGAGTGGCGCGGTGCCGTGCACATAGGTGTGTTCCCAGGCCGATACGATCGAGCCACCTATCGCGAGCGATGCGCCGGCACCGACATACACGCCCACAGAATAGAGTGCGAGCACCGTACCGCGCCGTGCGCGTTCGAAGTAGTCGCCGAGCAGCGAAACGGCGGCAGGCGTAGCACTCGCTTCGCCGATGCCGACACCGATGCGTGCGGTGCCGAGTTGCACGAAGTTGCGCGACAGGCCGGAGAGGGCGGTCATCAGCGACCAGAATGAAAGACCGAGCGCGAGTGTGCGCACGCGGCTCCAGCCGTCAGCGAGACGGGCGAGGGGAATACCGAACACGCAGTAGAAGAGCGCGAAAGACGTGCCATACAGCAACCCGAGCTGCGCGTCGGAAATGCCCATGTCTCTCTTCAGATAGGGCGCGAGGATGGTCACGATCTGGCGATCAATGTAGCCGAATGCATAGATCAGCGTCAGGATGAACAGTACATACCAGCGATACCAGGGGCGTTCATGCGTCGTCATGGCGAGCCTTTGGAGAAGAGGCGCCGTCGGGAAGTGTCCACGGCGCACCGGCGAATCGACGGCCACGCGTCCGGACTTGCCGGCAGGCCGAGCTGCTGAAACATGTCGCGCGATGCGACTAATCGAAACGGCTGGCTGGCATGGGACTGTGTCTCCTGATCTTGTCTTTTATCGGGCGCCGGACTGTGTCGACCGGACGACTGTTTCACAGGATAGCCATGCACATTGGCTCGCCACCAATACGTTTTTCCGATCCAGTGAGAGGAAGAACCTTGTCTGCATGTCAGAGGGAAATCCTCTGAATTCCTTCACAAACAGTATTGGTCGAGGCCCGGGAGTGCTTGCTAGAGTGGCTTCACATCGAGGTGCCGCTGTCGGGAAGCGTAGCGGTGCGACGTAAGTTCATACGACACGTAGAGCATGATGGAGCATTCAGCTATGGCGCAAATAGACGCGATCGGGCGCACCCCGGTCGTCATTGTCGGAGCGGGGCCGATCGGTCTTTCCCTTGCGGGCGATCTCGGCTGGCGGGGTATTCCCTGTGTGCTGATCGAACGGAGCGACGGAACCGTCTTCCAGCCGAAGATGGACATGGTCGGCATCCGCACCATGGAGTTTTGCCGTCGTTGGGGAATCGTCGACGATGTCGAGAACGCGGGCTATAACCGCGACTATCCGCAGGACTACGCGTGGGTTTCGCAGCTTGCGGGCGGCTATGAATTCGGCCGCGAGCCCTTTCCGAGCGTACGCGACGAAGCGCGGCCGGAGCAAAGTCCGCAAAAGCGCGAACGCTGCCCGCAAAACTTCTTCGATCCCGTATTGACGCGCTTCGCCAGGAAGACAGGCAACGTTCAGGTTCGTTATTGCACTGAGTACGTGTCGCACGAAGAGCGCGATGACGGCGTCACCGTGACCGTGCGCGATCTCGCATCGGGAGCGGAAGAGACCATTGAATGCCAGTACGTCGTGGGCTGCGACGGCGGCGCGAGCCGCGTGAAGGAAAATCTGGGCATCCGCATGACGGGTACTCCTGCGCTGACCTACACGACGAACGCGATCATCGAGTGCAAAGGGCTCGAAGCGCTGCACGACAAAAAGCCGGGCTATCGCTACATCTTTATCGGGCCGGAAGGCACCTGGAGCACGGTGGTCGCGATCAACGGATGTGACTGGTGGCGCTTTTCTATCGTCGGCGATGGGACCATGCGCACGCTGTCCGAAGACGACGTGGCAGCCGCATTCCGCCGCGCGGTGGGCCGCGACGATTTCGAGTTCAGGATCATCTCGGTGATGCCGTGGATTCGCCGTCAACTCGTCGCCGACAACTATGGGACGGCACGCGTGAAGATCGCCGGCGACGCTGCGCACATCACCTCGCCGACGGGTGGCTTCGGCATGAACATGGGCATTCAGGATGCCGTGGATCTCGGCTGGAAGCTGCAGGCGATGGTCCAGGGTTGGGGTGGGGAACACCTGCTCGACACGTACGAACTCGAGCGCCGTCCGGTGGCGATCCGAAACGTCAACGAGGCGACCAGCAACCTGAAGTTGATGCTCACGCCGCGAGAAAACCTGAGTGCCGCTGTGTTCGAACCCGGCGAAGCAGGCGACGAGGCCCGCCGTATTTTCGGCGACGCCTACACCAGGATGATGAAGCGTGAGTGGTACACGATCGGCATTCATCTGGGCTTCCGCTACGAGGGTTCGTCGATCGTGTTACCCGACGGGACGCCCGAACCGGAGGACACCGTCAGCACTTATGTGCAGACTTCGCGTCCCGGTCATCGCGCCCCGCACGTATGGCTGGAACCTGGCCGCTCGACGCTCGATCTGTTCGGTCAGGCCTTCGTACTGCTTCGCTTTGACCGGTCGCTTACCGTCGACCTGCTGCGTGACGCCGCGGACCAGGCGGGCGTCCCGTTCAACGTGGTCGATATCGATAATGAGCCGGCGCGCGCGGCATACGAACGCGCACTTGTGCTCGTGCGGCCCGATGGACACGTGGCGTGGCGCGCCGACACGGCGCCGGAAGACCCTCAGGCGCTGATCGACGTGATTCGCGGCAAGTACCCCGTGAGGCCCGAGATGGTCGTGTCCGAAGAGGTGGCCACGCGATGAAACTCGTTACGTTCGACAAAGGCCGCATCGGCATCGTCGATGGCGAGCGCGTCATCGATGTCAGCGATCTGGCGGGCGCGGTGCCCGGGACGTGGCCGCCCGTCGGCATGGTGCGCCTGATTGCGGAGTGGGCGGAACGCGGCTCTACGTTGCTCGACGCGTTGGCGAATCGCGAAGGCAGGCCACTCGGCGAAGTGCGGCTCGAAACGCCTGTGCAATGGCCCAACAAGGTTATCGCGTTCCCCGCGAACTATCACGCGCACATCGACGAAATGAAGCACGGCAACGGCAGCAGCGTGATCTCGACGTACAAGGCGAGCGGTCAGGGCTTCTTCCTGAAGGCCAATTCGAGCCTGAGCGGTCCCGCCGACGACATCGTGTTGCCGCCTCTCGCGGGCCGTCAGATTCATCACGAATGCGAGCTGGGAATCATCGTTGGCAAGCGCGGACGCGGTGTGACGCGCGCTGAAAGCCACGACTACGTGTTCGGATTCACGTGTCTGCTCGACATGGTGGTGCGCGGCAAGGAAGAGCGTGTGATGCGCAAGTCGTTCGATACGTTCTGCCCGACGGGACCATGGATCACGACCGCCGACGAAATCGCCGACTTCGGCAACATCGAAATGCGTCTGCTGGTCAACGGCGAGGAGCGGCAATCCGCGTCGACACGCAATTTGATCGTCGACATTCCCGAAATGATCGCGATGTCTTCGGCCGTGATGACGCTTGAACCTGGCGACATCATCGCGAGCGGCACGCCAGCGGGTGTCGGTCCCGTCGGGGACGGCGACGTGCTGGAGATCGTGATCGACGGTGTCGGCTCGATGAAGCTGCGCGTGCGTCAAGGCGAGCTTGGCGATCACCCGGTATGGGACGAAGCGAAAGCCGGCCTTGCGGTGTGATGCGAACGCGCTTGCCGCCACGCGTTTCAATGTCGTCCGTGCTGGACGAAACGAATAGAGGACAGTGATGTCACAAACCGTCACGCAGGCGCCCACTGCGCCAGAAGGTTTCTTCGAGGACCTGCATGCGCGCGCATTGTCGCCGGGCTGGGCCAAGAAAGCGCCGCAGATGTGGCCAACGCCGCGTCCGCGTTTCGTACCGGCCGTGTGGCGTTATGCCGATGCGCGCGCCGCGCTGGATGCAGCCTGCGCGTTCGTCTCGCCCGAGCAGGCAGAGCGCCGCAACCTGATCATGGTCGATCCGATTGCCGACAACATCTATCCGACCTGCCGCAATCTGGTGGCCGCCTATCAGCTCGTGCTGCCGGGCGAGACAGCGCGTTCGCACCGTCATTCGCCCAACGCGCTGCGGCTCATCCTCGACGCGGGAGAGCGCACCTTCACGATCGTCAATGGCGTGCGCATCGATGTGGCGCCCGGCGACGTGGTGCTCACGCCTTCGTGGCATTGGCACGGCCACAGCAACTTCGGCGACGAGCCCGCTTTCTGGATCGATTTCCTCGACGTGCCGTTCGTACAGAACCTCGAGTGCATGTTTTTCGAGGATTACCCGCAACGCAACGAGCCTGTGACGGGACACGAGCCGGATTCGCCGATGCGCCACAAGCGCGCCGACCTGGAGCGCGGCGCGCTGGAACAGGGAACCTTCGACCTCGACACCGGCTGCCTGAAGACCATCGGCGTGCAGTCGATCGGACTGACGCAGGGCGCGCAGCACGAACAGCGTCCGCGCATCGACAACAGCATTTACACCGTCTTGAGCGGCAATGTGCGCATGACGGTCGAACAACTCGGCACTGTCGAACTGACGCGCGGAGACGTCATTGTCATTCCTTGCTGGCACGCATTCAGCATCGAAAGCCTGTCCAAACAGTCGCAGTTGATTCGCGTGAGCGACGAGCCGGCGATGCGCGCACTCGGCTTTCGCGACGTGACCATGCTCTGACGTGATGCATACGAGGAGAACGATGTGAAGTTCAGCGAAGAACAGGAGATGCTGCGGGAAATGGTCCGCAGGGTCGCCGATGAACAGGTGCGACCTCTCGTCGCCACGATGGAAGAGACGCGCGACTTTCCGCACACCCTGGTCGAGGTGTTCGGCGATCTTGGTCTCCTGCAGATGTGGGTGCCGGAAGAGTACGGCGGCCCGGGCGGCGACCTGACGTCCGTGTGTATCGCAAAGGAAGAAATCGGCAAGGTGTCGCTCGCTGCGTCGACGCTGTGCGCAAACAACTCGATTGGACTCATCTTGCCGCTGTTGCATTTCGGCACTGATGCGCAGAAGGCGCGCTATTTGCCCGAAGCCGCGAAAGGCCGGACCATTTCTGCCGTTGCGATCACGGAACCCGAGGCGGGCTCGGACGTCTCCGCGATCCGCACGACGGCGCGCCGTGACGGCGGCTCGTACGTGATCGAAGGGCAGAAGAGCTGGATCACGTGGGCCGCGCAAGCGCACTACATGCTCGTGTTCGCGCGCACGTCGGAAGGGCGCGGGCACGACGGCATCAGCGTGTTCCTCGTCGACACGAAAACGCCTGGTCTCAAGGTCGGCCGCAAGGAAGTGAAGATGGGACGGCATGGTTCGCCTAGCTATCAGGTGTTCTTCGAGAGCATGCGCGTGGACGCCGATTGTCTGCTCGGCGAGGAAGGCAACGGCTTCAAGGCCTGCATGAAGATTCTCGATCTGAACCGGCCTTCCGTCGCGGCGTCGTCGCTTGGACTGGCGCAGGCGGCACTCGATGAATCAGTGCGCTACGCGAAGGACCGCCGTCAGTTCGGCAAGCGGATCGGCGATTTTCAGGCTATCCAGTTCAAGCTTGCCGACATGGCGATGAAAATCGAGGCCGCCCGCACGCTGCTCTACACGAGCACACAGGAAATCGACGCGGGTGACACCCGCCGGCTCACGCTGCTTTCGTCGATGGCGAAGTGCTACGTCACCGACGTCGCGATGGAAGCAGCGCTCGAAGCTGTCCAGGTGCATGGCTCATACGGTTACTCGACCGAGTATCCCGTCGAGCGCTTCATGCGCGACGCGAAGCTGAACCAGATTCTCGAAGGCACTAACGAAATCCACCGGCTGATCATTGCCCGGCAGTTGCTCGGCAAATGATGCGATACCCCTACATTGACGATCAAGGACACTGACATGACGACGAGTATTCATCCGGCGCTGGGTGAAGCGGCACGGGCCTTTCTTTCCCGCGAACATCAGCTGTTGATCGATGGCCGTATGGTCGCGTCGGATAGCGGCAAGCGCACCGACGTCGTCGATCCCGCGACGGGTGAAGTGATCGCCACGGTTGCCGAGGCGAGCGCGACCGACGTCGATCGTGCAGTCGAGGCGGCGCGTCGCGCGCTGGAGGGTTCGTGGCGAAAGGTCACGCCGTCCGGGCGCACGCGGATGATGCTGCGCTTTGCCGACCTGATCGAAGCCAACGGCGACGAACTCGCGCAACTGGAATGCATCAACAGCGGCAAGCCCTTGCCGTTCTGCCGTAACGGCGACGTGGCCGGGATCGTCGAGATGCTGCGCTACATGGCGGGCTGGACGACGAAGATGGGCGGCCAGACACCGAACGTCTCGCTCGCGGGCGAATGGCATGCTTATACGCTTCGTGAACCGGTGGGCGTTGTAGGGCAGATCATCCCCTGGAATTTTCCGCTCAACATGGCGATGTGGAAGATTGCGCCTGCGCTCGCAGCAGGTTGTGTCGTCGTGCTCAAGCCGTCGGAGCAGACGCCGTTGACGGCGTTGCGGCTCGGCGAACTCGCGCTGGAAGCGGGCATTCCGCCGGGCGTGCTGAACATTGTGACAGGCTTTGGCAATCCCGTCGGTTCGGCTATTGCTGCGCATCCGGATGTCGACAAGGTGGCGTTCACTGGCTCCGGCGAAACGGGGCGGCGCATCCTGCAGGCAGCGAGCGGCAACCTCAAACGCGTGTCGCTGGAACTCGGCGGCAAGTCGCCTGTGATCGTGTTTCCCGATGCGAATCTCGAAGCCGCCGCCGCAGGTGTGTGTTCATCGATCTTCTTTCATGCGGGGCAGATCTGCGCGGCGGGGTCGCGGCTCTATGTCCACGAGCGCGCATTCGAGCCGATGCTGGAACTGATCGCAAAGCGCGCCAACAGCATGAAGATGGGTCACGGTCTCGACGTTGGAACGGAGATGGGCCCGGTGATCTCACGACGCCAGCTGGACCGCGTCGCGGGTTACATCCATAGCGGGCAGGAAGAGGGCGCGACGCTCTACACGGGCGGCGGGTCGTCGGGCGAACGTGGCTTCTTTGTGCAACCGACCGTACTGACGGGCGTAAAACCCGGCATGAAGGTGCACGACGAAGAAATCTTCGGACCGGTGCTCTGCGCGATGTCATTCGACGATGACGATCTGGACGGGATCGCTTCTACCGCAAACGCATCCACCTACGGTCTCGCGGCCAGCATCTGGACCAAAGACATCGGGCGCGCGCACAAGATGGCGCGCCGCATGCAGGCGGGCATTGTCAACGTCAACGCGCTGTCGTCGCCCGACGCGAGCTTGCCTTATGGCGGCTATAAACAGTCAGGCTGGGGCCGCGAGCGCGGCTTCGAGGCGATCGAGCTTTACACCGAAGTCAAAGCGGTGGCGATCAACCTGAACAACTGACCAACCCGCAGGGTTGCGAACAGACATGCGCCCACTCGCACGGGTGCGGAGGAGAAACGTATGACAGGCAGCATCGATTACGTCGCAAAGGACGGCCGGGCCTACATCACGATCAATCGCCCGGAAAAGAAGAACGCGATGACGGGCGCCATGCTCGATCAGCTGATGGATGGTTATGACCGCGCCGAAGCCGACGACGACGTCCGCGTTGTCGTGTTACGCAGCGCGGGAGATGACTTCAGCACGGGGCACGATCTCGCCGAAGTCGGCACCGAGTACGGGGAGACCACCTACGACGACAAAGGCCGTCCGCGCAAACCGAGTCAACGCGCGCGGCTGCTGCACGACAAGCGCTATATCGAACGCTTCGAGCGCATTTTCCGTTTTCTGAAGCCTACCTTGACGCTGGTGAAGGGTTATTGCCTCGGCGCCGGCCTGTATCTCGCGGAAGGCTCGGATCTCGTGATTGCGGCCGATACGGCGAAGATGGGTCACCCGGAACAGAAGCTCGGGCTGTCCGGCGCGGCTTATTTTGCGGCGTGGGAAATCATGGCGCTGGGGCCGCGCAAGGCGCGCGAACTGCTGCTGATGGCCGACGTGTGGGATGCGCAGACCTGTCTGGCCAACGGTCTGATCAACAAGGTCGTGCCGCTGGCGGCCCTCGAAGATGCGGGTGAGGAATGGGCCGAACGCATCGTGCGTCTGCCGCGTGATGGCATCGTGGTCGGCAAGGCGGCGACCAATCTCGCGATGGATTCGCTCGGCATCGCCAGCCAGTTCTCTTATGGTCACGTGCTACACGCACTTGCCACGAACGTGCGCTACGAGTCCGATGAATACAACTTCATGAAGCAGCGCCGCGACAAGGGCGTGCGTGCGTCGAATCACGAGCGCGAAGCGTTCTACACGGCAAAGGAAAAGGCATGAAAGCGGCGCTGCAGGGCCTGAAAGTGCTTGACTTCACGCAGATGATGACGGGGCCGTTCGCGACGATGATGCTCGGCGACTGCGGCGCCGATGTGATCAAGGTCGAACAACCCGAGGGCGATCCGTTTCGACGCTCCGGCGAGACCACGCTCAACGGCGATGGTGCGTTCTTCCTGGGCGTGAATCGCAACAAGCGTGGGATCGTGCTCGATCTGAAGACGGAGGCGGGACAGGCCGCTGCGCGCGCGCTGGCCGCCGAAGCCGATGTGTTGGTCGAAAATTTCCGGCCGGGTTTTACCGACCGTGTAGGCATTGGATATGAAGCACTGCGGGAGATCAATCCACGGCTCGTGTACTGCTCGATTTCGGGCTTCGGCCGCACGGGACCGGACAAGAACCGTCCCGCACTCGACATGATCATTCAGGCGATCTCCGGGGTGATGCAGGTCACGGGCACGGAAGAATCCGGTCCGCTGAAGACAGGCTTTCCGTTTTCCGATCTCGTGACGGCCCTGCTGGCCGCGATCGGCATCCTCACCGCGTTGCAGGCAAGGGAACGCACGGGCGAAGGTCAACGTGTCGATCTGTCGATGCTAGACGCCAGCATTTTCAGTCAGGTGCCGCGCGACGTGTATTTCGACCTGACATCGAAAACGCCGTCGCGCATGGGCAACCAGCACTGGGACATCGTGCCGAACAACACTTACGCGACCTCCGATGGCCGCGAAATCATGATCATCACGATCAACGACAAGTTCTGGCATGTGCTGTGCGATGCGCTCGATGCCCCCCAACTGAAGACCGACGCGCGTTTCGCCACGAAGGCCGCGCGGCTCGCGAACCGGGATCTCGTCAACGAAACACTGGCGACGATCTTCGCAACCCGCGATCTCGACACGTGGGAACGGGCGCTGTCGGCGTCTGGCGCGATCTACGGCGCGGTGCGCACCTGGCCCGAAGTGTTCAACGATCCGCACGTCGTGGACAACCTGTTGAAGACCTTGCCGCATCCCAAAGGCGGTCACTTCAAGATCATCAACAATCCGCTGAACTTCTCGGGCACGCCGACGCAGATACACCGTTCGCCGCCCATGCTCGGCGAACACAACGACGAAGTGCTCGGGCAGCGCGGCGGCGCCTGGCCTGCCATGGGCGCGTGAGACGTCATGACGGACAGCAAGGAGGGCATCGTGGAGCAGACCTGCATCATCATCGGCGCGAGCCATGCAGCGGCGCAACTGGCGCCGAGTCTGCGGAAGGAGGGCTGGGAAGGGCGCATCGTCGTGATCGGCGACGAGCCACACTTGCCCTATCACCGTCCGCCGCTGTCGAAAGCGTATCTGCTCGGTGAAAAGAACAGCAACGATCTGCTGATCCGTACGGCGGACGCCTATAGCCGGTTCAACATCGAGTTTCGCCTCGGCGAGCGTGTCGCGTCCATCGATCGTGACCGCAAATGCGTGACATTGCAGGATGGTTCGGCGCTTCCGTACCACAAGCTCGCACTGTGTACAGGCACGCGCGTGCGGACGGTCGCGTTGGCTGGCGGGCAATTGCCCGATGTCCACTATTTGCGCGGCATCGCGGACATCGATCGCATCCGTCAGCACGTCAGACCCGGTGAACACGCGGCGATTGTCGGCGGCGGCTATATCGGGCTCGAGACGGCCGCCGTGCTCAAACGACTTGGGATGCGCGTGACGGTGCTCGAGATGGCGCCGCGCGTGCTCGCGCGAGTCACCGCACCAGAAGTGTCAGGTTTTTTCGAGCGTGTGCATCGCGAAGAGGGCGTCGATATCCGCACGGGTGTCACGGTCGAGCGATTCGAGGGCGACGGTTGTGTCGAACGCATCGTGCTGCGCGACGGAGTAGTGTTGCCGGCCAGTCTGGTGGTGGTCGGCGTGGGCGTGCTGCCGAACGTCGAGCTTGCGGAGCAGGCCGGTCTCACTGTCGACAACGGCATCGTGGTCGATGCATGCGCGAGGACGACGGATGTGGACATCGTCGCAGCGGGCGATTGCACGATGCACCCGTCGCCCTACTACGGCCGCATCCGTCTCGAATCGGTGCCCAATGCGATGGAGCAGGCGAAGGCCGCAGCCGCCGCGCTGTGCGGCAAAGACAAGCCGTATCACGCGTTGCCCTGGTTCTGGTCCGACCAATACGACATCAAGCTGCAGATCGCCGGCCTCAATGTGGGCTACGACCAGGTCATCGTGCGCGGTCAGCGCGACACGGGTCGCAGTTTCACCGCGTTCTATCTGAAGGGCGGCAAGCTCGTGGCGGCGGATTGCATCAACCGCGCGCAGGAATTCATGCTCAGCAAGCGTTTGATCGCCGAAGGCATTGCGGTCGATGCAATGCAGTTGTCCGACGAGAAGTTTTCGTTGAAGTCGCTGTTCGACACGGCGCAGCAGTAGTCCGATTGTTTCAGCCAGAGAGAGGTGCGCAATGCCAGTCGTCAAATATATGCAAGTGAGCGGCGAAATCACGGAAGTCGATGTGCCGCTTGGCAGTTCCGTCATGCAGGGTGCTGTCGACAACATGATTGCGGGCATCGTCGCCGAATGCGGCGGCGCGTGCAGTTGCGCGACCTGCGAAGTCTATGTCGACGACGCATGGATAAGTGCTGTCGGAGGGGCGTGCGATATCGAGCGGGAGATGCTGGAAGGTCTCGGCGAGCCGCGCAGCAACAGCCGCCTGAGTTGCCAGATCGAGATCACGCCGGAGCTGGACGGTCTCGTCGTAGCGATTCCCGGCTGACGGGAGGGTGCATGGCGCTCACTGTGAGCGAACTGCTGTCGCTGCTGCGGGTGCGCGAGGAACGCCGCCATGTGTTTGCAGGATGGTCGCCCGTTGATGGCGTGCGCCGCATTTACGGCGGACAGTTGCTCGCCCAGTCGATCATGGCGATGGGGCAGACGGTGCGCGAGCCGCATCGTCTGCACTCGATGCAAGGCTATTTCGTGCATCCTGGCGACGTGGCGAAGAAGATCCGCTTCGACGTGCATCCGGTGCGGGAAGGCCGCAACTTCAGCACCCGCCATGTTTTCGTCACACAGGACGGGCAGGCGGTGTTCATCGGCGCGGCCTCGTTTCAGACGCCCGAAGGCGACCACGAGCGTCTGCCGCCGATGCCGGTCGTGCCTCCGCCGGAGCAGATGCAGGCGGAAGCGGATTTCTTCGCGCGTGAAGCGCACCTGCTGGAGAGACGGCGCTCGCATGTGTCGTTGATCATGCAGCTTTTCGAGCGGCGCAGCGAGATGTGGCGACCGTGGCTCGATCCCGGCGTGAGGCCGCCCGTCAATGGGCTGTGGTGCAGGCTGCGCGAACCATGTGGTGACGATCCGTTGTTGTGCCATGCCGTCCTCGCCTATGCGAGCGACCTCGACCTGATGACCACGGCGATGCGTCCGCGCGGCTATGGCCAGATGGACCGTCGCGCGCGCTCCGCGAGTCTCGATCATGCCATGTGGTTCCACGCGCCCGTCAGACCCGACCGCTGGTTCTACTACGACATGACGGGGGCATGTGCGATGAACAATCGCGGGCTGGGTGCGGGCGCGTTGTATCAGGACGGACGGCTGGTCGGCACGGCGATGCAGGAAGGGTTGATGCGGGTCAGTGAGGATGAAAGTCTTGCGTGACGGCGTCGCGCAACCTATGGATTAGCCGGGGCGAGCGAGACGATGGGGCAGTGGGACGACAAGTTCGAACGGGCCGAACGCAGATGGGCCGAATGGACGATGCACGAGTACGCGCAGACGGATCGCGTGATCGGGCGCATTCTCGAAGACAAGGCACGGCGTCATCCGCGACACGAGGTGTTCCGCTTTCGTGATCGGACCGTCAGCTTTGAAGAGTTGAACGCGCTGTCGAATCGCGCTGCGAACGGATTTCGCGCGCTTGGCATCGGGGCTGACGACAAGGTTGCGCTGATGTTGTCGAACCGGGTCGAGTTTCTGTTCGCGTGGTTCGGTCTGAACAGGATCGGCGCGGTGTGCGTGCCGATCAACATCGCGTTGAAGGGGGATGGCCTTGCGTATCAGATCGACCACGCCGATTGCATCGCGCTGGTCGCCGAGCCTGCCTACGCGGAGCCGCTTGGCGCCATAGCGGACCGGCTGCCGAAGCTGCGGCACGCAATCGTCGTTGATGGACGGACGTCGCCTCGTCTTGCCGGTTGGCCTGGACGCGAGGCGTTGCATTTCGATGAACTGATGTCGCGCGCGGAAACATCGCCGGGTGTGTCGGTCGACTTCCGGCAGTTGTCCACGATCTCGTACACATCGGGGACGACGGGGCGCTCGAAGGGCGTGCTGATCAGCCATCACTACTGGTACGAAATCTGGGCGCAGGCGGTGAAGTACGCGCGCTATACGGACGAAGACGTGTTGTACACCGGCTTGCCGTTCTTCCACACCAGCGCCCACGGCACGACAGGACCTGCGCTGCTAGCCGGTGCACAGGCCGTGTTCGTCGAACGCTTTTCCGCGAGCCGCATGCTCGACGATTGCCGGCGCTGGAACTGCACGTCGGCGAAATTCATCGGCGGCATGCTGTCGATCCTGATGAAGCAGACACCCTCACCACGCGATGCCGACAATCCACTACGCCTGATGGTCGGGGCGGCTGCTCCGCCGCATGTGTGGCATGCATTCGAACAGCGCTTCAGTACGCGTCTGCTCGAACTCTACGGCATGACCGAGTGCAGCAGCTGTCTGGTCAATCCGTACGAGGACCGTCGTGCGGGCGCATGCGGAAAGGCGATCACGGGCTACGACGTGAGGCTCGTCGACGATCTCGATAACGAAGTCAGCTGCGGTCAGACGGGCGAACTGGTCGTTCGACCGCAACGTCCATATCTGGGCACGACAGGCTACTACAAGGATCCCGACGCGACGCTCGACCTCTTCCGCAATCTGTGGATTCACACGGGCGACCTCGCGAAGCAGGACGACGACGGCTATTTCCACTACGTCGACAGAAAGAAACAGGCGTTGCGCCGGCGCGGTGAAAACATTTCGTCGTTCGAAGTCGAGGCTGTGATCAACGCGCATCCGGCCGTGCTCGAATCGTGCGTGGTGGGCGTGCCGTCGGAACTCGGCGAAGACGACGTCAAGGCCGTGATCGTGCTCAGGAGCGGCGGGCGACTGACAGAAGTCGAACTGATCCTCTGGTGTGAGCCGCGTCTCGCCTACTTCGCAATTCCGCGTTACGTTGCTTTTCGCGACTGCTTGCCGAAGACGCCGAGCGAACGCGTCGAGAAGTATCGGTTGCGCACTGAAGGGGTTACGGCCGATTGCTGGGACAGGGAAAGGGCGGGCATCGTCATTAGCCGCTAACCCGCGTCATACCGGCGCGGCAACGATAGGAATTCGGTCTCACGATCTCGCAAAACAGTATTGGACCCGCATCGTCTGTCGGGCGAATCTTGAGCCTGACGCCGCTCGACAGAGAGCGTGCAAGAAGCGGATGCAGTTCCAGACCATATCGTGAGAAGAGGCGACACATGACCACCAAAGTTGCAGTTGTCACAGGCGCTAACGGCCTGACGGGACAAGCTATTTGCAAGAACCTGAGTGAGCGCGGCTATAAGGTCGTCGGGCTCGACGTGGCCGAGTCGGGCAAGGGTGATTACGCCTACCGCAAGTGCGACGTAACGGACTATGAGCAGATCCAGACAGCCATCGAGGCAATCGACGCGGAACACGGCACGATTCGCGTGCTCGTCAACAACGCGGGCGTCTGGCACGGCAAGACGTTCTTCGACATCTCGCCGTCCGACTACGACTTCACCTACGGCGTCAACGCGCGTGCGCCGTTCTTTCTCAGTCAGGAAGTGGCGAAACGCCTCGTGAAGGCGGGCGGCGGCGGCGTGATCGTGAACCTCGCGTCTATCGTGGCCACGGCAGGCAGCGGCGTGACGGACTACGGCGGCTCGAAGGCGGCCGTCATCAATCTGACGAAGAGCCTCGCCAAGCCGCTCGGGCCGCACGGCATTCGCGTCGCAGCGGTCTCGCCGGGCACGATCAACACGGCGATGGGCGAAAAGGTGCCGAAGGAAATCCGCGACAGGCTCATCGCAAGCTCAGGCTTGCAACGCGCAGCGGAACCTGAAGAAATCGCCTCGGCGATTGGCTTTCTCGTCAGCGACGATGCGCGCTACGTGACGGGCGCGACGCTCGACGTCAACGGTGGTCTGTGATCGGCTTCCCGACATGATTTCAACTATTCAATCGATGTGACGGGAGGCACGATGTCTGGATGTCCTTTCAGCAAACCGGCATTCCCGATGCAGCGGCAATGTCCGTTTCTCCCGCCTGGGGAATACCGCGATTTCCAGCAGCAGCCCGGACCCGTCAAGGTGCAGATGTGGGATGGCAAGGATGCGTGGCTCTTCACGCGTTATGACGATGTGCGCGCCGTGCTGGGCGACAACCGCTTCAGCGGCGATCCGCACGTGAGCGGATTTCCGAGCCTTTCGGCTGCCCGCAATGCCGTGCTGGACCTGGAACCAGCGTTCATTCGCATGGATCCACCGCAGCATGGCCAATTTCGCCGCATGCTGACCAAAGAGTTCATGATCAAGCGCGTGAGCGACATGCGTCCGCGCATCGAGTCGATCTTCAGTCGCCTCGTCGATGAATTGCTCGAAAAGGGACCGCCCGCGAATCTGGTCGAAGACCTCTTCTTGCCGCTGACGTCGGAAGTCATCGCGGGCCTGCTCGACGTGCCCGCCTGCGATCACGGCTTCTTCCAGGAACAAAGCCGCCTCAAGGTGCTCCTCGATGTGGATCCGTCGATTCCAAAGGCGGCGTCGGATCGCATCCTGTCCTATCTCGACCGTCTGATTACCGAGCGCGAGAAGGACGCAGAGCATCGCACCGACCTGCTGAGCCGGCTGATTGTCGAACAGGTGCGCCCAGGGCATTTGACGCACCGCGAGCTGGTCATCATGGCCGAATTGCTGTTGATGGCCGGTCATGAAACGACGGCGAACCAGATGGCGCTCGGCGTGTTCAGCTTCCTGACCAATCCGGACCAGTTGCAGCTGTTGCGCGAGAACCCGACGTTGCTGCGCAGCGCGGTCGAGGAAATGCTGCGCTTTCACACGATCGTTCACTACAACGCGTTTCGCGTCGCAACGGAAGACGTCGAAGTGGCGGGTCAGATGATCAGAAAAGGCGAGGGCGTGATCGCGCTGATTTCCGGCGCGAATCATGACGCCACAGCGTTCGATCAGCCGGAACGGTTCGACATTACGCGCAAGGCCGATCATCACGTCGCATTCAGCTACGGCATTCACCAGTGCCTGGGCCAGCCGCTTGCGCGCGTCGAGTTGCAGGTCGTGTTCGCATCGCTGTTTGAACGCATGCCGGGTTTGCAGTTTGCCGTGCCGCTTGAAGACATCAAAGGCAAGGGTGACCATTTCGTGCAAGGTCTCGAAGCCTTGCCCGTCACCTGGTAGTTAAACGAGGCGCGCTCATCGTAGCGAATGAGGAGAGTAAGGCATGTCGAATGGAAACTTCAAATTACGGGTCGCCGTCGATCAGGACGTCTGCGTCGGCGCGGGATTGTGCGTGCTGTCGACGGCTGAAGTGTTCGATCAGCGCGACGAGGACGGCGTCGTGAAGTTGTTGCAGACGGAGCCAGACGAGGCGCTTTATGAAAAGGTGCTCGGCGCGGCACGTAAATGTCCGTCGAAAGCGATCAAGGTCGAGAAAGTGACGGACGAAGCAGCGGCACAGGAGAACGGGCAGTGAACGCGCGGCCCGATTCGATCGTGATCGTGGGTGCGGGACAGGCCGGGCTGCAGGTCGCGGCGTCCCTGCGCGACGAGGGATACGAAGGCACGATCCGGCTGATCGGCGAAGAGGCTGGCTTGCCGTATCAACGGCCGCCGCTGTCAAAGCGCTTTTTGACGGGCGATGTCGGTGCGGAAGAGCTCTGCCTCGAAGAGATGCACTGGTTCGACGATACGCGTATCGGGCGGCTCGCGGGTGAGCGCGTCGGGTCGATCGACCGTCGCCGGCGGCGCTTGTCGCTGACGTCGGGGCGTGCGATCTCATACGATCATCTGGTGCTCGCGACGGGCTCTCGCAACCGGTCACTGCCGTTTGTGACGCAACCGACCGATGGCATCGTGTCGCTGCGGTCGGTGAACGATGCGCAGTTGCTGAAAGCGCATCTCGAACAGGCGCGGCGCGTGGTGGTGATCGGCGCGGGCTTTCTCGGGCTGGAAGTCGCCAGCATCGCGGCCGCGCGTGGATGCGACGTGCGCGTGGTCGAGTCTGTGGATCGCGTGATGAAACGGGCGATCTCCGCCGAGATGTCGGCGGCGTATACCGCGCATCACGAAGCGGCGGGCACACGCTTTTACTTCAACGCGCACGTTGAGCGCATTCTGCGCGGCGAGAAGAGCGTCCTCGCGGTCAAGCTCTCGGACGGCACCAAACTCGATGCAGATCTCGTGCTCGTAGCCGCAGGCGTGGTGCCCAACAGTGAACTTGCTTCGGAATGCGGCCTGTCCGTGTTCAACGGAATCATCGTCGACGAGCGCTTGCGCACGTCGGACCCTTCGATATCCGCAATCGGCGATTGCGCGGCCTTCCCGTACGCGTTCGACGGCGGCGACCTGCTGCGTCTCGAATCCGTGCAGAACGCCGTCGATCAGGCGCGGCACGTAGCGCGATCCATTCTGGGGCAGACGGCACCCTACGACCAGACGCCGATCTTCTGGAGCGATCAGGGCGGCGCGCGCCTGCAAATAGCGGGCGTTGCGCGCAGGCTCGACAGCAGTGTCATGCGCGGCGACCCCGCGTCGGGTTCGTTCTCGGTGTTCCGCTTCCGCCATCATCGGCTGACGGGCGTCGAATCCTGCAACCGGCCTTCCGACCACATGGCTGCGCGGCGATTGCTGCAACGGCGCATCAGTCCGTCCCGCGAGCAGGCCGCCGATCCGTCATTCGATCTGAAGCTGTTGCTCACGCTCGAGGAAGCGGTCTGATATTCGTTGCAGGAAAAGATAGCCATGGCCGCATTGTCCATTCTCGAAGGGGTTCGCATTCTCGACATGACGTCGGTGATCTTCGGCCCCTATTGCTCCGCGACGCTTGCCGAAATGGGCGCGGACGTCATCAAGATCGAGCCGCTTGCAGGCGACGAGATCAGGCGAGTCGGGCGGCCCGCGAACACACGCGGCATGGGGCCGGCGCACATCACGCTCAATCGCGGCAAACGGTCTGTCGTTTGGGACCTGAAGACGCCGCGCGGAAAAGCGTCGCTGTTGCGTCTGCTGCGCCGTTGCGATGTCTTCATACACAACCTGCGCCGTGACGCGATCGAGCGGCTTGGCCTCGGCTACGAGGCCGCATGTTCTCTGAATCCTCGTCTCGTGTACGTCCATTGCACAGGCTTTGGCGAAGGCGGCCCCTATGCGGGCAAGCCGGCGTATGACGACATCATTCAGGCCGCTTCGGGCGCGGCGAGTCTTCTGCCGCGCACAGACGGTAATCCGAGTCCCCGCTTTCTCCCTATGGCGATGGCCGACAAGGTGGCCGGCCTGCACGCGACGTACGCCGTGCTCGGTGCGTTGTTGCATCGCGAGCGAACGGGGCAGGGACAAGCCGTCGAAGTGCCGATGTTCGAGAGCTTCACGCATTTCCTGCTGCAGGAACATATCTATGGGCGTGCGTTCGTTCCGCCTACTGATCCCGCCGGCTATCCGCGCCAGCTCGATCCGCTGCGCCAGCCGCTGAAGTGCCTCGATGGCTATATCTCTATCGCACCTTATACGGATGAACGATGGGTTCGATTCTTCGAAGTGACGGGCCACGCGGATTTTCTGAAGCGGGAGAATCTGTGTTCGGCACGGGAGCGATTTCGAGCGCTGGACCGGATGTCCGCGGAAATGGCACGCATTGTCGCGGACAAACCGCTGAGTTATTGGCTCATGCTTTTTGCGGAGTCGGATATTCCGGCCTCGGAAGTCAAGGATCTCGATGCGGTGTTCGCGGATCCACATTTGACATCGGTGGGTTTCTTCGAGCGCAGGACGCACCCATCGGAAGGCGACTACCTGCAAATGCGTCTACCGGTGCGCTTTCACGGCTCGCCTTCTGCCGAGGTGCGCGCAGCGCCTCACCTCGGCGAACATAGTGAAGAGATCGAAGACTGGTTACGCGAGGGGCCCGAGACGTAGCGGTGATGCCTCAGGCAGCCACTGCCTCAACGAGACGCGGCGCCGATGTGTCGATGAAGTACTGCGGATGCCGCGCGATCAGTTGCGCTGCGTTCGCACGCGCGGCCTCGCGCCATGCGCCAAGCAACGGCGGCACGCGGTCCTTGTGCCATGCGAGAGAAAGCGAGACACCCGGCGTCTCGACGGCAAGCGGACGATACGCGACACCGTGCGGCTGCATCAGTTGCATGATTGCGGGGACGACGGCCACGCCCACGCCCGCTGCGACGAGGCACGCGGACGTATGCATGTCGTACGCCTCTTTGGCAACGTTGGGCTTGAGGTTCGCGTCGTCGAAAATGTCGAGAATCTTGTCGCCGTAACCGCGCTCGGTAGCCGTGCCACGCGCGACGGCGATCAGCGGCCACGTGGCGAGATCGTGCAGATCGACGGGACCGGGCACGTCATACTGGCTGCCCGCGGGCACCGCAACGACGAGAAGCTCGCGATACAGCAGCTCGGTCACGATGTTGTGATCGAAGATGTGTCCTCGCACGAGGCCTACTTCGATCAGACCTTCCTTGAGCCCGGCAATCTGCTGTGAAATGGTCATTTCCTGCAGACTCACATCCGAGTTTGGCGCGAGCGTGTTGAAGAGCCGCAGCGTATTCGGCAGGAAACAGTAGATCGCGGTATAGATCGAACCAACGATCAGATGGGCGCGCGCCCCGCGTCCCGATGCTCGTACGGCGGCAATTGCCGCCGAGGCCGTATTGAGCACGCGCTGCGCATGTTCGACGAGAATTTCGCCTGCGGGCGTCAGCAATACCTTGCGCTTTTCGCGTGTGAAAAGCGGCGTGCCCAGTTCATCTTCCAGTGCGATGATTTGCGCGCTCAATGCTGGCTGGGCGATGTTCACGCGCTCCGAGGCGCGCGTGAAGTTCAGCTCGGCCGCGACGGCGAGGAAGTATTGAAGTTGGCGCATGTTCATGTCAGCGTTCCTTCTCTGATGTTCGCATACTGCTGGTTGTATCGATCCGGCAGATGCAGTTCGATGCTCGTCAGGTGATCCGTCCTGTACTGCACGGAGCGTACGATTCGGATTCACGGAGGTACTCGGCGACGAGTTCGGCGTCGATACCCTGGCGAATCGGGTCGGTCATATAGAGTGCGAGGCAGAGTGCGTTCATCCAGCGGCGCGTGAGCGATTTGCCGCGCGTCTTGGGGCGTCCTTTATGTCCGCTGGAGGTTCGCATCGCCTTGCCGCTCACGCACTCAGTGAACACCGCGCCACGCGAGCGTCCCGGCGTCGACGCTGAACGTGCTGCCCGTCGAGAACGACGCTTCGTCGGAAGCGAGAAAGCACACCAGCTTCGCCACTTCCTCGGGATGCCCCAGGCGCTTGAGGAGATGCGTGCCCCACAGACGCGAGCGGGCTTTCTCGCGATCAGGCGCATGCTCGACGCTGCGGCTGAGCATCGGTGTGTCGATTGCGCCCGGCGCGTATGCGTTGCAACGGATGCCTGCGTCGGCAAGATCGAGCGCTATCGCTTTCGTCAGCATGACCACACCACCCTTGCTGGCCGCATAGGCTGGCAAGCCGGGATAAGCGACAGTACTCGCCACCGATGCACCGTTCACGATAGCGGGGCTTCTTGTGGACCGCCGCAGCCACGGTGCGGCGAACTTGCTCGCCAGCCACATTGCCTTGAGATTGACGTTCATGACCGTGTCCCAGACTGCTTCGGGCAGGTCTTCGATCGTGGGCGCGCGACCCGTCAGGCCGTCGTCGGTCACCCCCGCGTTGTTGACCAGCACGTCGATCCCACCCGCGAGGCGCGCGGTCTCGTTGATCATGTGGCGGATCGCTTCCGTGTTCGAGAGGTCGGTGCGGATGAAGCGGCTTTTCGCGCCCGCCTGTTCGACCTCATAGGCAGCCGTCGCGCCGCGATCTTCCTGCACGTCAGCCAGCGTGACCCACGCCGCGCCCTGGCGCGCGGCTTCGAGCGCGATCGCGCGGCCCATGCCTTGTGCTGCGCCTGTGACGATGACGACTCTGTCCTTGAGTTTCATTGCTTTGTCTCCGTGTTGTTTTTCCCGCGGGGGGATCGCCGGCTTGATTTGCGCTGCGCGTGCGCGCCGGTCGGTGAGAAACACGTTAATGCACAGCGATGAGTTAATCTATAAGAGGCCGTCTCTTAAACTTTATCGATCGTCTCAACATGGACATCCTGACCGATATCATCCGACTAATGCGACCGCAGGCGATCAGTTGGAGAACGGTCGAGGCGCAAGGGCGCTGGGGGTTGAGCGTGCCGTGCCGCGACTTACCCGTGTACTTTCTCGTCGTCACGGGGCAATGCTGGTACGTGCCGCGTCATGGCCAGCCGCTGTATCTGCATCAGGGGGATTACCTGTTGATACGGGCAACGGCCCGCTACTGTCTCGTCAGTGACCTCGAAGCGACGAAGACGCTGCACGCGAAGGAAGAGCGCGTCGCCAGCGATGAATACGTGCGATGGGACGAAGGCCTCGGCGGCGATACGGTGCGCCTGGTTGGCGGGTACTTCGAGATTGGCCCTGAACACACGGCGCTCTTCTCGGGCATGTTGCCGGACTTTCTGCATATCCGTTCCTCAGACGAAGAGGCAGGCAGGCTTTCGCGGTTGATCGCACTAATCGGCGAAGAGTCCAGTTGCAACCTGTCGGGGCGGGACCTCGTGATGAGCCGCCTCGTCGAAATCATGCTGGTCGAGGTGTGGCGCCGGCCGCTGAACAAGATCGACGTGCGCGAGGCCGGCTGGTTCAGCGGCATGGCTGATCCGCACATCCACCTGGCGTTGCAGAAGATCCACGCGGACGTGGCGCGTCACTGGACCGTCGATCTGCTTGCGAAAGAGGTCAGCATGTCGCGCGCTGTATTTGCGCGGCGCTTTGCCGAGCGTGTCGGCGTTGCGCCTGCCACGTATTTGTCGAACTGGCGCATTGCGCTTGCCAAAGATGCGTTGCTCAACAGCGAACGCTCGATCACCGATATCGCGCTGTCCATCGGCTACTACTCGGACAGCGCGTTCAGCACCGCATTCAGCCGCACCGTCGGGGTTGCTCCCGCCGCGTTCCGCCGTGCCAGAAAAAGCGAGCAGGCTGTGCGCCAATAGCCTGCGGGCGTGCGGCAGATCACATCCTGATCTATACGCCGATCTGCTTGAATCATCGTTTTTTAGTATTTCCCCTCCTGCCCGGGTGGCCCGTATCTTTTGCTCATCGTATGCGTCTGACTTCACATCTGCGTGAAGTGGTGCAAGGCGCAGTTCATAAGTTTGCGAGAGAGCGAATTATGCTGAGGGTTTGCATTTTTGGAGGCGGAGCAATCGGCGGCTATCTCGCGGCTCATTTCGCGCGTGCTGGGCAATGCGAGTTGAGCGTCGTTGCGCGCGGCAAGACGCTGGACGCTATCCGGACACACGGTGTTCGCGTTAGGACGGCAAGCGATGAATTCTCGGTGTCGGTTCACGCAACGTCGGATACGCGCGAACTGGGTCCACAGGACTACGTGTTCATCACGCTCAAGGCGCATCAGGTCGACGATGCGCTCCCACAGATCGCACCGCTGATCGGTCCGAACACCACAATCCTCCCGCCGACAACGGGCATTCCTTACTACTTTTTCTACGCATTGCCGGGACGCTTTAACGGCACGCAACTGCCCGCGTTGGACCGCGACGGAAGTCAGTGGCGTGCCATCCCGCCCGCGCAAGTGCTGGGCTGTGTCTACTGGATCGGCGCGCATGCCAGCGCGCCAGGTGTAATCGTGCAGGACGGTGCGAAGGCGGGCTGCCCGATCGGTGAACTCGACGGCAGCGATTCCGAACGAGTACGCGTATTGAGCGAATTGCTGTGCGCGAGCGGAATCGCCGCGAAAGTGAATGAAGACATCCGTTCCGCAATCTGGGTCAAGTTCGTCAACAGCCTCTGCTTTAACCCGGTCGCACTCTTGACGCAAGCAACACTCGGCGAGATGGCAGAAGCCGGTGGCGTATTGCCTCTCATCAAATCAATGATGTCGGAAGCCGATACGGTCGCCGCGCAGCTCGGGCTGCGGATCGGACCCACGCCAGACAAGCGAATTGCGATGACGCTCAGCGCGCCGCATCACAAGATGTCCATGTTGCAAGACCTCGAAGCGGGCCGCGAGCTGGAACTCGAACCGTTGAGCCGTTCGATTGGCGCGGTGCGCGATCTAGCAGGCGTTGCCACGCCCACTCTCGACATGGTGCTCGCGATGGCGAACCTACGGGCCGTTAGCGCGACGAACGCAATTCAGACACAGGAGCAACACGCATGACAACCGCTTCCACAATGACCCCGTCGAACGCCAACGACGCGTTCGAACGACCGCTTGCCGGTGTAAAGGTGATAGAAGCATGCAGCTACATTTCGGGGCCGTTTTGCGCGCAGATGCTCTCCGACCTCGGCGCAGACGTCATCAAGGTTGAACCGCCGACGGGCGATCCATACCGCAACTTCGGGCATAGCTGGGACGGCGTCGGCACGGTCTGGACCAACTCGAATCGCGGCAAGCGCAGCGTCACGCTCGACCTCAAGTCCGCTGACGATCTGGCTAGATTCAAGGTGCTGTTGCGTGACGCCGACGTCTACGTCGAGAACTGGCGTCCCCATGTGTCGGCATCGCTGGGTTTGAGCTTCGAGGCGGTGAGCGCGCTGAATCCACGGATCGTCCAGCTTTCGATCACGGGATATGGACCCGATGGAGAACTTGCCACGGAGCCTGCATTTGACGCGTTGATTCAAGGCCGCACGGGCCTGCTCAGCTATGAAGCTGCGGGCGGCACGCCGCGCGCGACGAATACGTTTCTTGCTGACAAGGTCGCTGCGATCTTTGCCGCGCAGATGGCGCTCTCGGGACTGATCGCGCGGGATCGCGCAAAAAAGGCGATTCATCTCGAAACGTCGATGCTGGATATCCTGTCCTACTACAACTTCCCGGACATGTTCCATAACCGCACCTTCATCGGTGACGATTCTGACGTGACGCTGGCGCCGCAACCCGTGCTGAAGACGAGCGACGGGTACCTTGTCGTGTCTCCCGTTTCCGGCAAGCAGTTGAGTCGCACACTTGAAGCCGTCGGGCACCCCGAATGGAAAGAAGAGCTGAAAAAGCTCACTGACAAGCGCGAAATGACGCACGCGTTTTTCGAACGGATTGCGGCGCCGCTCAAAGGGAAGACGACGGCGGAATGGCTCGCGCGCTTTCGTGAACTCGACGTACCGGCGGGACCCGTGAATGAGCCCACTGCTCATCTGGAAGACGCACAGGTGCGTCATAACGAACTGTTCTCGCAGCTTGAAACACCGACAGGCGTCGTGCGGGCAATCCGCTACCCTGCGCGTTTCAACGGACATCTGCTGAAGCCGCGCCGAGCTGCCCCTGTGCTCGGCGAAGGCAACACCGAACTCTTCGAGTCATAACGCACTGACGCGCGATGGCGCGACCCGAACACGGAGATCCACGTGCCAATAATGTTAAGCGGAATCGAGGGCATCCGCGCCTGCGTTGGCTTCAATCTCGGTCACAGCGACTGGGTGGAGGTCGATCAAGCGATGCTTGCCAGTTTCGAATCGCTATCCGTCGACTGCTTGCGGATGCAGACGCCGGGATCGCGTGAGCGACAGGTGCCATGTGCCGTCCTGCTTGCCTTGGTGATTCCGATGCTGCAGGAGATCTACGTGATTGAAGACACGCTGGACTTCACGCTTTGTGGTGTCGAGCAGTTGCACTTTCTCCTGCCTGTGTCGGCGAACACGGGTCTGCGCCTCGGCGCGGCAGTGAAGGCAGTTCGACCCGTAGATGATCACTGGCAACTGACACTGGCTTGTGTGATGGAGTGCGATGCCTTGGCCAAACCGGTTTTGCGCGCCGATGTGCTGTACCAGTTCCGTACGCGCTCAAGGACGCCCATGCCGCAGCTTTCATTGTGCAGGAGCGAATGAAGTAGTTTTCGCACGTTGGGCGGCGCGACTCATGTGCCCGGATAAAACTGGGTGTCGCCTAAATTCTGGGTTCGCTCTAGTGCCGCATAAGTAGTAATACAAATCATATTATAAATCATACGAAACTAGGAGACGGAGATGAGGTATTGGAGACGGGCGTCAGTCGCTGCTGTTTTGTTGGTGTCGTTAAAGGCTTCAGCTCAGAGCAACGTGCTGATTTACGGCGTGATCGACTACGGCTTGAATTTCGTCAACGATGCGCAAACGGCCGCGTCAGGCGGACGGACGGGCAGCCATCAGTACGCAATGAGCAGCAGCATCATGCAGGGTAATCGACTGGGCTTCCGCGGCACCGAAGATCTCGGTGGCGGCTATCAGGCTATCTTCCTGCTGGAAAATGGCTTCGATATCGGCACAGGTGCGCTTGGGCAAGGAGGTAACCTGTTTGGGCGCCAGGCGTACGTCGGGCTTTCGTCTCCTTATGGCACGATCACCCTTGGCCGCCAGTATGATTCGGGGGTCGATTTCATCGGGCCGATTACGGGGGCGGTCGGCAACGGAACCTACGCCTTGCACGGTAACGACATCAACAATTTTGGCAATTCGTACCGGGTCAACAACGCTGTCAAGTTCACCAGCAACACGTATGGGGGATTCAAGTTTGGCGGGCTGTATAGCTTTGGAGGTGTAGCGGGTTCGTTCGGCACGAATAGCGTCTATTCCGCTGGCGCTTCGTATGCAAACGGCCCATTTACGGCGGCTGTTGCCTATTTGCGTGCCCGGGATCCGAATCGCTCGTTCTTCGGGAACAATCCGAACAGCTCGACCACGGCCAATAATCTTGGCTCGATCAACGGCGTTCAGACTAACCCTGTGTATGGCGCATTCGCTTCCGCGGCGTACTACCAGGTCATGGGTGCCGCTTTCCAGTACGCGATTCAGAACCTGGTGCTGGGCGCCGACTATTCGCACATCACCTTTGGTGATCTGAATTCGCCTTCGTCCGGCAATCTTGCGCTCACCAACCCGCGCGGCTATACGGGCACTGCAACATTCAACAGCTACAACGTTTTTGCCCGCTACGCGGTCTCGCCTTTCCTGTGGCTGAACGGTTCCTACGACTATCTCGTCGGCGGTGCAATCGACGGCAAGGACAGTGCCAAATATCACATGTTCAATGCATCGGTCGATTACTTCTTTTCCAAACGGACAGACGTGTACTTCATGGCGAACTACCAGATTGCTTCCGGTACGGATTCGACGGGTCAGCCGGCTGTGGCGTCCTATCTGACGATTACGCCGTCCAATACGGCACATCAGGTCGTATTGCGTATCGGCATGCGGCATCGCTTCTAGGAAAGACAGACCCGAAGGCCTTATTGCGAGGAAAAAATGAATATGTCTGAGACAACCCTCAAATGCCCGTTTGCCACGGAGAGCTTTCCCTGGCCACGAGATAGCGCCGCGCCGCTTATTCCTCCGCCTCAGTATGCGAGGCTTCGCGAAAAGGCACCCGTTGTTCAGGTCGAGCTGTGGGACGGAAGCCTTGCCTGGCTCGTCACCGACATGGAGCATTTCAGGGAAGTCATGACCAGTCCGCACTTCAGTGCGTCGCCGCTGACGCCCGGGTTCCCGTTTATTTCGCCGTCGCGCGCCGCGCAGTCGAAGTCGTACCAGACCTTTATCACCATGGACCCGCCCGAGCACGGCCAGTATCGGCGCACGCTGACGAAGGAATTCATGGCCAAACGCATGCAGGAACTCAGGCCGCTGGTTCAGAAGTCGCTCGATCGTCTCCTCGACGAAATGGAAAGCAAGGGTGCGCCCGCCGATTTCATATCGGGGGTCGCGCTGCCGCTTCCGTCTCTCGTCATCTCAATCATGCTCGGCGTGCCCTACGAGGACCACGACAAGCTCCAGAAGTGGAGCGGCGACCGGATGGACCTGTCGATTGCGCCAGAAGCGCTGACGCAGTCGGCGAAAAGCATGAGTCAGTACATCGACGCGCTGCTGCTCGAAAAAGAACGCAATCCGGGCGACGGCAGTGATCTGTTGAGCCGGATGGCGATCGAATGGATCAATCCGGGGAAGGTGTCGCACGCCGATGCTGTTCAGATGGCGACCTTGCTTTATCTGGCGGGGCACGAGACGACCGCAAATCAGATTGGCCTGGGTTTGTTGAGTTTGTTCCAGCATCCCGAACAACGCGATGCGCTGATGGCAGACGGCTCACTCGTCAAGGGTGCCGTCGAGGAGATGCTGCGATTTCACTCGATCACGCACATGAACTCGAATCGGGTCGCGACAGAAGACGTCATGATCGGCGGACAACTGATCCGCAAAGGCGAGGGCGTGCTTGCGCTCCTGCACGCTGCGAATCACGATCCCGCCGCATTCCCGGAACCGGAGCGCTTCGATATCCGTCGCGATACGAAAGACCAGTCGCACGTCGCGTTTTCGTTCGGCATCCACCAGTGTCTCGGACAGCCGCTTGCGCGTCTTGAACTCCAGGTGGTGTTCGAGACGATCTTTAAACGTTTCCCGAACCTCCGGTTGGCCGTACCTGCGGACACGCTCCACTACAAGGACAAATCATTCGTTTATGGGCTGAAGGCGTTGCCTGTCAGTTGGTAAGCGTCGGGAATCGCAAATGTGCGAGGTGATGATGAACAGGAAATCTTTCGTGACTGGTTTCTACGCAACCCTCGACGCGCTGGTTGCGCTGTTCGCGAACCTCGCAATGACGGCATAGCGGAACGTGTGCGGTGCCGCCGCAGGGTCGCAAGGATATGAACATGCGCAGGCATTGAGCCGTGCGTGTGAGACAGAGGAGATACAAAACATGGATCGACGACCAGGCTCGAAAGTGGCGCTGGTGACGGGTGGCGCGTCCGGCATCGGCCGTGCAACGGCCATCGCCTTCGCCCGTATCGGAACGGCAGTCGCAGTCGCGGACGCCGATACGGTGGGCGGCGAGGAGACGGCCAGATACATCGAGGCGCACTGTGATGCGAGAGCGGCGTTCATCAAGGTCGATGTAAGTGACGGGGAATCCGTCAAGGCCATGGTGCGATCCACTGTCGAGCGATTCGGTGCACTGGATATGGCATTCAACAACGCGGGCGTGCCGGATCGCGCCGCAAGCCTGCATGTGTCGACGCAAGAAAACTGGGACCGCGTGATGTCCGTCAATCTGGAGGGCGTATGGCACTGCATGAAGGCTCAACTCGATCACATGCTTGTCGCCGGGAAGGGCGCGATCGTCAATAACGCTTCACGCTCGGGCCTCGTGGGTGTTCCATCGGATGGTGTGTATGGAGCAGCAAAACACGGCGTCGTAGGACTGACGAAGGCGGCGGCCATTGAATTCGCAGCTAAGGGTATCCGCGTGAATGCCGTGTGTCCGGGACTCGTAGAAACGGCGCTCACGCATGCGAGATTCGGTGACGAGCTGCTCACACGCGCCAGGCTCGCCAATCCGCTCGGACGGATGGCGCAACCCGAAGAAATTGCAGCGGCCGTCGTGTGGCTGTGCTCCGATGCGGCTTCTTTCGTCGTCGGCGTGGCACTACCCGTCGATGGTGGTGCGACTGCGCGCTAACGCGATTCAATGGTTTCAGCAAGAAGGTGACTGCGAATGACTGACGATACTTCTCAACAGCGTTGTCCGCTCGAAAGCGACACATTTCCCTGGCCTCGTGCAGCGGAGTGTCCGCTGCATCCGCCGCCTCGCTATGCGAGCGTTCGCGAAAGCGAACCCATCAGGCGCGTAAAGACGTGGGACGGCAGTAGCGTATGGGTGGTCACGAGAATGAAGGACTTCAGGGAAGTGCTGACCAGTCCGCATTTCAGCGCTTCGCCGGAAACGCACGGTTATCCGTCCGTTTCGCCGGCGCGGGCAGCACAGTCCCGCTCTTATCAGACGTTCATTACGATGGATCCGCCGGAGCACGGTCAGTATCGGCGGACGCTCACGAAAGAATTCATGATGAAGCGCATCGACGAGTTGCGTCCATTCGTACAGAGCACACTCGATACATTGCTTGATCAGATGATCGCGAAGGGTGCGCCCGCGGATTTCATCCAGGATGTGGCATTGCCGCTCCCCTCGGTTGTCATCTCGATCATGCTCGGCGTACCTTATGAAGATCACGCGCGCCTGCAGATGCTGAGCAGCAACCGGATGAACCTCGACATCAGCCCGGAACTGCTGACGCAGTCAGCGCAG
Source organism: Paraburkholderia sp. SIMBA_054 (assembly GCF_046534875.1). NCBI lineage: Bacteria > Pseudomonadati > Pseudomonadota > Betaproteobacteria > Burkholderiales > Burkholderiaceae > Paraburkholderia > Paraburkholderia sp. SIMBA_054. Next base: position 198,062 of record NZ_JAWRXV010000004.1, on the reverse strand, counting down.
GAAATGGAACAGTACATCGACCGGCTTTTGCGCGAAAAGGAGCAGCATCCTGGCGAAGGCAACGATCTCTTGAGCCGTCTCGCTGTCGAATGGATCAACACAGGCAAGCTCTCGCATGCTGACGCCGTACAAATGGGTGCTTTGCTGTACCTCGCCGGACATGAGACCACGGCCAACCAGATTGGACTCGGGCTGCTGAGCCTGCTGCAGGATTCGCAGCAAACGGCCGCGCTAATTGCGGAACCGTCGCTTGTTCGCGGTGCGGTAGAGGAAATGTTGCGCTTTCACTCGATCACGCACATGAATTCTGCGCGGGTGGCGACCGCCGACGTGATGATCGGGGGGCAACTTATCCGCAAGGGCGAGGGTGTATTTGCGCCGGTGCAGGCGGCGAACCACGACCCGGAAGCGTTTCCCGAACCCGACCGGTTCGATATCCGTCGTGATACGAGAAGCGCGTCGCATGTGGCATTTTCTTTTGGTGTGCACCAATGTTTAGGTCAACCGCTAGCACGCCTGGAACTGCAGGTGGTGTTCGAAACGCTATTCAAGCGGCTTCCGTCGTTGCGTCTCGCAGTACCCTTCGACGAACTGGAATTCAAACGTAACGGCAATGTGTTTGGTCTCATTGCACTGCCCGTCGAGTGGTAGCTTTCTTATTGGATCGACAACATGAATCTGCCCGAACATGCCATTTTGTGCGCGACGCTCGACATAAGCGACGGCGATGACGCGAACTTCGTTGAGTGGCATACGCGTGAGCATCTGGTTGAGAGGCTCGCGATTTCCGGATTTCTGCGTGGACGACGCTTTGTTCAAGAGGCTGCGAGTCCGCGCTATCTGATTCTGTACGATGTCGAGAGTCTGGCCGTTCTCTCGCAGCCAGACTACGTTGAGCGACTCAACCATCCCACGCCATGGACCCGCGCAACCCTCGCGACGTTTCAGAATGGTAGACGTTCGGCGTATCGGCTCATAGCGCAGCAGGGCGGTGCGGAAGGCGCGTTCTTGATGGTAATCCGTGTCGCGCCGGATGAACCCGATCGGGTACAACGCGAGATCGAGCGCGCGGTTCGCGGCGAGTGGAGTGCGCGACCCGGCATTGCGAGTGTGGCTTTCGCCATACCTGACCGGCTTGCTTCCACGCTAGATACGGAAGAGAGTCGCCGGAGTGGCAATTGCTTCGCCGAGGAATGGGTTGTACTGGTTGAGGGGATATCGGAACAGAGTTTGCTCGATTTCGCGCGCAACGAACTGACCTCGGAGCTTTGCGAGCGATGGGCAATGGTGAAGGGAGATGGGCGGGAAATCTACCGGCTTCAGGTGCGCATTGGGCGGAGCGTGAGAGACTGAAGGAGGACCGATAGTTCAGTCTATCGGAAAAGACCAGAGACAGTAGGCCCCGTCGTTCCCCACATCATAACGGAGCGTCTTACTGCAACAGATCCGTTCGCCCGATATCCCTCGATCATCGCAGTATTTGTCGTTACGACGGATACATATTCGCTAGCAAGCCTGACGCGATAAAGCGCAATCGTGCTAACAACAATAATCAGGATTGAAACCGACATCGGGCGCGCCCGGAGGATCGCTGCTGCTCGCTTTCGACGAGCACGCGCGGCATACACATAGAAGCCCGCTCAGCGGCACCGCTCTTCTATATCGATCGGTCGTTTGACCCGTGGACCCGCGCCCCAACGAGCCGATAGTTAATCGCCGCGCGCAACAGAGCTGTCAATCCCATTGCTCAGATACAGGGAGATCCCTGGTTGAACTCGGTTCGTCGCTTGCCTAATATCTCTACATCATACGTATGATCTAGAGGCGAAAACATGGAAACGCTCCATCGGCAGGTCCTGAACCAGATGGGCGAACAGATCTGTTCAGGCAAGTTCGCGCCAGGCGACATTCTTCCGGCTGAGCCCGTGCTCGCCGAGCAGATGCAGGTCAGTCGCATCACGATTCGCGAGACGATGAAATCGCTGTCGGCGAAAGGCATGCTCCAGGTGCGCCGCCGTTACGGCACGATCGTGCTGCCGCGTTCGCAATGGCAACTGTTCGACCCGGACGTGATCACGTGGCGCGCGAGGGCGGGAACGGTTGACGCGGGCCTGATCCAGGATCTGATGGAGCTGCGCCTCATCATCGAACCGAATGCAGCCAAACTCGCAGCCCGACGCGCGACCGATGAAGACCGCGTCGCCGTGCGTCGCGCTTTCAAGGCGATGGAACGCGCTGTCGCCGGCCATGGCGAATACGTTCCTGCCGATCTCGCGTTTCACGGCGCAATCCTGACCGCCTGCCACAACCAGTTTGTCCAGCAGATGCAAAACGCGCTGTCGGCGATTCTGCGTACGAGTTTTGAGCTCAGCTCCGAAATCGCCGGCGGTCCGGCGCGTTCGCTGCCGATGCACGAGGCTCTTTGCGTGGCGATCGAAAAGGGCGAAGAAGCGGCCGCGGAGGCTGCCGTACTGACGCTGATCGAGCGTGCGGAGAAGGACTTCGAAGACCGCGACAAGCTCAGGCAAACCGCAAACGACACACCCGTCTGACGCTTCCTGCTTCCACTATCGTCGCGGCGGGAGGCCGGTCGCGAGGGGCGTTTTCGCGCCTGGTTTTTGAATTCCGCACAAGGAGCCACGCATGACACAGTTATTCGACTTGAGCGGGCGCACGGCGCTCGTCACCGGTTCCGCGCGCGGCATCGGCTTTGCGCTGGCCGAGGGGCTCGCAACCGCAGGCGCGAGCGTGATGTTGAACGGTACACGCGCCGATACGGTCGCCGACGCGGTCAGCCGGCTGGATGCGAAGGGCTTCCGCGCACAAGGCCGAGCCTTCGACGTGACCGATGAACAGGCCGTCGCCGATGCGTTCGCCCAATGGGACAAAGACGGCGTGAAGATCGACATCGTCATCAACAATGCCGGCATCCAGTTTCGCAAGCCGCTCGTCGACCTAGAACTGTCGGACTGGCAGCGCGTGATCGACACGAACCTGACCAGTGCCTTCATCGTATCGAAGCAGGCGGCGAAGCGGATGATCGCGCGCGGCACGGGCGGCAAGATCGTCAATATCGGTTCACTGACGAGCGAAGCGGCCCGTGCGACAGTCGGCGCGTACACCGCGGCGAAAGGCGGCATCAAGATGCTGACCCGCGCGATGAGCGCCGAATGGGCCGCGTCAAACATCCAGGCGAACGCGATCGGTCCCGGCTACATCCTGACCGATATGAACCAGGCGCTCGTCGATAACGCCGCCTTCGATGCATGGGTCAAGAACAGCAACCCGTCGCAACGCTGGGGCAAACCGGAGGAACTCGTCGGCACGGCCGTGTTTCTGTCGTCGCCCGCATCGAGCTATGTCAACGGCCAGATCATCTATGTCGATGGAGGCTGGCTGGCCGTGCTTTGAATGCAACTCATGCAGGGATCTACGACAACTAAAAGAACGGCACGATCCCGCTCATCACGCAGTGTGTGCCGTCTTTCGCGGTACCGATCGGAGACATCATGGAAAGCGTCAAACCCGTAGCAACTCAAAGGTGGTGGTATCTGATGCCCATCATCTTCATCACTTACAGCCTCGCCTATCTGGATCGCGCTAACTACGGTTTTGCAGCAGCTGCCGGCATTGACAAGGATCTCGGTATCACGCATGGGACGTCGTCGCTGATCGGGTCGCTGTTCTTTCTCGGCTACTGTCTGTTTCAGGTGCCCGGTGCAATCTACGCGCAGCGCAACAGCGTCAAGAAACTGATTTTTTTCAGCCTGATCCTGTGGGGGCTCTGCGCAGCAGCGACGGGCATGGTGAGCAACATTCCGATGCTGATGGTGCTGCGCTTTGTGCTCGGCATCGTGGAGGCTGCCGTGATGCCGTCGATGCTGATGTACATCAGCCGATGGTTCACGCGAACAGAACGGTCGCGCGCCAACACGTTCCTGATTCTCGGCAACCCGGTGACGGTGCTGTGGATGTCGGTGGTGTCCGGCTATCTGGTGCACAGCTTCGGCTGGCGCGAGATGTTCGTGATTGAAGGCGTACCTGCGCTGGCATGGGCCGTGGTGTGGTGGTTCACGGTCAAGGACAAACCGGCCGATGCGCCCTGGATGAGCGACGCAGAAAAGACCGAATTGCAGGCGCGCCTGAAAGCCGAGCAGGCCGATATCGCGCCGGTGCGCGACTACAAGACCGCGTTCCGCTCGTCGATCGTACTGAAATGCTGTGCAATTCACGCGCTGTGGAGCATCGGCGTGTATGGCTTCATCATGTGGCTGCCGTCGATTCTCAAGACGGCTTCGACAATCGATATCGTGTCGGTCGGCTGGCTTGCCGCCGTGCCGTATCTCGCTGCAATCGTCCTGATGCTGCTCGCATCATGGCTGTCCGACAAGACCCGCAACCGCAAGCTGTTCGTCTGGCCGCTGCTGCTGATCGGGACGATTGCATTCGTGGCTTCGTACATGATCGGCAGCTCGCACTTCTGGATGTCGTTTGCGTTGCTCGTCGTGGCAGGTGCAACGATGTATGCGCCGTACGGACCGTTCTTCGCCCTCGTTCCCGAACTCATCCCGAGCAACGTGCTGGGCGGCGCGATCGGACTCATCAACGCATGCGGCGCATTGGGAGCGTTTCTCGGCTCGTGGATCGTCGGCTATCTGAACGGCGCAACGGGTAGCCCGGCGGCCTCGTACATATTCATGGCGGGTGCGCTGCTCTGCTCCGTGATTGTGATGATCACCGTGCCTGCGCCCGCCGGTCAGCGCTCGAAGCAGGAAGGGCGGCTCGCAGTGAGCCGCTGATAAAGCGCCACGCCACGACACAACATTTGTAAGGCAGGAACAACATGGCAACGCTGATCACCGATGTAAAGGTCATCCTGACCGCGCCGGAAGGCATCAACCTGATCGTCGTCAAGGTGGAGACCAATCAGGCTGGACTGTATGGGCTCGGTTGCGCGACGTTTGCGTATAGGCATGTAGCCGTCAAATGTCTGATCGACGAGTATTTGCGGCCACTTCTGATCGGCAGGGACGCCGAGGCGATCGAGGAACTGTGGCAACTGATGCACCAGAACGCTTACTGGCGCAACGGCCCCATCGAGAACAATGCGATCTCGGGCATCGACATGGCCTTATGGGACATCAAGGGCAAGATGGCGGGCATGCCGCTCTATCAACTCTTCGGCGGCAAGTGCAGGGAAGGGGTGCCGATCTATCGCCATGCGGACGGGCGTGACCTCAACGAGTTGTGCGAGAACATCCAGAAGTACCGGGAGCAGGGCATCACGCACATTCGATGTCAGAGCGGCGGCTACGGCGGAGGCGGCTATGGCAAGGCGCCCTCGGGCGCGCCGGCGCGTGCGCCCGAGGGCGTGTATCTCGATAGCAGGAAGTACATGCGTGAGACCATCAAACTCTTCGACGGCATTCGCAGCAAGGTGGGCTTCGACGTCGAGCTGTGTCACGACGTGCATGAACGCCTCAAACCCGTCGAGGCGATCCGCTTCGCGTGCGAGCTCGAGCAATACGAGCTGTTCTTCCTTGAAGATGCGATTGCGCTGGAAGAGGGCGAATGGATACGGCAATTGCGAGAAAAGACGACGACACCTCTCGCTCAGGGCGAACTCTTCAACAACCCGTCTGAATGGCGTTTCATGATCACGGAGCGCCTGATCGACTTCATACGCGTTCACTTGAGCCAGATCGGCGGGATTACTGCCGGACGCAAGCTGCAGATATTCGCCGAACAGTTTGGCGTGAGGACGGCCTGGCACGGTCCGGGCGATATGTCGCCGATGGCTCACGCGGCGAACATCCATATCGATCTCGCTGCGCGCAATTTCGGGGTTCAGGAATGGTCGGGCACCGAGCCGCCCAACTTCGTCATCCAGGACTTGAAGGGGCCGCGGGCGGCATTGCTGGACGTCTTCCCTGGCTTGCCCGAGTTCCGCAACGGGCACGTGTACGCGAACGACAGACCCGGTCTGGGAGTCGATATCGACGAAGCTGAAGCGGCAAAGTATCCGTGTGAGAACACCGTGACGACGTGGACGCAAACCCGGTTGAAGGATGGTACTTTGCAGACTCCCTGATTGAGAGCAGCCGCCGGGCGAGGCGTGTTCGTCATCCGGACGGTCTGGCCATGCTTTACGTCGCAAGCTGGCTACCCTTGGTGGCTTCGGATAGGCTCCCGAACTCTCACGGCATTTGGGCACTCCGGGATTTCCTCCCTTCAGAGTTATTCAACGCCTGCACGCATATCCAGGCGCGCTTCAAGCGCCTGTGGAGATAAGCAGGCGTTGAACTGCAGTGGTGGGCAACGGCGCAGGACCGCTGGTTCGTCCGCGCCGACAACCGACACGTCGCGACGGAATCATCCTGGGACAAAGTGATGCGCCGCGCGACAGCGCGCGTGCAAAAGCGGGGCGCCTGAAGCGGCGTCCTCGCGCTTCCTTCTTCTCTTCCTCCTGGCGAATGCATCGGGCCATCCTCGGCCCGATGCATTCGCACGTTCGTTTCCCACTGATTTTTTCTCGACCGCCCGACGGATTCGCTTCACCCGCGTGCATTTTTTTCATCAAGTTTGCATCTTCTTCCGCGTAAACCCGCTTGTACCTTATTTTTGATGAATCTATATTGCATTTCACCATCAACTATTACGATGCGATAAATCATGAGTGACGACATTCTGTTTTCGAATCACGGCCGCGTCGCGGTCATCACACTGAATCGTCCGGAGCGCATGAACGCGTGGACCACGCCGATGCGCGAATCGATTATTGCGGCGCTCAAGCGCTTCAATGCTGACGACGAGGTCGCCGCGATCATCATGACGGGCGCGGGAAATCGCGCGTTCTCGGCGGGGCAGGATCTGGCGGAGGCGCACGACTTCGACGGCGAACGCGCGGTGGCGTGGGTCAAGGAATGGCAGCGCTATTACGCGACGCTGCGCGGCCTGAGCAAGCCGCTCGTGATGGCGCTCAACGGTACGGCCGCGGGTTCGGCGTTTCAGGTCGCGCTGCTCGGCGATATCCGCGTGGGTCATCCGGGCGTGCGCATGGGCCAGCCGGAAATCAATGCGGGCATCGCCAGCACGACCGGACCGTGGATCATGAATTCGATGCTCGGCATGTCGCGCACCATCGAGCTCACGCTCACCGGCCGCCTAATGGATGCCGATGAGTGCTATCGCATCGGGCTGATTCATCACATCGTCGAGCAGGACAAGGTCTTCGAGAAGGCGCTGGAAATCGCCACTGAACTCGCCGCCAAGCCGCCGGTCGCCATGCGTCTGGACAAGCAGCGTTTTCGCGAGATGACCGAGCCGGGGTTCGTGGACTGTATCGCGGCGGGTGAGCGCATCCAGCGCGAGGCGTACGACTCCGGCGAGCCCGCTCGCATGATGGAAGAGTTCTTCAAAAAGCGCGCCAAATAAATCGGGCTGAAGTCGAGCCGCTTCTTCTCAACCCCAGTGCGGGAGACCTGAATCATGACGCAAGACTTCAACCCGACGCGCCGCCGCATTCTGCATGGCGCGGGCGCGCTCGCCGTGGCTGGCGCAATGCCGCTTGTTGCGCGCGCTCAATCGAAGCAGATCGTCGTATCGGACCCGGGCGGTCCGTACACGACCGCGTATCGCGAAGCCTTCTATGATCCGTTCGAGAAAGCGACGGGCATCAAGGTCGTCAGCGTCGCGCGCGAATCGCAGCCGGTCGCGCAGTTCGCGGCGATGGTGCAAACCAGGAACTATGTGTGGGACGTAACCACGCTGACGCTGTCGGCGGACATTCCGTATCTCGAATCGAAAGGCCTGCTGGAGCCGATCGGCCTGAAGGCGAGCGACTTTCCGGACATCATGCCCGAGGCGATCACGCCAAACTGGCTCGGCGTCGACGTGTATTCGACCGTGCTCGCGTATCGCGCGGACAAGTTCAAGGACAACGGCCCGAAGTCGTGGGCGGACTTCTGGGACGTGAAGAAATTTCCCGGCCGCCGCTGCCTGCGCCGCAGTCCGCTCGACACGCTCGAACAGGCATTGCTTGCAGACGGCGTGCCGCTCGACAAGCTCTATCCGCTCGACGTGGACCGCGCGTTCAAGAGCCTCGACAAGATTAAGCCGCACATCAACATCTGGTGGACGTCCGGTGCGCAGGCGATGCAGGCGATCCAAAGCGGCGACGTCGACATGATCTCGACCTGGAACGGCCGCGCGCAGGCCGCGAAGGACAGCGGCGCACCGGTGACGATCGTGTGGAATCAGGGGCTCTATTCGATCGAAGGCTGGGGCATTCCGAAGGGCACGCCGCGTGCCGATGCCGCGAAACAGTTCGTGCGCTTCTGCGTCGACGCGAAACGTCAGGCCACGCTCACGCGAACGCTGGCGTACGGTCCGACCAACAAGAAGTCCTTCGAGACCATCAGCAAGGAGCGCGCAACGCTGCTGCCGACGTCGCCGGAGAACATCAAGGACATGAAGCTGCCCAGCCCGCAATGGTGGGAGGAGAACCGCCAGAAGGTCACCGAGCGGTTCAATTCGTGGATCATTTCCTGAGGAGCGGACAATGAGCTCGAAACTCGAGGCGATCGGCATCGCGAAGCGTTATGGCGATTCGGTCGCGCTGGAACCGACGGATCTCGCCGTGCAGGCGGGCGAATTCCTGACGCTGCTCGGTCCCTCGGGTTCGGGCAAGACGACCTTGTTGCAGATGATCTCAGGCCTCGTCGCGCCGAGCGCGGGGCGCATCGAGATCGACGGGCGCGACGTCACGCATGTCGAACCGGGCAAGCGCGGCATCGGCATGGTGTTTCAGAGCTACGCGCTGTTCCCGCACATGAGCGTGTGGGACAACGTCGCGTACGGCCTGCGCATGCGCCGCAAGTCGCGCGAGGAAGTGCGCGCCGCAGTGGACGACGCGCTCGCGATGGTGCGCATGACCGAGTACGCGAAGCGCTTTCCCAAGGAGTTGTCGGGCGGGCAGCAGCAGCGCATCGCGCTCGCGCGCTGCTTCGCGTACCGGCCTTCGGTGATTCTGCTCGACGAGCCGCTCGGCGCGCTCGACAAGAAGCTGCGCGAACACATGCAGGCCGAGATTCGACGCCTGCACAAGGAACTCGGCGCGACCTTCGTCTACGTGACGCACGATCAGGACGAAGCGCTCACGCTCTCCGACCGCATCTGCCTCATGAATCAGGCGCGCATCGAGCAGGTGGGCACGCCCGCGGACCTCTACGATCGTCCGGCCACGCGCTTTGCAGCGGGTTTCATCGGTCATTCGAACCTGCTGGAAGGCGAACTCGACGCAACGCGCGGCGCCAGCGGCGAGCCGATCCTGCTCGCGGCGGGAGGCCGCATTCCCCTGCCGAACGGCGCATCGGACGCGCCCGCGAAGCGTCACACGCTGCTCCTGCGCCCCGAAGCGCCGCGTCTCGTCGAACCGCACAGCGGCTTCGTCGACGGCACGATCTCGGATGTCGTGTTCTTCGGCAGCGACACGCGCGTGCAACTCGCGATGAGCGACGGCAGCGAGTTGACCGTACGCTGCGAGCGCAGCGTGACGCCACGCGTCGGCGACCGGGTCGGTCTCATGTGGGATCCGCATCGCACGACGCTGTTACACGCCTGAGGAATCGCCATGACCATCGCTCTTCAGGCGCACCGCGAGAACCAAGCCTCGCGGCGCGGCCGGCCCGTCGTGCTCGCGCGCTGCATGCGCTTCCTGCCGATCGTGCCCACGCTCCTGTTCCTGCTGGTGTTCTTCATCGTGCCGGTCGGCGAGATCCTGCAAGGCGGTCTCGTCAGCGCGGACGGCCAGATCGGCTTCGCGCAGTTCGAGCGCATCGCGCGCACGCCGGTTTATGCGAAGGTGCTGTGGACCACCTTCGCCATATCGTTCCTGACGGCGGCGCTGTCCATCCTGCTCGGCTATCCGGTCGCGTACATGCTGAGCCGGCTGTCGGAACGCGTGCGTGAACGCTGGCTCCTGTGGATCATGCTGCCGTTCTGGACCAGCTATCTCGTCAAGACCTACGCCTGGATGCTGCTGCTCTCGAAGACCGGCGTGCTCTCGACCATTGCGCTTTCGCTCGGCCTCGTGCGCGAGACGAGCGGCACGATCCCCTCACTGACGGGCGTGCTGATCGGCATGGTGCATTCGATGCTGCCGCTCGCCGTCATGACGATGCTGCCCGTGATGCGCGGCATCGACGACCGTCTCGCGCAGGCAGCGGAAACGCTCGGCGCGGAACGCAGCACGAGTTTCTTCACGGTGTTCCTGCCGCTCTCGTCGCCGGGCGTGGCGGCGGCGGGGCTGCTGGTGTTCATCTCGAGCCTCGGCTTCTTCATCGTGCCGGCGCTGCTCGGCTCGCCGAAGGAAACGATGATCGCGCAGCTCGTGATTTCGTCCGTACTCGAACTCTTCGACATGCGCTTTGCGGGCGCGCTCTCGACGGTGCTCCTGATTTGCTCGATCGTCATCTTTTTCATCTATGACCGCATGGTCGGCCTGACATCGCTGACGGGCGAAGTGACGGAGCGTTCGCGCGGCTCGCGTGCGCAGGGTTTCAAGCTCGCCCTCCTGATGACGGCGGGCCGCCTGTTCGCGCCGTTCATGATGCCCCGCAAAGCGCACGCGGATACGGCCGCGCGCGCCGCGAGCCCGCTCGGACTCTATACGTGCGTCATCATGGTCGTGCTCGTGGTGCCGGTGCTCTCGGTGATTCCGTACGCGTTCACGACGAGCGATTACATCGCGTTTCCGCCCAAGTTCTTCAGCACGCGATGGTTCGGCACCTTCATGGATTCGCCGGTGTGGCGCAGCGCGATCATCCGTTCGTTCGAAGTCGGTCTGGGCACGGCGCTGCTGTCGCTGCTGCTCGGCTTCGGCGCGACGCTTGCGATGACGCGCATGCCGCGCCGCGCGAGCAAGCCGGTGTTCGCGCTGCTGGTCGCGCCGCTGATCGTGCCGCGTATCGTCGTCGCGGTGGGACTGCTGTATCTGTTCGGCCGCCTCGGGCTCACGGGCACCAATCTCGGCCTCGTGGTCGGTCATACGGTGCTCGCGATTCCTTATGTGGTCGTCACGCTCGCCGCGGGCTTCCAGCGCTTCGACTGGCGGCTGGACGACGCAGCCCGCGTGATGGGCGCGTCGCCGCTGCGGCGCATTACATCGATCGTGCTGCCGCTGCTCATGGCGAGCGTGACGGCGGCATTCCTGTTCGCGTTCCTGGTTTCTTTCGACGATCTCACCATCGCGATCTTCGTGAGCGGCGGCATCAACTCGACGCTGCCGAAGCAGATGTGGGACGACATCCAGCTTGCGATCACGCCGACGCTCGCGGCGGTGTCGACCACGCTCATCGTTCTCATTGCACTCGTCGTGGCGGTTTCTTCCTGGCTTAAGCGCCGCGCGCGCTGAATCCTGGGTTTTCCATTCGGTACCTATATGCATCGCTACTCGGAATACTTTGCTCACCGCCACGCAGACGACCAACTCGACTGCGTGCCATTGCTCGCGGCGGAACTGCGCCGCAAACCGTCGCGCACCGTCGCACACTTCGACGATCAGGCGATCACCTGCGACGACATCGCGCGGCATGTCGCACAGTTGCAGCGCTGGTTCGCCGAGAAAGAGCTCGTGCAGGGCGACCGCGTCGCCGTCATGCTCGGCAACAGCGCAGAGCACGTTCACCTGATCTACGCGCTCGTGCTGAGCGGGCTCGTCTGGGTGCCCGTGAACACGAAGCTGCGCGCGGCGGGCCTCGAATATCTGCTGCAGCACGCCGAGCCGAAACTGCTCATCATCGAGGACGAGTTCGACGCCCTGACCGAGACGATCGACTGCGGGACGACACGGCGCGTGCGAATGCCGGCGTTCGATGCGCAGGGAGCGAATGCCGCATTCGCGAGCCCGGATATCGGCGTGCACGATCCGTTGTGCGTCATCTATACCTCGGGTACAACGGGCGCGCCGAAGGGCGTCGTCTTCACGCACCGGATGATGCGCATTGCGGGCGAAGCCGCGCTGCGCGTCGCCGATGTGCGCGAAGATGACCGGCTCTTCCTGTGGGAGCCGCTGTGCCATATCGGCGGCGCGCAGATGCTGCTGCTGCCGTTTCTCGAAGCGGTGACTCTGCACGCGGTACCGCGCTTCTCGGCCTCGCAGTTCTGGTCGCAGGTCGAGCGCGCGGGCGCGACGCAACTGCACTATCTCGGCGGCGTCCTCGATATTCTCATGCAGTTACCGCTGGACGCGCACCCCGAGGCGCACACGCTGCGCGTCGCATGGGGCGCGGGCGTGAGCGCCTCCGCGTGGGCGCTGGTGCAGGAGAGACTCAAGGTGCGCCTGCGGGAGTGCTATGGCATGACCGAATGCTCGAGCTTCGCGACCGCGAATGCAACGGGCAAACCGGGGTCGATCGGTCGCGCGCTGCCGTGGATCGAGATCGAACTGCTCGACGAAAACGGTCAGCCGGTGAAGGAAGGCGAAGCGGGCGAGATCGTGCTGTCGAGCAAGGTGGATGGCACGTTCCTGCCGGCGTACCTCAAGAATCCCGACGCGACTCAGGCAGCCTTGCGCAACGGCAGGCTGCACACGGGCGATCGTGCACGGCGCGATGCCGACGGGGACTTCTTCTTCATCGGCCGGCAGACGGACAGCATGCGCGTACGAGGCGAGAATGTATCGGCGTGGGAGATCGAGCGCATTTTCGCGGCGCATCCGGCGGTGCGCGCAAGTGCTGCGATCGGCGTGGCTTCGCCGATCGGTGAGCAGGACATCCTGCTCAACGTGCAGTTCAAGGAAGAACCTGTGGACTGGGAAACCATGCACGCGTGGGCTCGCGAGCGGCTCGCGAGCTTTCAGTTGCCGCGCTACTACCGGGCGGTGGCGAGCTTCGAACTGACGGCCAGCGAGCGTATCAAGAAGCATCTGCTGCCGCGCAGCGTGGACGACGCGTGGGATCGGATGGGCAAAGCGCGGGCCTGATATCGGATAACGATAGGACTTTAAGGTTATGCAATAATTCACCAACAATCGAAAAGATGAACACGTGATGATCGAAGCGCCCAAAGTCCCGCGCAAGCGCAAGAGCCCAGCGACGAAGCCGCAGGCCGACGCGGCGGATCCGAGTGCCTCGTCCCTGTACGTGCAGTCCGTCGAAAAGGCGATGAAAGTGCTCACCGCCTTCGACGGCAGCAAGCGTCAGTTGTCTCTGTCCGAGATTTCGTCGCTCACGGGATTCGACATGAGCGCGACGCAGCGCTTCACGTTCACGCTCGCCGCGCTCGGCTATCTGTTCAAGGATCCCGACAGTCGCAAATATGAACTGTCGCCGAGGCTGCTGGACTTCACCTATCATTATCTGACATCGAACGAGCTCGTGAGTCGTGCGACGCCCTATCTCCAGCAGCTCGGCTCGGAGACGGAGGAAGCCACCAACCTCACCGTGCTGGACGATACGGACATCGTGTTCGTGTTGAGAATCGTGAGCCGCAATGTGTTCAACGCCCACGTGATCACGGGCTCGCGCCTGCCTGCATATTGCACCGCGCCGGGACTCGCGATCCTTGCGACGCTTCCCGACGGAGAGATCGAGGACATTCTCTCCCGCACCAATCTCGTGCCTTACACATCGTCGACCGTGTATCAGCCACGCAAGATCAGGGACCGCATCGCGCAGATCCGCAAGCAAGGGTATGCCCATACGGAAGACGAGTACTTCGTCAGCGATATTTCGACGGCGGCGGCGATCACCAATGCGCACGGGCGGGGAATCGGTGCGGTGAATATCGCCGTGGCGCGGTCGCGCTGGCACGCCGACCGCGACGAGCGACGCTTCGCCGATCTGGTCATTTCCACGGCATCAGCGATTTCGACGCGGCGTCGCGTGGAATAGCGCTGTTCGGGTGAAGCAACGGCCTAGCGACGATGCCCGTATCAAGTCCCGACATTGAACGCTGCGTGCTGGCGTTGCCTGGCAGTCGTGCTCCCACTGCTTCGATTTGTCCATCGGATGTCGCGCGCAGCCTCGCCGGCGATGAAAGCGGCTAGCGCGCCCTGATGCCCGTGGTCCGGGAAGTGGCCGTTCGGCTGGCGCGAGACGGACCAAGCTCGATCACGCAGGCTTGCCAATCTGCAGCTCCATCATCGAACGCCACGGAGGACGCTTATAGGCGACGTCGCGTTCTCCCAGGGGCTGATGCGGCGCAGTGGCGGACTGCATAGCTGAGACATACCCTCTTTCTTCAAGCTGCCGTTACCGCTCTTACCGCGCCGGATGTCCGCAGCGAATCGAAGAGACACCGGAGTCGTGCATGCTCGACGGCCGGTTCGGGGTCGTCATCAGGCAGTGGACGGCGGGCGGCTTGCAAGACCGATGAGCGAATGTGCATCAGCTGCGGAAAACGTGCCTCAGTCACCGTGCCGTCGCACTGCCGCTTAGCATGCCGTTTGGTCGCCAAGGGCAATTTTATGAACGTTCGCTGCATACACCCATTCGCGGGCTTGGCGCTCAATGAGATCCATGAAAGCAGGGGGGCCGCTGCAGTAAATCTGCGTGTTGGCATGAGTTGGACTCATTGCGTGGGAACTCTTCTGCGCGAATAGATCATCGGACAGGCCGAAATGGTGATAGACCTCACCGTGACTTCGAAGCGCGTCAAATTCTTCTCGAAGAACTGCGCGGTCGGCCGATCGGGCGAAGTTGTGCACCTCGAACCTTTGACCCGCCAATGCAAGCCGCTTCGCGATTCCCGCGATCGATGCTGCGCCTATTCCGCCAGCAAACAGGATGGATCGCGCACGATCGTCCAAAATTGTTGGCGGGCTTTTGGGAGAGCCGACAAACACTTCGTCTCGTTCATTCAACGGAAACTCGGATAGCAGACTATCCGTTCTGCCATCACCATCTTGTCTCGTGCCAACCACGTAACCATCTGACAGGGACGAAACACCGAGCAAGGGATAAATTCTTTCCTTGTCACCAGTGCTATTCAAGCAGAGTGTGACACACGACCCATCGTTAAACGGCGGAAGCGCCGATTTTGACGTCGTTCGCAGTTCAACGGC
Source organism: Paraburkholderia sp. SIMBA_054 (assembly GCF_046534875.1). Taxonomy (NCBI): domain Bacteria; kingdom Pseudomonadati; phylum Pseudomonadota; class Betaproteobacteria; order Burkholderiales; family Burkholderiaceae; genus Paraburkholderia; species Paraburkholderia sp. SIMBA_054. The sequence goes on along the minus strand of NZ_JAWRXV010000004.1, from coordinate 182,998 downwards.
ATGGTACCCCTTGGCAATTTGCCATTTCCGGCTAACGATGACGGGAATCAGGTTGTCGCGCATGTCTTCTCCAATAGGACCTGCATCACAGATGGAACTCTAGCCGATACCGTGTCAGGGATGGAAAGGGGAGGCGGGTGGTAGTGAATCCGCAGTGATAGTCGGGCATCGAAACCCGCGCGGTTAAAGGCTTTGAGCGATTAGTGCAAGGTTGGTATTTTCAGAGCGTACTTTCTGTTTATGCAGCTGCTTTCACACCGATCCATGCACGATCGCCAATGACTAAATCTAATCAATGCTCTTGTAACCGGGCGTGTTGGTCAACTACGGTGCCCGGCATCGCAAGGGCCTGCCGATCAGCAACAGCATCGCCGAGTCTGCGGTGAAGCAGGTTGTCAGCTACCGTATTGCGGGATGCTCTTGTGCTGGCGTTCAGAAGCGCCAGCGAAGCCTGCTCGTTGACGGCTGGATTGACTTCAGGGTCCATACTTTGTGTCAGACTGACACCCCAGCACTTTTGTCGACCATCTGCTTGACTTCGGGGATAGCCATAGTTGCCTGAGCGTTTTCGCTTCAGGGCGGTCCGTGGGTTGATCGAGTGAGGGAGATGTTTCATGCTGAATAGGTCGCGCTGCGGCCAGATAGTCGGGGTCCTTTCAGCTCCCTTAGAACTCGCCGCATACGGGCAGAGCGCTTACGCTTCTTGACCCGATAAAGTGATTTATGGAAGGGGAAATCATAGATAAGCGCGACGCGTATTGGCGCAACGCGCTCTCATCTGCACCGGACCAGTGGTACGGAAGTTCTTTCGACTATCAGCTTTGTCGACTGGCGCCCCAATTGCGTGTGAGCGCTCAATGCTCCGCATGCGTCGGAGGCAAAAGGAGTGTGGCAACATGCCGGCCCGCCGCTCAGTCGACGCCGCCGGCGATGAATGACGACGTTAGGGTACAACTAGCTCAAGAAAAGATGACTTACCGATATTCAGATCCCACCGATCGGGAGCAGGCTTCAATAAGTGATGCCAAACGGAATGCGCTGCTGCCGCATCGGATAACCAGGATGGATTTGGGTCGTTACTCGCTATCAGTAGTCCGCCCTTCGTTTTAATATTGTCGATGATTACTGTGGTGAGCGCTGTGGTGTCAGTGGCAACCGATGGAACGCAGTGAGACTTACTTTTCTATCATCCTGTTCTCGTGCGCTTTCCTCTCGTCCTTTGCCCGGACACCACCGCATGGCGGAGAGAATCCCGAACCGCCGCGATTCCGCGTGCCCCTTGCTCTGACGCCGCGCGCGACCGGGTGGCTTGTGAGATGTGACGAGCGCTCGCCCGGCGAGCCCGTGGCACGTCCATCACGATCCTGAAAGCAGGACCCTGGAGTTGATCGAGAAGCCCTTTTCGGTTTTCACCTGATCCGGACGCTGCAGTACGGATGTCGGGAAACGTTCGACCGATATCGCACATACCGCACTTAACGGGAACGGTGCGGCCCGCGCAAGCGAGACCCTTCAGTTGTTACCTATACTCCGGATAGGGAAAGGCGAGGTTCCGGACGCCCGCATCGGCACCCGCCCGACCTGACCTGACCTGGAGATCGTCATGGCAAGGTTCAGATTCTTTGCGCGCTCGCTGGCATTGCTACCTCTGCTGACCCTGACTGGCTGCATCTCGTTGAGCAGCAGCGACTCCTCGCCTCCGCCGAACTCGCACACGGTCGTCGTGCCTGCAGGTTCTACCGTGGTATGCACGCCGGGTCCGTGCCAGTGATGTTGCCGGGATGCTGGCAGGCGGCAACGTCGCGCGCCTGTCGAAACACGGTGCTGGCGAACAATATCGTGCCGTCCACCGGCAATTGCGCGGACCTCAGGGCGTCGGCGGTCCAGGTATTGCAGGTGTAGTAGCCCGCGTAGTTCGCTGTGGCGCCGAAGTACAGGCTGCCGGCATACGGGCCGTCGCCGAGCCGCACGGGGTGCGATAGCTTGTCGCGCTGCACCGACTGGTCGAGGTAGGCGGCCAGGCCCGCCTTGCCGGCCGCGGCCACCTGCAGCGTGACCACCTTGTCGGCGCCGTAGGCGGCGACGGGAGTGTCACGCAGCACCGTCATCAGGATCGCGCCGCGGCCGGGCCACAGGGCCGATAGCGTCGCCAGGATGCTGTGCTCCCGCGTCATCGCGAATTCACGTTCGCCGAAGCCGAAGCACAGGTGGGTGGCACCGACGAAGTCCTGCGCCAGCCAGGCCTGCAGGTCCGGCACGTCCTGCACCTGCACGCAGACATCGGTATGCCAGCCGCGCTCGACCACGTCGATGGTGGTCACCGGCGGTCCGCTGGCGGGCGTGAGCGGGATGGTCGAGCAGGCAGCAAGAAAGGCGGCGTGGGCGAGAGCGAACCCGGCCAGCCGCCCGATCGTTCGCGTCATATGGGTTTGATGATGGGCGTCGCGCATCCCAGAAGTGTAGTCAGCGCCGGCGCGGGCGAGTTCAGACGCAGAGGCATTCGACATGCCGTCACAAAGGCGCCATTGGCCCAAGCGAATGTTTCTGACGGGCAGATCATGAGGCTTGGCATTGAACGCGTACAGTCGAGATTTCCGCTTAGAAACTCATGGCGAATCCGAAGGACACGCCGTGGACATTATGTCCAAACACGTACCGCACCATCGCACGTGTCCTGGTGACGATGATCGGATATCTGCTGCTATCAAGTTCCAGACCGACGCCGAGTGAAGTCAGTTCGTTGAAACCGAGCACCCCCGCACTGTCACCGAAATAATGGGAGTAGGCGAACTCGAGCACGTAACGGATCGGCCGGTCCAGCGCGTGCCAGCCAGTTGGCGCACGCCAGCGTGTCCACAGGCTCACTTGCTGCGCCATGGCCGAGCCCTGAACGGCTTCGGATGAACTCCCGAAGCTGCGAAGGTAGATATCGGTCGCGCGCAGTTCAGCGTCGATTTCATAGTTGTCGCGATAATGCTCATAGTCGAGCATCAGCGATCCGCCGTAGCCATACGCGTCCAGCGACCCGTTCTCGAGAAACTGAAGGTTGCGGTCGGTGATGCGATTGAAGATCGACTGTCCTACCTTCAGGTCGCTCGACACGCGGCCGATCGTACCGTTCAGGATCGGGCGGAACACCAGTTCGTTCGTAATCCGGAAATCCCAGCCGATGCCGACCGTGCCACTGAAGGTGTTCCATTTTGCCGGCACGGGACGCTGGTCGGCGCCGTCCGTGGCGATGAACGTCGGATCGTAGCGGCTGTAGGCGATCGTCCCTTCAACATACAACGGAAAGGACCTGCTGATCGTGAATCCGCCTCCGAGTTGTGACTGACCGAAACTGGGATTGCCGGTGGTGCCGCTATTGATCGAGAGTGAACTGGTCGTAACATCGGGCACCGTTGTGTAGGTCATGACGGCAAGCACGGCATCGGCATGCTGTTTGACGTTGCCACCAACGACGGCCTGGCTCGACAGGGATCCTGGCGTGGCCTGGGCCAACCCCTGTACAGGATGCAGGATCACGATCAGGCCGCAAGCAGCTGCCCGCGTGCATCGCGACAACGACGGACGCTTCAGTCGATCTGGCAGGTACCGCGGCAGGTTGCGCCCCGCCTTGTCGAACCGGATATACATGACGCACTCCCGTTGTTGGAGTGTTGGGAAATCTTCCCGTGCCTTCCAGCCGGAGTAATGCACGACTTTCGATTCAAGAGGAACTATGTGGCCGCTTTGCGGCGAGGATAGAGGCCCCGTTTGGGGCAGGAAGTTCTGCTGGTTCGCAAGCCTGCTTCAGGCGGTCGTTGCTCACTTGTCTGGATGGTTGAAACCGGGATATCCAATCTTGGTGCTTCAGCAAACAATCGCGCCCAAACGCCCACTCGTGCCGGCGCAACAACGGAATCAGCAAGCTTTCGAAGCAACGGCTACCCGGGTGGCGGACGCGTCACGGCTTTCCAGGGTGTCGGCGCAGGCGGTGCGTCGCAGCGCGACAACGATCGTGGACGAGTGAGCACCCAGTCCTCGAACTATAACCGCTCAGGCGGCGCAGCGCGTGGTGGCAGAGGCGATAAGGCGAACAGGTATGGGAAGCACCGGTGTTTGCGAACATGGCTGCGAGGCGCAATCATGATGGAACCTGGCCGCAGACAGATTCTGTCGTCGATGCCGCGATCGCAACACGCGAATGACCGACAAATGCTATTCATTCTTTTTGCCCGGCATTTCGACACCTGATGCGCAATGCATGGGATGACTTGGGCGTACGTTGTGACTGTCTGCAATGCGAATGGCGCAGTGCGATTCGACGTCACCTATTTTTCGGCTTTGGACAGAGCGCATTCGCCGGTAGGAACACTACCGCCGCCAGTGTTCTTCAACGTAAGTGCGAGCCTGCTGCCTCTGTTGGCCGTGATGATCTGCCCGTAACTGACGGTCGGAATAAACTGTATATCGGGTGCCACGGCTACGGCCGGATTTCTCGCGCCGTCCACGGTCAGGTCGAGTTCCACTGTAATCGATTCTATTGCGACGCCCCAGTCCTTTCCGCGTGCCGCCTGTTCCTTCTTGAAATTGCACAGGCCCGTCATGACCTGCTCCAATGCGGTGGGGATATCGATGGATTTTCCTGGGGGAATGGGCGGTGTGTTGCAGCCAACAACCAGAAGAGGCATGACAACGAGAGCAAGGTGGGCGCGCATCACGATCCCCTGATTCATGAAGTAGTCACGAAGCTTCGTTGCAACACAAGCATTCAATGCCTTTGCTTGTGAACCCGGCGGTCGGCTCTTTACCAACCAGTCAAGATTCTAGTTCAAAGTGGCTAGTTGAAAACCAGATCACACAATTCCTGCGGCAGAGATGAAAATTATCTGATGAAGGCGGCGGTGCACAATCGACGAGACTGTCCTTCGTCGGAAGAAAAATTAGGCTGAAAAATCAAGCAATTCGGCGTCTGGCGGCCACGTCGTGGGCTCTTAAGCCCGAGCAATGTACCGTGAAAGCCGCACGAGAGAAACGGTAGTCGTCACTGCGTCAAACTAACGGTTCGGTTTTGCGCATCCTTGCATATGCGCTCGTCCGACATCGTGCTGGTGAAGGTCGCCCCGCCTGCTTGCTGAGCGAACAGGCCATTCGTCCCTCGCAATTGGGGAATCAGCGGCGAGCCCGTGGCCCCGCCTTCGATATATCCGGAAACGGAAGCTGGCTCGATCGCCGCCGGCGGAGACGGCGCCCCCGATGCGCCGAAAAGAAATCCAGTCGACGTAAAGAAAATCGCGGCCAATAAGAGAAATTCCATGGGATTGCCTTACCGGCCTGGTAGGCTGTGCCCGCGAGCGAGTTGGCGTCCGCTTTCTCCTGCACAACTATCTGACACGCTCCAGTTTCAAGCGATGATCTGTTTCTACAGATCCTTCCACTTTCCTAATAAGTTTAGCCACCAAACTGCTGCCTGAAGGCGGCATCGGTAAAAAAGCAAAATCGTCTCATTTGATTTGTTTTCTACCGGATATTCTCCACAAAAAAGACGATTTAGTTCTTACGCTAGTTACGAACAAAGGGGCCATTCGCGTGCGAACTCGTGATCAACCGTCGGATAACCGCCTCGTCCTGGTCCAGGCATCCTGTTGTTGACGACCGTCAAAGAAGCCGGTTCGCGTGATCGTGAGCACACGAGTGCCGCGCACTCACGCTTTGAGTCGATGCGCCATTTCGTCTTCCCTGTAACAGTACGGGCAGTACCAGTTCCACTGGATACAGTAGTTTGGTCGGCGGGACTACATGGCGTAACGGGAGGAGCGTTCTGAGTCCGAGGTCGTTACGGAAGGTCAGTCGTGCGAGCGCAGCCGATGCGTCTGGGTCAGCTCTTCGGCGGCTATCGTCCGCTACCGTGTGCGGCATGCTCCTGCCTTCATGCACAGGCGCGCGGCTGTGTTGACTGGAGTCTTCGCGTTGTTCCTTATGGCCAGTGTCCAGTATGCTTTTCCGCGTGTACTGCGCGCACTTTCGTTGGACACGATGTGCGTCGCCATTCGGTTCATCATGTTTGTCCTTGGCGCGTGCCGGGGTGTGTTCGTGGCAAGCGTGATGGCGTGGTGGCGTACCCGCCTGGTTGTTCACTGAATCAGGTTTGGGCAAAGTCCGACTGACAACTTGAACCTGCTCCTGCAACGCTGAAGAAGGTACCCGGCCGCCTTCGTTCACGGCGCGTGGGCGATTGGCGCAGACCGAATGCGGCCACGCGGAGCTGATGCGGTGCGCTGTTACCAACGAGCGCATCTCACGGTGCTCTGAGGCTGTGTTTCGCGGCTGGAGCCAAACCAGACAAACGCCAATTGACCCGCGCGACGAGCCGCCGTATAAACCGCTATGCGCCAACTCAAGCTTCAAGTGACAGGTATGGGCCGCTTGTGTTTCCGAATCTTCCGCGATACCCCTCCGACTTGTTCTTCACTTTCCGTGAGTTCGCGCACGTGCGAGGGGCTCGCGCGATGACCAATCCAACCAACAGGGAATAGCATGGCAACCGGCACGGTTAAGTGGTTCAACGACGCTAAGGGTTTCGGCTTCATTACTCCAGACGATGGTGGCGAAGACCTGTTTGCACATTTTTCGGAAGTGAAGGCGGAGGGCTTCAAGTCTCTTCAGGAGGGGCAAAAGGTGAGCTTCGAGGTCAAGCAGGGACCGAAGGGCAAGCAGGCGGCAAACATACAGCCAATCTGACACCTCACCGCACTCGCTGTCGCGTAGGGACCGGTCCGCCGAGGCAGACCAGTCCTTTTCAACTACGCGCCGTGACACGGTCTTCCCGTGTGTGCAGGTTTCGGACGTGAGCCGGGTAACAGACGTGGGTGGGCATCACGTGCGCCGGAACGAACGACCAGCGCACACGGGAGTAGGGCTTGTCCGATAGCGGCCATAGCGCAGTGTGGCCGGGCGGTCAGCTCACCGCGCGATGCGACCACATCGGGTTCAACGTTCCCTCGAATTATTGCTTCACCGGCTTCGATTTCGTCGCATTCTCGACTGCCTGGTCAGTTGCCTCGGTCACCTCTGATGCGGCCTTCGTTGCGGCGTCCAGGTTGGTTTGCGCGACTTCGACTGCCTGCCTGGTTGCCTTTTGCACGCTTTCCTGAGCGGTGTCGGCGAGCGTGATAGCCTGTTTCAGAAATGCGATTGCGGCTTCCGCGCCGACCGGGGCGTTTTGCGCGAGATTTTCGGCGAACGATTGAACCTGGCGGCTGACCTCCTGGTACCGGGCATTGACGACCTCTGACAGCTGCGCTTGCGTACTCGACGCAATCTCGGCAACCTGACGTTCGTACGTCAGGACCTTCTCGGCCGAGGGCAGCGCCAGCACGTCTTGCAAATCACCCACTTCCTGCCTGTCCTTTTTCGTCATCCCGTCTTGCACACGTTGATACCAATCGGCAAACGTCGTCTTCGCCGTCTCCAGATTCAATCTGACGAGCCTCTCCTCGCCCTCCAGCATTCTGCCGGCCAAACCAAAGAAGAAGTCAAGATTTGCTTGCTGGGTCGTAGCAGCCTGTGTGTGAAAATCAGCCATGTTCACCTCCTGGAGATGTCTGCGCATCGCCCAGCATGTTCGGTAACGGTGACCAATTGATGAAGCGCGTCGAATGGAAGCTCCCGTGTCGGCAGCATTTTCGACACCAGCTCCGTAAGCGTATTGTTCTCAGCCGGGATTGCCTGTAGAACGTCCTCCGCGCTGGGCTGCGTAAGGGTGCACTGTGGACGTTGACAGAGGCAGGAGCTGCAAACGTCGAAGATTCGACTACAGGACGGTCGCGGTCGGGGCAATTGTGATGGAACGTGGCATAAGCTTTCTCTTCAAAGGCAAGGTTTGAACGAAACTTCGGAGCGTCGCAGTCCGGATCGCTGAAGTCGTGCCGCGGAAAGTCAGTGCCGCGCCACGACACTTAGCTCAGTTGGAAGTCGGCCGGTACCTGTGGCTCTTTGTCGTAGCGAAAGACGTTGAGGTCGTCATGCCGAATGGCGGGCTGCTTTCCTGATATCAAGTCGGCAAGAAGCTGTGCTGAACCGCACGACATGGTCCAACCGAGCGTGCCGTGACCCGTGTTCAGGAAAAGGTTCGGTATGGATGTACGACCTACGATAGGTGTCCCGTCGGGCGTCATGGGACGAAGACCGGTCCAGAATGTGGCGCTCGATGTGTCGCCGCCGCCAGGGAAGAGGTCGTTCACACACATTTCCAGAGTCTCTCGACGAGCTTCGCGAAGGCGCTTGTCGAACCCAACGATTTCGGCCATCCCACCGACACGGATGCGCTTGTCGAATCGTGTGATAGCAATCTTGTACGTCTCATCGAGAACTGTTGAGACCGGCGCACGTGACTCGTCGGCGATGGGCACAGTGATGGAGTACCCCTTGAGCGGATACACGGGGATTTTTACGATGTCCGAGAGAAAGTTCGTGGAATAGGAACCGAATGCGACGACGAACATATCGGCATGAATGAGTTTCGCGCCATGCCGAACGCCGGCGACGCGTCCACCCTCGACGACCAGACCATCAACCTGGGTGTTGTAGCGAAAGTTAACGCCAGCTTTCTCAGCCATCGAGGCGAGCCGGGTGGTGAATAACTGGCAGTCACCGGTTTCGTCGCCAGGCAAGCGCAGTCCACCCGTCAGCTTATGTGAGGTGGCAGCAAGAGCAGGTTCAGCCCGGGCGAGCTCAGTGGCTGTCAGCAACTCGTACGGGACGTTGGCCTCTCTAAGTACCGCGATATCCTTCGCCGCGCCATCGAACTGCTGCTGCGTCCTGAAAACCTGAAGAGTGCCCCCTGCACGTCCCTCGTACTGAATGCCCGTCTCGGCTCGCAAAGCCTTCAGACAGTCGCGACTATATTCCGCAAGTCTCACCATGCGGTTCTTGTTAATCGCGTAGCGTTCGGCGGTGCAATTCTGCAGCATCTGCCACATCCATTGCAGTTGGAACTGCTTGTCCTCGTCGTCCGGTCTGATTGCAAGCGGGGCGTGTTTCTGGAACATCCACTTCACAGCCTTGAGCGGTACACCGGGGGCAGCCCAAGGCGCCGCGTAGCCAGGGGAAATCTGGCCTGCGTTGGCAAAGCTCGTTTCGAGAGCGGGACCCTGCTCCCGGTCGATGACCGTGACTTCGTGGCCTGCCCGCGCGAGATAGAACGCGCTCGTTACACCCACGACTCCGCTGCCCAGCACGACGACTCGCATTCGACGGACTCCACAGCCAAAAGGCCATAAGCAGTTAGTTAAAACTACAGATGCAGCACATGCCAGTTGATGACCGGATGCTAGCCGTAACCTGATGGGTTTTTTTATTGTTTAATAGGAAATTTTTGGCTGAATCACCTGGTTTGCCTCCGCGGCGTGTCGAGTGAGAGTCCGCAGGCTCCCGTCGTGGCTACGAGTTCCCGAAGTATGTGTCGGCGCTGGACCTCATCCAGCGTGCAGTGACGCGCCTTGCAGCGTTGCACCGGACGGAAGCTGACCTCCTGCGTATTCAGAAGGCGGATGACGTTTATATGCAGGCGGTTGACAGTGGCGACTTCAACGTCATGTCCGAAACGAACAAGGCGCTGCATATGGCCATCGCGCATGCAGCTAACAATCCCTACTTCGTTGGGTACTACGAGCGGCTGCCTGGTGGAGGGCAGCCGCTCCTGCACCTTCACTTTGATTTCACGGTATCGTCGCCAACGGCAATGAAGCTGGGGCGTGACCATGCAGACATGATTGATGCGATTGCGCGCAAGCATGCTGTTGCCGCTGAAAAACTCGCGCACGAGCATACGATGCTATTCCAGAAGCGATTCCTCGATTACATGCGACAGAACATGACGGAATCGATGGCGCTTCTGTAATCCGAGTGAAGTGTCTTGCGTGACTGTCTGAGTCACGCAAGGGAACCAGTCGGATAACGTATGCGATGAGAAACGTCAGACCGGCACCTGCTCCGCGGGTCCGTCCAGGATGCGGAGTTTGTCGCTCATATCGGGAAAGTTGTGACCTGCCGCTCGAAGGTCGCTCACGAGCCGATGTGCAGCTGCCTTGCAGTGTGCGAGCGTCTCATGCAGGCGCGGCTCTGCCTGCAGGCCGGTCACCGCTTTCTCAAGTTCTGGAGGAGATTCGCTTAGCAGGGCGGGAACAACTTCCTCCGGCGGTATCAGGGAGCCATGACTCAACAGCTGAGCGGTCCAGTCGCATCCGTACAGAAGCACACGCCGTTCGGCCTTTCGCGCTTCATCCTGCTCGAGCGTGGCGAGGCTATGCCGGTTCTTCTGAATCTCAGAGCGCCACGCCGCCAGGATGTCGGCCCGCAGCGCCGCTATTGCGTCACCGAGCGGCGAGTTCTGCCCGCCCGCTACAAGGCGACGCTCATCGAGCCTGTCCACGTAGTCCCGATAACCTTCAAGGAATGGCTGCCAGTTCAACGGCAACTCCTGCGTTTGGGAGAATGTCCGGCGAACGTCATTGAACTCGTTGCGGATGTCCTGAAGGGCCTGGTTGTCGGCAAGACGCGCTTCATGGACGTCGTGGGCCGTCACCAATTGACGGTGCAGGGGGAAGAGTGGATTGCTGTGGCGCCGCTGTAGATGTCGTTCTACCGCGCCCGGCCGGTCGCTCCATTTCCAGTTGGGCAGCAATTTCGCGTCAAAGTCGACCGCCTGAATCATCGGCCGGAAAACAGCCAGCGCTTCCTCTGTTGCATGGCGAAAGCAGTCTGCCAGCTTGTAGTCATTTCCGTTCAAGGGGACGCTCGCATTGCCCGCATAGGGTGAGTCGAGTGTGAGCCTGAGGGTTCCTGTGGCCAGAAAGAATTCCATCGGCAGTTCCACGGACAGGCCTTCCTGTCTGAAGGTGCGCTGTTCAGCGGAAATTGCCTCGACAGAATGCGCCAGGCGGTTTTCCAGGTCGAGGAGGGAATCAATGGTGTGTCCCGACGACGGCTGCGCCGCGTCGGCAAGCAGGCAGAAAGTTTCGCGTGCCATCCTCGCCGCGATAGTGCCGTGCTTCTCAGCAAACAGCCAGAACCAGAGGGCAAGCTGGTAGCCCTTGACACCGTTTCGGGCGGTGGGTTCGACGTCGGGTGTGAACGCAATGCCGGGCGCGGCCCAGCTCGCGAACGGCGGTATTCCGGCGCCCTGATACATGCTCAGGAGCTGCCGTATCGATTCATGCGTATCGGTGGGCCAGTCGCGCGCCTCCTCGAGGCGCTTCACGGTCTTCCAGAACCTCCAGTCCATTCTGCACCTCGCGAGAGAGCAAGAGTATCCGTACTATGTGCTGGAAGGGATACTTGCACACTCTGCCGAGGGCGTAAACAGGGGCTATCCTTCGTCGGCCGCAGTGTCACCAGTCGAAAGGCGATGCCGTTTGCGACGCCCCTTACTTTTGGGAGAGATGGCGCCCCGATTGATCGCAGCCGTTAAGCACGACCGAGCAGGACGACGCGCCGCGCCAGGCTTGACGGGTGCTGGGGCAGTGTGTGCTGCGCTCGCCAAACTGGGGCAGTCGCGCTATCGCGTTGACACGCGGCGTCCGGGGCCGACCGTCGCAAACATACACGCAGGCGTGCCGGTCGTATTCCGTGCCCCCTTGCCGCTTCCGGCAACCTCTCGTTCGATTACGCGACGCAGATGCCTGGCACCGCAATTTTCTGGAACAGATGCGGGGTAGCAGCGGCCGACGACGGATAGGCCGAGACTTTGGCCCTGAACTCAGGGTCCGTGAACGCAGCCCGGAAATGGGCGGTGGATTCCCAGACGGCGTAATTAAGATACGTCGGACTCTCGCCAACCGCGCGGTGCAGTTGGGTGGAGATGAAGCCCGGCTGACGCTTCATGAATTCTGCGTCGTCTTGCCATACTTTGAGGAACGACGACTCGTCGGCCTTTTCCAGCGTAAAGACGTTCATCAAAACCACGGGAGAGGCATCGATTGCGACCTGACGTTCTATTGGAAAGGCAGGGTCAAGCGGGCGAATGAGCATGGCGGACTCCTTCTATCGATGGTTGTGATGGTGTAACGATTTCACATTGACATTATGATGTCAATGTGAAATCGTTACACCATATTCAGAATATGGTGACAGATGCCTAAACCTAAGCGAACGCCTGCCGGAACAGCCTTGTCCGATACGATTCTCGACCTGTTTCGGCTCAACAACCGGCTACTCTCGGCGGGAGACCGACTGGTCGGCGAGGTCGGCTTGACGAGTGCCCGCTGGCAGATTCTTGGCACTATCGCCGCAGCTGAACGGCCGCAGCCGGTCGCGTGGCTCGCGCGCGATATCGGAGCGCACCGCCAGAATGTTCAGCGCATCGTCAACGACCTGGCGGCGGAGGACCTCGTTTCTTTTGAAGTCAATCCGCACCACCGACGAGCGGCCCTGGTCGTACTGACGGACAAGGGGATGCAGGCGCTCGGGGATGCGATGCACCTGCAGATGCCATGGGTCAATAACCTTGCGGAAGGACTTCAGGTAAAGGACCTCGAGACGACACACAAGGTCATCACGGAGGTGCTTCGGAAACTGGAAGGCGATGGCGAATAGCCAGTAAGCAGGATAAAGGAAGACCGTCGCCACACGCTGGCGACACCTGTCCATCTCACGAAACAAGGGACCAGCGCCAGATTTTCACGCCGAGTCGCTCGCGAAATTGACGGAGCTCGCTCCGCAGGTGTCGAGAGGCACATACGCTCATGTTGCGTGAGGGCGTGAAGGTCGGACCCGGCTCGGACATGCTCCGAGAGTCACAGTTCTTCCGGTCCGATGAGTTCGGGGATCGGGCAGAAGTCGTCAGCGCCGCCGAGGCCATCAGCTCGGCAACCTGTGTTGCTGCGGAAATCACCCGAGAGGAGGGCGTCCGTGGAAGCGTGACGGGGTTGGTAGAGTGCCTTCCGAAAATTGATTGTCAGGGCTTTTCTCGTTGACAGTGCTGTCGGTGGTGCGAAGTTCGGGCGCTCGGGAACCTGGAATCTGAGTCAGATGCGGTGAGCCATTGCGTGTCAGGACGTCGACCCCGGCTGCGGCCAAGGCCAACCCTTCTTCTCGTCGGGCGTATCCCACTCCACAGACGGCGCGGCCTTGACCGACGCTTCGACCGGACTCGCTTCTTCAGTGGCAACGTGCGCGGATTCGTCCGAGACGCTCGTTTTTATCTCGGGAAGCCCGGTCCCAAACCACGTCACCTTCTTCTGGACGTGGACGACGTATTCCTTCCAGCCGTCAGGGTTGCCATCAAAGAGGTCATGCTGAACGGTTGACGCCAGCGCATTGCGGTTGAGTTCGGACTCGAGCAGCTCCTTTGGCCACAGGAAGAACGCGCTCGCGACGCGTGCGCTGAACTCGGTCACCGTCATTTTCGGGGCGAGCGCCCGGAGGTACCCAAATTCCTGGAACGAATCCTGCTCCTTCGCGAGTTGAGCCACCGGCGCATCCGGTCGACCTGCCTTGGTCAAACAGCTCAAAGCTTCGAGCATGTCCCCGAGGTGAAGCAGCAGTTCTCGTCTATCGAATCGGTCATCCATTGAAGTATCTCCGTTCATTGCGCCCCTATGAATGATACTAGCTGGTCTCACGGTTGACGGGTCGGCGAGCGCATTGCGCATCGTTCGCGAACGGGAATGGTCAACAGGGCGACGAAAAAGGAGTTGGCCCGGCTGAGCGGGCCAACCTGTTCAAACCGTCTGACTGTGCCCCGCTTTGTCAGCGAGGTCAACGGACAAGTCCGCGCCTGTAAGGCGGGTGCCGATGACCTGGTGTTCGGGCGAGAGCAGGCGGACGACCTCCTTGCCGAGCAGTCCGGTTGCGCGGACTATCAGGACACGCATTGGTCTTCCTGTGTCTGGAAAGGTCACGCCAGCGCGGAACGACGCATCACGCAAGGCGTGAGGAGAAAGGACGAGAAAATCGTACTTTCTCTCGCGGCAATGCGAACACTGCAACACACACGGCGCTGCCCGGCAGGCGGGCTAGAATTGAGCGTTAAGTTTCGTAGGGAAACAGCACGCCATGTCCCGCCACTCACCACTCCGTGACGCCGGGAACAGCAGACCGGTGTTTCAGGGGCATTAGTCCGTTATCCTTTCGCAGTCGCTGACAATCGGGGTTGGGTGTTCCATCCTCGAGCCACACGCGATATTCGCGGCATGGCGTAGGCCGCAGATGGTATATCCCGCACTTGATGCCAGGCTTGCCGACTACCCCTCGCAGAGCGATGCAGCGTCCACTGCCAGTCTCCGTTCCCTTCATGCAAACGATGACTGGATTGACAGCACGCACGAGTTCATCCGGTACCGTGCCGCCCGGTGAACTCGCCATCTCACCCATATACATCGACACCCGAAAGTGCTGGCAACACGCACCACATGACAAGCACGGATTGTCCTCGTCGTCAGCCATATCCACAAAAACACGGTTATCGCTCTGCACGTGGAGTAGTTGAACGATTTTTCTGTTGGTCATATTCGATATTGAACCGATTACTGTACGGCCCGGTTGCCGCGGCATCATCTCAAGACTTGATAAGGAAGCGTCGGGCTTGCGCCCGCGCCGTTGCTCATCGCGCGCCCAGTATCCGCAGCACGGCGTTTCCTTTGTCCGTAATCGCGAACATAGTTTGGCCTTGCTTCGACTCGACCAGATGAACCAACTCGCTTTCCCGAAGCGAAATCACGTCTGGTGTCGCTGCAATCAAATCGACGGGTGCATGAAGTAGCAGCAGCAGCGTAGCAATTTCATGCGCACTCAGGCGCAGCGGTTCTCCGGAAGTGCAGTCGTGTTCAATAGCCTTCATGGCGAGCCTTCTGTTTTGTCGGAAACGCTTCGCTCGTTGCATTTCAGTTGACTGCAAGCATGTCATCGTCGCGACGACGTCCGGGCGTCAACACGTATTTGAAAGTTGCAGTCCCCGACTATGCTGACTCGCGTGTGGGTTTCTCATGGATGCCGGAAGAGCGCTGAAAGCTGCGAGAAGAGAGCTTTAAGACGCTGCCAGAACGCAACAAACTTATGCGGTCTGCTGGCGTGTATTGCGAGCATGGTGTCGTAGTGGACGCGCGATTCCTGGACGTGGGGAAGTTGTGAAACGAGGAGGCCGAAGTTCATCATATTTCTCCGAGGCGAGCTTAATGCGGTTCGCGGAAAGCCAGCAGACGCAGAAGTCGGGCACACTATGCACGCGACGAGGAGCGTCTACTCGCTTCACTAAAAAGATAAAACTGAGACGGCATACGCGATAAGTGTCACTGTCCGGCACGGCGAAGCCTTATCGTGCGCATGTGCTCATGCACGCGTTCGCGGCAGTGAATCCAGACGGCGCGAATGAGCGCAGTCGAGACTTGACGCTCGCGACGTGGCGCCACGCGAACGCGCGCAAATGCGGCATCCGTATGGCGTTATTGCATGTGCACAGAGAAAGCAACTACGACGCGCACCGTCTGCCTGCTGGCAAGACGGCGGCTGAGAGAAAAGTGCGCGACGTCCTGCGGGTCAGACAGTGGTACTGTCCGAGAATCGACAACATCGATTGTCCAAGGCATCAGTCCTTTTTTGACGTTCATGGGATTCTAATCGGGCGTCAATCCCAGCGGCAAGTTAAAAGGTTGTAAAGAACGTCTTGCCAACACCGCACGAAGACCGTAGTTGCCTTTGTCTCGCTTGAGTTGAGCGCAAGTCAGGCGTGTGGTGCTACGCGCAAGGAGGCAATCTGTTGGCACAGGAAGACCATGAGGAATTCATCGGCAAATGGCGGGCGCAGTCTTGTCAGACAAGGGTGAAGGGCGTGGTCAGTGCTTTCAGGGGAGGTGACAGGAGCTGCAAAGTCTGTTTCCTGTCTGGACGTCAAATCGGCTCGACGACGACCGGTTCGCGTTCGGCTCCGAGCAAGCCTTCAGCAATGCTTGTCTCTGCATTCGCGATATCGTCCAGTGACGCTACGGATAGTTGGTCGTCCAGAATTGCGAATGCGACGCAAAGTCGCGAGTAGTCGGCATCGTCTATACGCCATACGCGGTCCTGCTGTTCAGTGGCATCCATCCGTACCACCGCCGCCCGTGCCGCTGCTATGTGCCCGATTGCGTCTGACTGGTGTCCGAGGCGGCAAAGCTCCCCAGCGATCAGGAGATATCGGCCCAGCGTGGTAACCAGTTCGCGCGAACCGTACCCCCGGCGAAAGGCATCCAGCGCGGCGTAGCACTGCAAAAGCATTGCCTGCGTAACAGGCTCGTGTGTACCCCGGCTACTCTTTACAGCTCTATTTTGCTGGTTCATTGCGTGCCATCCGGTTGCGGCTGCTTTTTCTGTCCGAGCGGGTATGGCCAGGTATCAAATCAGTTAGGGCCCAGCACCCGCAGCACGGCATCAGGTATTTCATCGGGGTGAAGTGGCGAGTGTTCCAGAGGCTGTTAAACGGAGCCACGAACGACAAGCCACAGAATAGGACGCTCGCCGAAGCAAAGGCGATGCTTCAACAGATTAAGGCGTGAGCCCGACCTCGCGACCGCCCAACTTGAGGAGACCGGGAGTCCAGGTCTTTGCCTTCAAGGTCCGGCCGCTTGTTACGCGCGAAGACATCGAACAGCAATGGAGAGCCGCCATACTCCGCACAGAAGTCTCGCGCGCGCTGTTGAATCGAGCGATAGCTTTGCTGGACTTCGTCCTCGCTCTGCAGCAGGTTGTACTCAGAAAGTTTCGTGTTCAGGTCGCGAAGCACGCCCAACGTCGGCGCGTCCAGCACCACGTGTCCGTTGGCAAAAATCGCCTCGAGTACGTGTGGCCGCTTATTGCATTTAACGCGCAACGCCTTGATGAAACTGTTGGCCAGCCGCGAAGCTTGCAGAAACGGCAGGGGTGGGAATTCGACTTGATGGGTCTTGCCGCGCGTTTCGGACGCGCGCTTCCTTGACCAATGGGCGCGAATATCTCGCACCATGTCAGCCTGCCAAACGTCGAACGCGGCACGGTCGCTCAGATTCGCGGCGTCAAAATAGCCTGGCGCGAGTTGCTTCGCGAACTGCCGGTCGGCCCATTCGTTGAACACTGCCAGTGGGCCATACGGCTCGCCGGTGTATCCCGTTGCGACTCCCCGGGCGCTCTTTGTGTCAACCCCGGCGTGTGTCGCTTCCTTCGCGTGACGGAACCATCTCTCGGCTTCGCCAAGGTACTGCTGGTATTCCGCTGCAAGTGCGGCGTTGTCTGCATGCATAGGCTTCTCGTGTCTTGGTGAGGGGGTACGCGTCCGCCCACGTGAGTGATTCGAAAAGGTGTTAACGAACGCAGCCGCGAGTTGACGCGTTACGACGCGGTGCGATGCGGACGCACGCAATCGCTGCGGCCATATGGCGCCAATTGAGGTGCACAGAGAGCGTCACCGCGGCGCGCAATGTCTGCCTGCTGGCAAGACGGAGGCTCGAAAAAAAAGCGGGCGCGGACGTCCCGTCGGTCGGGCAGTGAAACTGTCCGGAAATCGACGACATTGATTGCCCACCGCATCTGTCCTCAGTCTGACAATCCCGAAATTTTAGGGGGTCTTGAAACCCTGCAGCAAGTAAAAAGGTGGTAAAGGACGTCTCGCTAATCGCGGGTGAAGACCGAGGTCGCCTTTGTCTCGCGAGCTTTGAGGGGATGCCGGGCGTACCTGCAAACAAATCATTACCTGGTACGTTTCGGGAGTCGTCTGCGATGAGCGGTCCAACCTGGTCAGCTATCAGTCGGAAAGACACCAATTGTGCGCCGCTACAAGCTGGCATATGGTTTGCGCAGGGCGGTGTATCTTTTTCGGTAGGCATCGCCCAATCGCGACTACTTCAGTCGCAGTGGACCGTGACACTCCGTCTCCGGAGACATTGAACATATCTACGACGCGGCCGATGGCGTCTGCATAACGCGGCCTATTTCAATTTTGGAAACAATCATGGCAACCGGTACTGTGAAGTGGTTTAACGATGCGAAGGGCTTTGGCTTCATTACGCCAGACGATGGCGGCGAAGACCTGTTTGCTCATTTTTCGGAAGTGAAGGCGGAGGGCTTCAAGTCCCTTCAGGAGGGGCAAAAGGTGAGCTTTGAGGTCAAGCAAGGACCGAAGGGCAAGCAGGCGGCCAACATTCAACCGATCTGATACCAAAGCGCTTTCGCGGTCGCGCGAAGAATGGTCCGCCGAGGCGGATCGTTCTTCTTGCAGTTATGTGCTGTTCGTGAATGCGGACAGGGCACGTCCTTTTGATTGCTCGCGCCCGCATGTGATGAGGCGCTCAGCGCCTTGCTTGAGGGATTGGCTGTGCGAGATGTGTCATAAAAGGCCACGAGCGTGCGACGTGGAGGGTGGGGGCGTCGGCGAGAGTCGTTAAGCTCCAGGCGGGCTTATCGTCTACGCCTGAACAGGCCGGTCCGCCGTCGCGACTGATACCCGAAATCTTCTCGTTTTGGCCGGCGTGAGCGTGGTTCGAGCGCCAGCCTGCGAGCCTCTTCTGCCTGAGGCGAGCTTTCCGACAAATCGCCGTTGTTCCACATCCAGAGTGGCAGAACTGTAACGACAGCCCAGTTGCCGATGTCCTGTACAACGACAAAACAGCGGTCGTCTGCTTTGCTGTAAATGAGGTAGCAGCGGCGGTTGGGCGGAACCTCCCCAAGCAACACGCATCGACCTGCATCCAACATTTCTCGAATAGATGTTGCCGATAACGTGGACCGTTGACTCACCCGTTCCTTTGCGTGAAGTGCAACCCACGACCGTCGAGAACTGGACCGTCTCCTGGAGAAATGAATCGTTTCCTCCTACGCGTTAGTGGTTTTCTCACGCAATTCTATGTCGCCTTCGGGCTCATTGCTACGCGGCTATGGACAGTTTCCGCGGGCCGCCGGGTCTGCTGCATCAGGTTGACAGCCGACTGTCGTGTGGCCAGCGAATCTCATGAGGGCTTGGCAGGCTTTATCATATTGTCCGCCGGTAGCATGCCCGGCAAGGCATCGACAAAAAAATCAGCTTGCAATGCGGCCCCAGCCTGGACGTCGTATTGAGAAAAGTCCCGGACGCCAGCTGCCAATAGTACTTCGTCATCGAGAAAGAAATTTCCCGAGCACTCCCTGGATGGGCGTGTCAGGATAAAGTAGGCCGCGTCGGCAACTATCTCCGGTTTGCGACACGTAGCAATCATATCCGCGCCGCCAATCTCGTTTCGCACGGCCGCAGTCGCAATCGCGGTTCTTGGCCACAGCGAATTTACGGCGACGCCACGGTCCTTGAACTCACCAGCTAGCGCCAGCGTGAACAGGCTCATCGTGTACTTTGCGATGGCGTATGCCGGGAAATCCTTGAACCACTTGGGGTCCGTGACCAGCGGAGGCGACAGCGTAAGGATGTGTGGATTCGGCGAATCGAGGAGGTGAGGCAGGCAGGCCTGAGCACAGACAAACGTACCCCTGCCGTTCACCCCGTGCATCAGGTCGTACCGCTTGACGGGCGTATCCAGCGTTCCCGTCAGCCGGATGGCGCTGGCATTGTTCACGAGGATGTCGATGCCGCCGAACACGTCAACGGCCTTGGCAACCGCGGCCTTTACGCGTTCTTCATCACGAATGTCGACGACAAGCGGGAGCGCCTTTCCGCCGGCAGCTTCCACGGCAGCGGCCGCCGTATGTATCGTGCCGTCAAGCCGCGGGTCCGGGTCGACCGTCTTCGCTGCAATCACGACGTTCGCGCCGTCACGTGCCGCCCGGAGCGCAATGGCAAGTCCGATACCGCGACTTCCGCCTGACATGAATATTGTCTTGCCGGTAAGCGCCATGGTCGTCTCCAGGTGATATCCAGCAGCATACGCTTCCGAAGCTGGCGGCTTTGACAACGTCGCTTTGAGCGATGCAAGCGGCGACGTCAAATGCGACGACGAAGAGGCTACGAACCGAACGGTCGTCAGTGGCCAAGGTGTATCAGGAAGCTGGTGGCGACGAGCGCAGAAAGCGGTCCACCACATCCTCAATTAAGCGAGCACTGAGGTAACCGTTTGCTTTTTCTGCTGAGGGCACTGAGGGCACTGGGGGAAGTGAAAACCGCCCGATACAGCGTGGCCAGAACGAGGCTCGAGAGGGGCGGGCCTTCTTCGTCGAATGTCGGAAAGTTGCCCAGCGGACGCAAAAGATGCGGGGGCAAATTTACCGGGTGCAGGTAAGAACGATGCGCCGTCGGCAGGCATCAAGCTATCATCTGGCATCCTAACTATTGACCTTTTGGGTGATAGTAGACTACGCATGCCCAGCGCATGCGCCATCAGTTGATGGCCGTAGCAAACGCCGAAAATGGGCATGTCTATAGTCATCGCATCGCGAATCCACTCGGCCGTCATTTCGCTCCACGGAAGACAGTCCGTCACCATGGTCCATGAGCCTGTGATGACGGCAACATGGCTAGCATCACGTACCGGCAGTGCTTCTCCCTCGAAAACGCGGACTATCTCTACGGTATCAGGTGAGCGCCCAGGCGTGCGGCAAAACCAAGGTCGGAAGGACAGACCGGCCGTCCACAGGGAACTGTCCTGCAAGCTTAAATTCGACGCCGTTGATTCTGCCGACGCGCCGCGCGCGCGTGACCTTCACTTAGGCGTGCGTCGTTCGATTCGTCGGCTTGGCATGTTCTCGTCGAGTTGACATACTGCTCAATGCAGTGGAGCAGGGCGGGGAGGGCGGTGTTGAAAACTATCCATCGGGTTCCGTTGGGGAGAAGGCACATAAATCTGGCCTTGGACCTCGATATTTGGCTCAGTCAGGGGCGGCTGAAAAATTCACAGTGCGCTTGCGACGCTCATCGACTGACAGCGAGAACACGTCTGGGCGGGAGTAATGGCCGACGACATCGAAGTCGTATCTGGCGCGCGTTAGCTCGGCCGTATCAATTTCTGCGACGACAAGACCCGCTTCGCCGTGCAGCGGTCCCGCGAGCACCTCTCCCAGCGGACCCACGACGAGGCTGCCACCGTTGATGAGCGGTCGGTTCTCGTCCCAACCCGGAACATCTACTCCAAGCTGCGCCGGAGAAGGCTGAACCTGACACGCGCTGATGACAAAGCATCGACCTTCGTGAGCGATGTGCCGCATGGAGCATTGCCAGATGTCGCGTTCATCGACTGTGGGCGCGCACCAGACTTGAACGCCCTTGGCGTACATGGCGGTGCGCAGCAATGGCATGTGATTTTCCCAGCAGATAGCCGCGCCGGTGATGCCGGCTCCCGTTTTGACCGTGGGCAGCGTCGAGCCGTCTCCCTGGCCCCAGATAAGCCGTTCTGTGCCGGTAGGCATCAGCTTGCGGTGCTTCGCCACTAATCCCTCTCCGGGATTGAAGAACAGCGCCGTGCAGTAGAGCGTGTTTCCATCTCGCTCGATGACCCCAATGACGATTGAAGCGTCGCACTTAGCCGAGAGGTCAGCGAGCGCTTGAGTTTCCTCGCCCGGCACGTCAATGGCATTGTCGTAGTACCGCGCGAAAGCCTCGCGACCTTCCGGCAACCGATAGCCAAGACGCGTCCCGAAAATTTCACCCTTAGGGTAGCCGCCCAACAACGCCTCAGGCATGACCACGAGCTTGGCGCCGGAGGCGCGAATCTGCTCTTCGAAAGAGAGGATGTGCTGCAGGGTCTGGGCTTTTCCTGCTGCAGACGAACCGATTTGCAGCGCGGCGACTTTTGACCTGGACATGGTGTTTTCCTCGATGAACGTTTGTGTCTGCATCTTTGCCCGGAAGTAAAATCGTGTGAACACATATCGCCACTATCTGATATGAACAACATTGATATCGATGCTGTCGACCTGAACCTCTTCAAGGTGTTTGAAGCTTTGTTCGAGGAAGGCGGCGCAAGCCGAGCTGCAATTCGGCTCAATCTCACGCAATCCGCAGTGAGCGCGGCGCTCGGACGGCTGCGCGAAGTGTTTTCCGACACCCTGTTCGTACGCACTGGACGGGGTCTTGCGCCCACATCCCGTGCAAAAGAGCTGAAACCGCTGGTGAGCGAAGCGCTCGGCAAGTGCCGTCAGACCGTCGCTATCGCCTGGCCCGAGGCGACCTCGTTTCACGGCCGCTCAGTTTCGGTTGGGCTGTCCGACGACTTTGAGATTGCGGTGGGACGAAAGTTGATTGAACGCCTGGCGCAGAGCACGCCGGGACTAAGGCTCATATTCCGGCAAACCCATAGCCAGATTGTCGGCGACGCACTGGCAAATCGCGAAATGGACCTCGCGTTGTTGCGGGTGCACCGTCCGGCCGAGGACTCAATCATCGAGTTGTAGGTGAAGGCGATTACGCGTGTCTCCTGGATGAGAAACGCCGCGCGGCGTCTACTCTGACGCTTGACGAATACGTGTCTCGGGGACACATTCTCGTCTCCTCGGGAGGGGTGGTAGGGATCGTGGATGAGGGGCTGTCGGCACTCGGCCGAAGGCGTAACGTCATAGCCTCAACAACACATTTTGCTTCCCTGCCGCATCTGCTGAAGGGCTCCCGTGCGGTCGCGACCATTCCGAGGCATGCGGCCCTGGCGATTTCCAGATTGACCGGGCTGACGCTTGTCGAGTGCCCGGTAAAACTCCCGATTTATCCCATCGTACTTGCCTGGCGGACTAGCTCAATGCGCGATTCTGCGGTGGTCAAGGTCCAGTCCGCGATTCAGGAGAGTTTTCCTCTCGTCATCTGATGGCAAGACGCCTCACGTGCAACCGCATAGCTTTGGCGGATTGACTCGCGGCGCCGGGCAGTCGATGAGCGACGCACCTCCTTCTGCGGAGGCCAACGCACTCTTTGCGACAGACAAATAAACATCGTTCACCCGCCGGCCATCGGGTTTTCCCCTCTCGAAATCGCCTTGACAGAGCTAGCCCTACAGCTGATTATTTGCTCGCTTACTGAGCAGTTGCTCGCTTGTGGTTTTGCAACGGTCGACTCGCACCGGCTGCGACCGCAAGGCGGATAGCGCCTTTGGCGACGCTAAGGTGGAAAGATGAAGCCGCGTTCAATGTCGACTACGGACGCCACGGGCGTCAGGTTACCCGGGCAGATCGCTACCGCAGCAAGTCCGCAACGAGCGCCAACAGGAGGATGAGGAAATGGCCGGGGAACTGCAAGGCAAGGTCGCTGTTGTCACTGGCGCTGCTTCAGGCATAGGCTTGGCCAGCACCGAGGCGATGTTATCGGCTGGTGCCCGTGTTGTGCTGGTCGACCGCGACGAAGCCGCATTGAATGCAATCTGCAGGAAACGCGGCGATGCGGCGATTCCGCTGGTCGTGGATTTGCTTGACGCGACAGCCTGCTCGACGCTCGTACCGCGCGTGCTGGACATCGCAGGACAAATCGACATCCTGCATGCGAACGCAGGCACGTATGTCGGCGGTGAGCTGGTGGACGCGGATACGGCAGCGATTGACCGGATGCTGAATCTCAACGTCAATGTCGTGATGAAAAACGTTCACGACGTGCTGCCCCACATGATTGCTCGTCGGACCGGCGATATTGTGGTGACCAGTTCTTTAGCGGCTCACTTTCCAACGCCGTGGGAGCCGGTTTATGCGTCTTCCAAATGGGCGATTAACTGCTTTGTACAAACGGTGCGACGGCAGGTTTTCAAACACGGAATTCGCGTCGGTTCTGTATCGCCCGGCCCGGTCATCAGCGCGCTACTTGCCGACTGGCCAGAAGAAAAACTGAAAGAAGCCAAAGAATCCGGAAGCCTGATTGAGGCTAGCGAGGTGGCGGACGCAATCATGTTCATGTTGACGCGGCAACGCGGCCTGACCATTCGCGACGTTGTTTTGATGCCTACCAACTTCGACCTCTAGGCAAATATGGGCAAGAGACAGTTTGGGTTTGTGTAATGTTCCTCGGCATTGACCTTGGCACGACCGAACTGGAGGTCCTCCTGTTGGCCAGCGATGGACACGTCGTCGGCACCGCGCGCTATCCGCTGGAAATCTCGAGGCCGAAGAGCCGCTGGTCGGAACAGGACCCAGAGGACTGGTGGCGCGCTACGCAAATCGCGCTAGCAATGCTGCGTATGAATTATCCCGACGCCTTTGGAGGCATTCAGGCCATTGGGCCTTTCAGGTCAAATGCATGGCGCCGTTCTACTTGATGCCAATGATCGGCCGCTGCGCCTTTCAACTGCCGTGCCGACCCGGCGCCAGGAGCCGCACAGCAGTTTCGCTTGCTATTTCATCCGCTTCTCGTGCCCCTCCAGGATACTGAGAAGCTTTTCCAGCTTGATACGTTGAGCAGGTCCAAGCCCCGGCATTTCGTGAATTTCATACAGACGCCGCCGCCAGTAAGTCTGAGCGAAAACCGAGTGCGTTCCGTCTGCAGCTAGTGCTTTCTCGAGATTGGAAATTTCTGCATCTGCATTGCGGATAGCGTGCCTGTTCGAGACGCTCAGGCCCCACCGACGAGTTTCCTTGGCCATGTCATCACGTGACATATTGAGTCTTTCGCCGAACCGGCAGATAGGTAAAAAGCTGCCGATTGTTTTTGCTTTGCATCATCGCGTTCAATTGCGGTTCCTTCGGACAAGGTCTTGCTGCGGTTCCGATTCCGGCCCCATGAGAGTGTCGTTCGCGACTTCCCTCAAGAGGCTTGCGGACCTCTCGCCACTTACTCAGATAGGGTTCCGATGAGCACCCGTTCCGCCACTTCAACGCCGAGCTGTGTCGGAAAATGTTTGACCTGACATGCACTGATGACAAAGCCATTCCTCAACGCTTATGACCGGTTCTTCCGAGAACCAGATGAGCCAACGTGCCCAGGACGATACCCCAGAACGCCGCACCGAGACCTAGAAAGCTCATGTTGGAAGCTGTGGCGATGAATGTGATGAATGACGCTTCGCGATGGGCGTCGTCTTGCACCAGCCCGACTATGTTCGTCGCAATAGCACCGAGCAAAGCAAGGCCTGCGAGCACTGCAACGAAGGCGTTGGGGAGGGCTGCAAACAGCATGACGACCGTCCCCGCGAAGACGCCACCTATCAGGTAGAAGAGCCCATTCGCGATACCTGCGACGTAGCGGCGCTCCGGGTCACGATGCGCGTCGGGACCGGTGCACAAGGCCGCGGTGATTGCTGCGATGACAATCGTTATGCCACCGGCGAACGCGACCAGAATCGACGCCAGGCTGGTCCCCACGAGAACCGGGCGACTCGGCGTCTGATAACCGGATACCCGCAAGATAGCGAAGCCGGGCAGGAATTGGCCAGTCAAGCTCACGATAACCAGCGGGACCGCCAGACTCACGGTTGACTGCCAGGACCAGGTTGGCATTGTGAACACGGGACGGGTAACGTGCAGACTTACCGACTGCAGATTCGTCAAACCGAGTGCCACAGCGAGCGCACAACCGAACGCCAGAACCAGGATGAGGCAGTAGCGCGCGGCCCATCGACGGAAAACGATGTAACTCGCGAGCATTCCCAGCGCAAGCCAAGGAGTGCTTGCTACCGACTTGAATACATTGGTGCCGAACTGAAAGAGAATGCCTGCCATCATTGCGCAGGCTATCCCTTTCGGTATGCGCTTCACTATCCGGTCAAACAACCCGGACACGCCAAGCACGAAAATGCACGCACCGGCGATGATGTAAGCGCCGATTGCCTCGCTCACAGGCATGCCAGGAAAGAGCGAAACAAGCAACGCGGTTCCGGGCGCAGACCAGGCCGTTATGATGGGCTGCTTCAGCCACCAACTTAATGTTATGCCGGAGACTGCAGCGCCCATAGAAATTGCCCAGACCCAGGACGCGACGACGTCATTGCCAACATGGGCACTACGCGCCGCCTGGAAGAAGATTGCAAGCGGTCCGGCGTAAGAAATAATGACGGCGAGCAGCCCTGCGGTGACTGCCGACACGGACCAGCGCCCCATCGGAGCGGCGGACACTAGCGTACCTTCGTTGTCGCGATGCATGGCACACGGAAGGCTTTAGTGGATGCAGGATGGGTGACGTGCGAGCGCAGTCACCTTCATCGTCATATACGGAAACAGTGGCAGGCCAGAGAGAATGGTGTGCAGTTCGTCGTTGGACTCGACATCGAAAATGCTGTAGTTGGCATATTCACCGACCACGCGATGCAGTTGCTGCCATTTGCCCTGACGTTGAAGCTCCTGCGAGTAGGTTTTCTCGCGGGTCTTGATTTCATCTGCCTGAGCCATCGGCATATCGTTTGTCAGGTGCACATCCATTCTTACGAGATAAAGCATGCGTCTCTCATTTAAAAAGTCGGGTCTCTCAGGTTCAGCAGCACACCGTTGGAATGAGCCGGTGTGTTTGATGCTGGAACGACGCGCGCTCAATTATTTTTTGTCGCGACGATAGAAAGCGAGCTTTTCTTCGTCGATTTGCAGGCCTAGCCCCGGTCCTTCTGGCAGATGAAGGTCGAAATCCCGATACTGCGGTCTTGCGGTGACAATGTCGTCTTTCAGTAAGAGCGGCCCGAACAGCTCAGTACCCCACGCAAGTTGCGGAAGCGCGCTGAATCCATGTGCCGACGCAATCGACCCAATGCTGCCCTCCAGCATCGTGCCGCCGTACAGCGCTACGCCGGCCGCATCCGCGATAGCGGCCGCGCGCATCATTCCGTAAATCCCACCGGACTTCGCAATCTTCAACGCGAACACGTCCGCGCATGCGTCACGTACGAGTTCAAGAGCGTCCTCCGGTCCCGTCACAGCTTCATCAGCCATGATGGGCACGATGAAGCGCGCGGAAAGTCTGGCGAGTACGCCGCGTTGCTCACGCGGCGTAGGTTGCTCGATGAGGTCAACGCCAGCAGCTTCGAGCGCATGGATTCCGAGCGTTGCGTCAACCTCGTTCCACGCCTGATTCACGTCGACAGTAACCTTGGCACGGTCGCCAAGCGCGGACTTGATTTTCGATACGTGAGCTACGTCATCACGAACGCTACGTCGGCCAATCTTCAATTTGAAAGTGTTGTGGCGACGCTCGGCGAGGAGCATTTCTGCTTCCTCGATGTCTCGTTGTGTATCGCCGCTCGCGAGCGTCCAGAGCACCGGAAGTGTCTTGCGGACAGCGCCGCCAAGAAGGGTCGAAACAGGGACGCCCAGGCGCTTGCCTTGCGCGTCCAGCAAGGCCGTCTCGATTGCACATTTTGCAAACCGGTTTCCCCGCGCAACCTTATTCAGCTTGAGCATTGCGCGGTTGACGTTGGTCGCGTCCTGCCCAACAAGTGCCGGTGCCAGGTAAGTGTCGATGGTCAGCTTGATACCTTCGGGGCTTTCTTCGCCGTACGACAGGCCGCCGATCGTGGTGGCTTCGCCAATCCCCTCGATACCGTCGCTCGAGCGCAGACGAACGACGACCAAAGTTTGTTGCTGCATTGTCGCCATTGCTAGCTGATGCGCGCGAATGGTTGGGAGGTCAACCAGAACGGTTTCGACGGATGTGATTTGGGCGTTCATACCTGGAATGTTGGAGTTGAAGGGTTGCTGAAGTATTGCGTGCTCAGCAACCCCATGTCCAACACCATCGACGTCTAGTGCCATACCCCCGAGGTATGGCGTGTGTCACCGGCCGAAATCGTTACGGGCCGCATAGGGGATGCCTTCCTCCTCATACAGCCGATAGATGAGTTCGAGCATTTCCCGAATGTCGCGCGACTCGTCGAGCGCACGCATGCTCATGATGATTGGCGAAACCAAAGTCGGGTCGTCAAGTTCCTTGTAGCTCACATCGTCTCGCTTCAGACCGTAAACGCTACTGGGAACGACAGAAATTCCTTCGCCCGCCGCCACGAGGCCTAGAGCAATCTGCAATTCTCGTACTTCGTATATCCGGCGAGGCTTGAGACCGCGGTCCTTGAATGCCGACAGTACTTGGTCCGCATAACTGGGTCGCGGGGCCTTAGGGAAAATAATCAGGGTCTCGTTGACCAGGTCGCTGAGAGCGAGGACGGGCTTGACCAGTGAGAGTGGATGGCCCTCCGGGAGTGCAACAATCATCTTCTCTTCGCGAAGAATCACCCGACGGATGTTTGCTTCCTCATGCCGAATGCGGCCGAACCCGACATCGATTTGACCGCTTTTCAGCGCTCTGATCTGGTCCATCGTCGACATCTCGTGGAGGCTGAGTTCGACTGTGGTGTTCTCGTCGCGGAATCGCCGGATGATTTTGGGCAGCATTCCGTACAAGGTCGAGCCAACGAAACCTATAGAGAGGCTGCGCTCAATGTTGCCTACGCGTCTCGTCATGGATTCGAGATCGGAGGTCTGAGCCAGCAACTGAAGGGCATGAGCGTAAAAGAACTTGCCCGTCTCCGTTAACTGCAACGGGCGTGAGTCGCGCTGGAAAAGCTGTACCTGAAGCAGCTCTTCAAGTTGCTGTATCTGACGGCTCAACGGCGGTTGGGCCATATTGAGTCGCTTCGCCGCGCGTGTGAAATTGCGTTCCTCGGCCACAGCGACAAAATAGCGAAGATGCCGCAGTTCCATTTCAATACCTCGTGGATATAGACCGATACTAAATCAGTGTTGGACGAGGCCTTCCGGCGTCCATTATTCTGCATTCACACTCTGTTTCAGCACCCATTATACCTCTCAGGCATATTCAGGCGGGCGCTAAACGAAGGGTTTACCCCAGCAAAAATAGAGATTCAGGAGCAGACATGAGCGTCAAAGTGTTCGATACGAAGGAAGTGCAGGACCTGCTGAAGGCGGCCGCCAACATGGGTAGCGAGGACGGCAGCGCTCGCGCAAAGCAGATTGTCAATCGCCTTTTGGGCGACCTGTTCAAGGCCATCGACGACCTCGACATGACGCCCGACGAAATCTGGGCCGGCGTCCACTACTTCAACAAGCTCGGCCAGGATGGCGAAGCTGCTCTGCTTGCTGCTGGTCTCGGTCTGGAGAAATTCCTCGACATTCGCATGGACGCCGAGGACAAGGCGGCAGAAATCACTGGTGGCACGCCGCGTACCATCGAAGGTCCGCTGTATGTTGCGGGTGCGCCAGTGCGCGACGGCGTATCGAAGATCGACGTCAATCCGGACGATGACGCGGGCCCGCTGGTCATCCGCGGCACGGTGACCGGCCCGGATGGCAAGCCCGTCGCAAATGCCCTGGTCGAGTGCTGGCACGCCAACTCGAAGGGCTTCTATTCGCACTTCGACCCGACCGGCGCGCAGAGCGAGTTCAACCTGCGCGGTGCCGTCAGCACTGACGCCCACGGTAAGTACGAGTTCCGCACACTCATGCCGGTGGGTTACGGTTGCCCGCCGCATGGCGCGACCCAGCAGTTGTTGAATGTCCTCGCACGTCACGGCAACCGTCCGGCGCATGTTCACTTTTTTGTTACCACCGACAAGTACCGCAAGCTGACGACACAAATCAACATCGAGGGCGACCCGTTGATTTGGGACGACTTCGCCTATGCCACCCGTGAAGACCTGATTCCCCACGTGATCGAGAAGACGGGCGGCACGGCTCTGGGCATGAAGGCCGACACGTACAAGGAAATCGAGTTCAACATCGAGTTGACTCCGCTGGTTCATGGCAAGGATAACCAGCTCGTCAGTCGTCTGCGCGCGTCTGTCACGGCGTAACCGTTCCGCGCGGCTGCTACCTCGTACCGCTGCTGCCGCTCAATTCTCCTCAAGAATCTTTCGACACCGATGCGCGTGCTTCGTAGCTTGAAGCACGCGTAGGAGAGCACACATGTCTGCCATTCTCAACAAAGCCACGCAGCTGGATGAACTGCTGCACACCGCGGTTCAGGACGACAAGGAAAACGGAGTATTCCGTTGCCGCCGCGACATCTTCACCAACCCCGATCTGTTTGAGCTCGAGATGAAACACATCTTCGAGAGCAACTGGATATATCTGGCGCATGAAAGCCAGATTCCCGAAAACAACGATTACTACACGACCTGGATTGGGCGTCAGCCCGTGGTTATCACTCGCGACAAGAACGGCGAGCTCCACGCGGTCATTAACGCCTGTGCGCACAAAGGCGCGATGCTTTGCCGGAAAAAGCACGGCAACAAAGGCACCTTCACCTGTCCTTTCCACGGCTGGAGCTTCGCCAACACCGGCAAGCTGCTGAAAGTGAAAGACGTGAAGACCACCGAATACCCGGTGCAATTCAATACCAACGGCTCGCACGACCTGAAGAAAGTTGCACGCTTCCAGAGCTATCGCGGCTTCCTGTTTGGCAGCCTCAACGCGGACGCCATTCCACTGGAGGAGTACCTCGGCGAGACGAAGGTCATCATCGACCAGATTGTCGACCAGGCTGCAAACGGGCTGGAAGTGTTGCGGGGCAACTCCTCGTACATCTACGACGGCAACTGGAAGATGCAGATGGAGAACGGTTGCGACGGCTATCACGTGAGCACCGTCCACTGGAACTACGCTGCGACGATGGACCGTCGCAAGGTAGAGGGCACCAAGGCGGTGGACGCGAACAGCTGGAGCAAGTCGGTGGCGGGCGTGTACGGATTCGACCACGGCCACATCCTGCTGTGGACCAAGACCATGAATCCCGAAGTGCGCCCGGTCTATCAACACCGCGATGAAATCAAGGCACGCGTGGGCGAAGTCAAGGCGGATTTTATCGTCAACCAGACAAGAAACCTGTGCCTGTATCCGAACGTGTTCCTGATGGACCAGTTCAGTACCCAGATTCGCGTCGTACGTCCGATCAGCGTAGACAAGACTGAAGTCAGCATTTTTTGCTTTGCCCCTAAGGGCGAAAGCGCGACCGACCGCGCTACCCGCGTTCGGCAATACGAAGATTTCTTCAACGTCTCCGGAATGGGCACGGCAGATGACCTTGAAGAGTTCCGCGCTTGCCAGGCGGGCTATGCCGGCACCACTGCGCTGTGGAACGACCTTTCGCGTGGGGCGCCGCTGTGGGTCGAGGGGGCCGACGCGAACGCCAAAAATATGGGACTGAAGCCGCTCATCTCAGGCGAGCGTAGCGAAGACGAAGGGCTCTTTGTGTGTCAGCACGAATACTGGGTGCATGTGATGCGGGACGCGCTCAAAAAAGAACAAGGGGAGGCACTGGCATGAGCTTCGATTACCAGAAAATCTGTGCC
This sequence comes from Paraburkholderia sp. SIMBA_054, assembly GCF_046534875.1. Lineage (NCBI taxonomy): Bacteria > Pseudomonadati > Pseudomonadota > Betaproteobacteria > Burkholderiales > Burkholderiaceae > Paraburkholderia > Paraburkholderia sp. SIMBA_054. The sequence continues at coordinate 151,901 of NZ_JAWRXV010000004.1, read as the reverse complement.
GCGCTGTACCGCGAAGCGCGCCTGCTCGATGACCGGCAGTGGGAAGACTGGCTTGCATGCTATGCCGAGGACGTCACGTACTGGATGCCCGCGTGGGATGACGACGACCAGCTCACCGACGACCACGAAGGCCAGATTTCGCTTATGTACTACCCGGACCGTGGCGGGCTTGAAGACCGGGTGTTCCGCATCAAGACAGAGCGCAGTAGTGCTTCGATGCCTGAACCACGCACCAGTCACAACGTGACGAACGTAGAAGTGCTGGCCGAGCGCGAGAACGAAGTAGACGTGCGCTACAACTTCAACACGCTCAGCCATCGCTACAAAACCACCGACCAGTTTTTCGGCACGATGTTTGTCACTCTGCGCAAAGTCAATGATGAACTATTGATTTCCTACAAGCGCATTGTGTTGAAGGACGACTACATCCGCCAGGTGCTCGACGTTTATCACGTTTGATGTCGAGCGTCAGCAGAAATCAGAAGTACAGGAGGCAAGATGTCCAGCTACAACATTGCACTGAATTTTGAAGACGGCGTGACCCGCTTTGTCACATGCAAGGCGGGCGAGAAGGTGCTTGATGCCGCCTTTCGCGCCAGGATCAACCTGCCGATGGATTGCTCCGACGGCGTGTGCGGTACCTGCAAGTGCCGCGCCGAGAGCGGAAGCTACGACCTTGGCGACGACTACATCGAAGATGCGCTGACCGAGGATGAAAAGGAAAGTGGTCTCGTACTCACCTGCCAGATGGTGCCGCAAAGCGACTGTGTGATTGCAGTGCCGGCATCGTCCACGGTATGCAAGACTGAGCAAAGCAGGTTCGCCGCGACCGTGGCGAAGATCGACCAGCACAACGATGCGGCTGTTGTTCTCGAACTGGACGTGGATGCTGCTGCGCCCGTTTTCCTGGCAGGCCAGTACATCAACATCGATGTTCCCGGCAGCGGTCAATATCGCTCATATTCGTTTTCATCTGCACCGGGCGAATCGAAAATCAGTTTTCTGATCAAGAAGATTCCTGGTGGCGTGATGAGCACCTGGCTCGAATCCGCACAGCAAGGCAACAAGGTAGAGCTAGTCGGACCGCTCGGAAGTTTTTATCTGCGCACCGTCGAGCGGCCGTTGCTGTTTCTCGCTGGCGGCACGGGCCTGGCTCCGTTTCTGTCGATGCTGGAAGTGCTGGCGCGCGCCGACTCGCAGCAGACGGTCCACCTCATTTATGGCGTGACCCGCGACCTCGACCTGGTGCAGGTTGATGCCATCGAAGCGTACAAGGCGAAGTTGCCGAACTTCAGCTATGACACGGTTGTAGCCGATGCGGATTCGAATCATCCGCGCAAGGGTTGGGTGACGCAGCACATGCCAGCTGAGATCCTGAATGAGGGTGATGTCGACGTTTACCTCTGCGGGCCGCCACCGATGGTCGATGCCGTACGTAAGTATTTCGACGATAACGGCATGAAGCCCAACAGCTTTCATTACGAGAAGTTCACTCCGAACGCAGCGCCGAGGACCGTATGAGCACGCAACGATTTGCCGGCAAGGTCATGGTGGTCACGGGTGCCGCGCAGGGCATTGGTCGCGCGGTAGCGCTTCGCGCAGCCGCAGAAGGCGGCAAGGTGCTGTTCGTAGACCGCGCTGACTTCGTGTCAGAAGTCGCCGCCGAAGCGGAAGGCGCGGACACAGCCGGGTTTGTCGCCGACCTTGAGACTTATGAAGGCGCCGCATCGGCGATGGATTTTGCCGCACGCAAGTTCGGCGGCATCGACATCCTGGTGAATGGCGTGGGTGGCGCGATTCGCATGCGTCCCTTCGCCGAGTTCGAGCCCGCACAGATTGATGCAGAAATCCGTCGGTCACTCATGCCGACGCTGTACGCCTGCCATGCAGTGTTGCCGTACCTGCTTAAGCGCGGGGGAGGGACCATCGTCAACGTCTCCTCGAATGCCACTCGCGGCATCCGCCGCGTACCGTATTCGGCGGCCAAGGGCGGTGTCAACGCGATTACGCAGTCGTTGGCGATGGAATACGCGGAGCACAACATCCGGGTGGTTGCCACCGCGCCAGGTGGGACCGATGCGCCTCCGCGACGTGTCCCCCGCAACACGGCCGGCGACAGTGAACAGGAAAAAGTCTGGATGAGCGAAGCGGTGAAGCAGGTCACTGAATCGACCTTCTTGAAACGCTACGGCAGCATCGACGAGCAGGCCGCGCCGATTCTGTTCCTCGCTTCGGACGAGGCAGGTTATATCACCGGCACTGTGTTGCCGGTAGCCGGCGGAGATAACGGCTGACGTTGTCGACGCTTCCCGCGTTCGGCATATACAAGGAGACAAATCTGTGAGCGAACGTAAAGCCATCGTCCCTGACGGGATGGAAGCCGTGTACGAAAAGATTCGGTACGCCCCTGCACTCAAGGTCGGCAACACTGTTTACGTATCTGGTCAGATTGGTCGTAACGCGGCCATGGAATTAGTTGAAGGTCGCGAGGCGCAGATAGCCCAGGCTTTCGAGAACCTCAAGCTTGTGTTGGCTGCGGCAGGCGCATCGATGAGCGACGTGGTTGACCTGACCACATTCCACACCGACATGCGCGACCTTCCGCTCTTCATGGAAGTGCGTGACCGATATATTACGACGGACCCGCTGCCAGCCTGGACGGCAGTGGGCGCCCACATGCTTGGCGGAACGGCCGGTTACATTGTTGAAATCAAGGCCGTAGCCGTCCTGCCTGAGTGACGCGGGAGCCAGGCGCATGCCAATATAAGGAGCCGGCCATTGTCCAGCGAAATACATCAGCAAGCAACACGCGATGTCGTTTCCTTACTCCCGAGTCGCACAGACGACATGGCGCGGCTGGCAATCCCGCTTGAACACGATGAGCCTCTCGTCTCCGTCATCGGCAAATACAACCACGGCAAGAGCCGCCTTCTCAACGAGTTGATTGGGCGGGACGATTTTTGGTTCTGTCGCAACAAAGACGGCGGCTCGAGCAAATAGCGATATTATTTGGATTGCTTATTTGAGCAGCGAGTAAAACTGCTCGGCGGGGATTTGGCAGCTACCACTGTCTTTCATCTGCCCCTTCGCAACCATGTGCATGATCTCGACGCCGCCCAGCAGAATGCGGGCACAACGGAAGGTCTCGAACCCGAGCATCGGCCGGGTACGGCGCTTGATAGCCCGATGGTCCTGTTCGATGATGTTGTTCAAATACTTGTTCTGGCGGATCTTGATCGGCGTGTCGCGCTCCGCGTTGAGGGCCCCAAGAGCGGCCAGATTCGCACCACTTTTATCGATTGTGACCGTCTCGGGTTCGCCGTTCTGATCGATCGACTTCTCGAAGTAGCGCTGGGCTGCAGCCTCGTCACGGTGAGCACGCAGCAGGAAATCGACCGTCTGGCCGGCCTTGACAACCGCGCGATATAAATACTTCCAGTGACCCTTGACCTTGATGTGGGTCTCATCAACGCGCCAGCTCGTGCCAATTGTGACGCCGGACCGCCTTCTCCAGCACCGGAAGCAGTTTTAAGGCCCAACGATGCACGGTCGAATGATCGACCTGTATGCCGCGCTCAGCATCATCTCTTCCAGATTTCGCACACTCAGCCCGTAGGCCACGTACTACTGCACGTACACCAACGTTACTCCAAGCGGGTAGTGCAGGCGTTTAAAGACGCGGGCCACGGCCGGAGTCAGGGTCTACTTCATCAATCATGTCATTCGTCGAGTTCGCTCGAATCAAAATGCACCGTCTTAGTGCGACAGAATCGATCCGTTTGCCCATCGTTATGGCGTCGATCAACGGATAGACTCACCACCAAATGGGTCGAAGTCAGGTGGCGCGGTGACATTTGATTTCAGCGCGGTATCTGGTTGTTCAAACCGCGTCAAATCAGGACGTGGCCGGCGTAAAGTCGGGGAGTGTTGAAGACTCATTCGAGTGCGCGGGCGATAGCAAGCGTCGCTAAATCTTCGCGAAATGGTCCGATGATCTGTAAGTCGAACGGCATGCCCTCATTGTCGATACCACACGGTAGAGACAACGCGGGATGACTCGTGAGCGTGACAACGTAGGTGAGCGCTAGCCAGCGATAGTAGTTGTCCTGTGGTTTGCACTCGACAATCGACGGGTGGAGCTCCCGCCAAGGGAATGGCGATACCGTGGTCGTTGGAGAGATGGCCACGTCGACAAAAAGTCGTTTTAGTGACGTCCGCACCGTCTTGCGCTGGTGATTCCGTATTGGCCATTCAGCCGCTTTCGAGTACGAGAGCGGCGAGAGGTCGCCGCGAAAGCAAGGCGCTCTCAGCGTGCAGAGCAGGCTGAGAGCGCAATCGTGCGTAGTGTCGCGATTAAATGGGGTCGACTTCAGGGACGGAGGACATCGCGCCGTCTGGCGGCGCACGCCTCACATTGATGAGGCACACCGCGAGCATCGCGATGGCCCCAGGAATCGCAATTGCGATGAAATTCTGCTGCAGCGGCAGTGACTGACTCACAAGGAATCCGATCACGATCGGCGCCAGAATTGCACCGCTTCGTCCGACACCCGACGCCCACCCGATGCCCGTCGACCGCGCCGCGGTCGGATAGAACTGGCCAGCGAACGCGTATGTGACGATTTGCGTGCCGATCGTCGACGCTCCGGCCAACCCAACGAGAAAGTACAACGCTTCGACGGGAACCTTGACTCCCAGCAAACTGATGGAAACCGCCGCCAGTCCATACATCACGATTAGAACGTGCTTGATGTTGAAGCGGTCTGCGAGCCATCCGCCGCCGATTGCGCCAATCATCGCCCCGAAGTTGAGAACGAGGACAAACGTGAGCGCAGAGCCGAGGCTATAGCCCGCGCTTGCCATCAGCTTGGTCAGCCACGAACTCAACGCGTAGACCATGAAGAGACACATGAAGAAGGCGATCCAAAGCATCACGGTGCTGGAGCCGCGGCCATCGGCGAAGAGTTGTTTGATGGGAGAGACGGTTTCCGTGCCCTTCTCGTGCAGCGTGAAGTGATCGGCTTGCTGAGGGACGTAGGCCGGGTCGATTTTCGGAAGAATCTGCTTCAGCCTGGCCTCGCGCTGGTTGCGTACCAAGAAGGCCAGGGACTCTGGCATTAGCTTCCAGATGACCGGCGCAAGCAACGCGGGAATGCCTGCGGCGAGAAACACGGATTGCCAGCCGTAACGTTCGATCATCGCTTTCCCAACGAGCGCCGCAAGCATTCCGCCGATGGAATAGCCGCTGAACATCAACGTGACCATCGTGTTGCGGATTTTGCGTGGCGAGTATTCCGTCATCTGCGCAACCACGTTCGGCATGACGCCGCCGATTCCAAGGCCCGCGAGGAATCGCGCAATGCCGAACGTCACTGGATCGCCCGTCAAGCCCGCCGCCGCAGTGAAGACGCTAAAGAGCAACAGACAAATGACGATGGCGGGAACGCGACCTATGCGGTCTGCGATAGTGCCGAGAAACACGGCGCCGATCATCATGCCGAGCAAGGCCGAACTCACCATGAAGCCGGCACTTGTCGGCGCGACGTTCATGTCGCGCATGATCGATGGCAACGCAATGCCGACGACCGCGAGATCGTATCCATCGAAGATGATGATGAGCGCGCACCACAGGAGCAGCAGAAGGTGGAACTTACTGAATCGGGCTTCATCGCAAAGCTTTTGAACATCGAGATGGCGCATGCTGTCTCCTTTCATGCTTGATTTATGGATCGTGTGCGGATGAGCGCGGTTCTGCGCACGCATTGCGTGAAACCGCGATGTGGGATTCTCTAGATGCGAGGGCTTGCTCGGCGCAGTGTCGTAGATCGTGACTGCCGCTAAGATCGTCTACGCAGAAGTGTGGCTGTGCTGCATGATGCCCCCATCTCCGTGACCTATCCCTTCAATTTATTTGTCTGGTAGCGGGCTCAGGATAGGCGAACCGCTGAAGCATCGTCCAATACTGTTTAAGTAGCGCCTGATACTCTTAGAGAATGGAGTGCGCGCTTAATATCAAGCGGAACATCATGCTCGGATAACGGCATCATATTCTTGGAGTCGGACGAGTCGCATTTACGGGATGCGAAATAAAAGTTCGGAAGATTTGATATCGCGCGTGCTTCGATTAGCAGTTGACGAATTTGCGTGCGACTCTCCCTGATCTCGTTCGCTCCCAGAATTCACGAACTTCAACAATAGCTGCCGATATTGGCGATGACCCAAGCGGGCACATCACGTTAATTGCCAACGCCGGCTTTTACATTCCATAGACGCATTTCCTCATGCGGCGGGACATCGCCTCTGGCGCCCATCGGTCGTTTGACCGATACCCTCGCTGCCGCCCACCTGCGATCCTCATCTTCAAGCCAACCGCGAGCCGCTGCGGAAACGTAGCGCCAGCTTCGGCGCGTTGAACCATGGCGCACGGACGACGCGCGCTCTATCGGCGCTCTCGCAGACTATCGCGCAACGTGCTTTCCATACCGTAGACAACGAGGTTTTCTTGAATCACGCCACGATTCATCCCGTATGGGTCCGCGCTTTCCACTGGATCAACGCAGCAGCGGTGATCCTTATGTGTATGAGCGGCTGGGAGGTGTATGAAGCGTCTCCTATCTTCGGGACGATAAGTTTCCCGGCGGCTATCACGCTCGGCGGCTGGCTGGGCGGCGCACTGCTCTGGCACTTCGCGATCATGTGGGTATTGGTCGCCAACTTCGTCGCGTACCTGGCGTTGGGCGTCTTCACCGGGCGACTGCGCAAAACCATTTTCCCCATCACCTTTCGCGCGATTGCGACCGACCTTGTTGCTGCGCTGCGCGGCAAGCTCAGTCACAGCGATCTTGGCGCGTACAACGCTGTACAGAAGCTGGCGTATCTCGTCGTCATCGTCGACATTGCGCTGGTGATAGTGTCTGGCCTGACGATCTGGAAGCCGGTGCAGTTCCCGGTTCTGCGGACGCTGATGGGTGGCTTCGATAACGCACGCATCGTCCATTTCGTTGCGATGAGCGTGCTCGTTGGTTTCTTCGCGATCCATGTCGCCATGGTTGCGCTCGTGCCGCGATCGCTGCTTACCATGATCCGGGGCCGCTAACCATGGATTCAGATAAAGACGTGCGGACGCTCGACGCCGCATCCATCATCAAGGACGCGCAGAAGGAACTGGGTTCGTCTTCGCGGCGTCTCTTTGGCAAGAGAATCCTGACGCTGGGCGGCCTCGCGCTATTGTCGGGTTGCGATCTGACGAACGACAGGTCGGTGAACAACCTGCTACGCACGATGTCCTCGTTTAACGACGACGCGCAGGCGCTACTCTTCGATCGACGCAAGCTCGCGCCGACGTATCCGGACTCGATGATTACGCGCCCATTTCCGTTCAACGCGTTCTATGACATCGATCAGGTACCGGAGGTCGATGCACAGACGTGGCGGCTCGAACTCACAGGTCTCGTCAAAGGCCGGCGCGTGTGGACGCTTGGCGAGCTGAGCGCACTGCCGCAACGCAGCCAGGTGACGCGGCATATCTGTATCGAAGGCTGGAGCGCGATCGGCAAGTGGGGCGGCGTGCGCTTCTCGGATTTTCTGTTGCTGGCCGGCGCGGATACCACGGCGAAATACGTCGCGCTGCATTGCGCCGACAACTATTGGACGAGCGTCGACATGCCAACGGCGCTGCATCCGCAGACGCTGCTGACGCTGACCTATGACGGCAACGTTCTGCCTGCGAAATACGGCTTTCCAATGAAGCTGCGCATCCCCACCAAGCTCGGCTACAAGAACCCGAAACATATTGTCGCCATTACGGTGACGAACGAATTTCCCGGCGGCTACTGGGAAAACCAGGGCTACAACTGGTTCGGCGGATCCTGACCCGCACGCCGCAGACATTTTCAATCACATCACACAAACGGAGTCCCTATGCCCATTCGTTTCAAGCTCGCTGCTTCCTTCGTCGCGCTCACGCTTGCCAGCGCATCGTTCGCTCAATCTCCGGCTGCGAAGCCCGAACGTATCCGTGGCGACATCGTGTCGTTCTCCGGTAATACGTTGACGGTGCATCGCCGCAGTGGCGAAACCGTGACGATTGCCATGAGCGACGCGTCGAAGGTTAGCGCCGTGAAGCCGATCCAGCTCGCCGATATCAAACCGGGTTCCTATGTCGGCGCAGCGGCAACGCCCGGTCCCGACGGCAAGCTGACTGCGAAGGAAGTGCTGGTCTTCCCCGAGGCTGCGCGCGGTACGGGCGAAGGTCACTATGCATGGGATCTCGGGGCCAACAGCTCAATGACGAATGCAAACGTGGACACGGTTGTCGAGAGCACGAGCGGACGCGACCTGAAACTCTCGTACAAGGGCGGCAGCAACTCGATCACGGTGCCGGCCAACGTGCCCGTCGTGACGCTCGCGCCCGCCACGCGTGCTGATCTGATCGCGGGAAAGAAAGTGTTCGTGGTGGCAGCGCCGGCCAACGGCGGGAGCTACGGTGCGCAATTCGTCGTGGTTGAAAAGGACGGCGTGGCGCCGCCGATGTAAATTTGCCCTGCGTGGCGGTACTGCTTGAGGTCGATGGAGTAGGGCGCTTTAACAACTTGGGCCTGTACCTCCGAGCCAGGCATGAACTGTTGCAGGAGCTCGACGGCCTCGCGTGACGATGGCTCCTCGGTGCCTCGTACCTCGCGAGGCTCCCGACAATGTCGCCGTCGACGACAGCACAAGACCTGTGCCAGCAGATGGCAACTGATCGGCAACCAGCGCATTTTTTACGCTTGCACATGCGCTGATTCAACACCTGATTGACCGCAGATTCGGCTGTTGCGGTCAAGGTTGGTTCGCCACGACAATGTCGCGCTCTCTGGTTGATCGTCAATCCGCCATTGCCTCCGACATACTCAACAAGATCACGATTCCGATAGTCAAGCTGCGCCGGAATTTCCAGGGACGCAGGCGTTCCGCGCAGCACGGTGAGGCGACGCGCTAGATGTGTGTCGCCCATCCGCCTGCCGCCATCGCGGCCTGACGCAGCGCCTCTGACCAGGCGGGGAAAGGGTGACAGATGTGCGCAAAGTCTTCGCACAGCATGGATGCTTCCATTGCGATTGCCACTTGTGAAATCAGATCGGCCGCGCCCGGACCAATGAGATGAGCACCCGCGATCCGATTCGTTCGAGCTTCAACGAGCAGCTTGACGAACCCCTCGGCGATTCCGTCTATCGCGGCACGCGCGTTGGTCGCGAGCGGAAAGTAGCCGACTTTATATGGAGCTCCCACTCGCACAAGCTCGTCCACCGTTTTGCCGATCATCGCGACTTCCGGCCTTGTATAGAGGACATAGGGAATCGACGAATAATCGACGAACCCAGGCAGGCCAGCGATCCGTTCAGCGCAGGCTACCGCTTCCTCTTCCGCCTTCGATATCAGCATCGGGCCTACCGCGGCATCGCCGACGGCCCATATAGCCGGGCCTCTTTGTGCAAACGCTTGCTGAAGTAATGCGCCTTGCGCACCCGCTTGTACACCAATGCCCGCAAGGTTGAGACCGCCCGTCGATGGCCGCCGGCCAATGGCGACCAGAACGGCGTCTGCATCGACGGTAGTGATTGTGCTGGATGTCGCCGTGCGCAATTGAATCGAAACACCGCTGGCACGCTTGTCGACGCCGATCACGTCACTGCACAGCCTGATCGCGATGCCCTGTTGCTTGAGTGATCGCTCCAGCGCAGCCGTCACGTCGCGGTCGCACCAGCAGCATATGCGGTCGCGCTGTTCAATGAGCGTCACGCGTGAGCCGAGGCGGCGCCAGATCGAGCCGACTTCGACGCCGACGGCGCCCGCGCCAATAATGGCGAGATGCCGCGGCACACGGTCGAGCGATAGCGCGTCGTCGGAATCGAGAATCTTCACATGATCGAAAGCGGCAAACGGCAGTGGAATGGGCTCGGAACCTGTTGCAATAACGATGGATGTACCGCGTACGGTTCGCCGTGCGCCCTCCGCATTTCGGATTTCGACCTGCCCAGCCGCAGCCAGCTTCGCATGTCCATGGATGAGCGTTACCCCCTGCTTGTGCAGCAGGCTGTGAACACGCGTCGACATCTTGTCGACGATTGCCTTTTTGTGGGCCATCATCTGCGCGAGATCAAGCGTGGGTGCACAGCCAATCCCTAGCGCGGTGAAGCTCCCCTTGTCCATCAGGTCATATATTTCAGAACTGCGTAACAAGACTCGGGAAGGAATGCAGCCGGTCCGAATGCCCATTCCGCCAGGGCGCGATGCCCGTTCGATACAGGCGACAGACAAACCCAACTGGCCCGCTCGAATAGCAGTGTTATAGCCGCCCGCGCCGCACCCGACGATGACGACATCGAAATGGTCCATCAGCTTTGCGCCTTTGACTCACAACAGCGAGGATGAACGAATGGATGGGGATATCGTCCTCGGACAGGTCCGGCATGGCCTCGACATGCAGAGGTGCTTCAGGCTATCAGGGCGGGCGAAAGCTGGATTGAACACTCGTGCTGACTTTTGTCGATGCTTGACGAGTGGAATGTGCACGGTTATATCGAACATCGAGACATTGATAGCGACAAACATAACTCGCCCTATGGCTCCACTGGTTTTTCCATTCTGGAATATTGGCGTGTTAGCATTCTTTGCAGAGCCAGATCACAGCTAACAGCAGGCTCACAGGGCACTGTGACATGTCAACGACTTACCAAACTGCCGACAACCCCGTAACGATCGATGAGATCGTTCACGTGCTGTCGCATCGTCCCACAGCAACCACTCGTGAACGGGAGTGGTCGGGAGTGACAGTGGACATGTACGCTCCGCTCCACAATATCTCCGAACGGTATCCCGCCCTCGATCATCATCTGATCTGTTATTGCCCTTCGGGGAGTGCGCGTCTCGTTCAGGGGCGCGATGGAGCCGTTCACGAATGTCTGATTACTTCCGGCGTCTCGATGCTCATGCCGGCCGGGTACGATTCGCTTTGGGAGGGGAGTGCTTCCGCGACCGCGCGATTGCGTATTCCCACTGCGCTCGTTGCATCTGCCGGCGAGCAGATTGGACGCCAGAGTACGACGCAGATAGAAATCAGAAATGTGTTCGAGACGCGAGACCCTGTCATCGAACACATCGCGCGAGTTCTCATCGCGGAACTCGACCGCAAGCCTCATCCCGCACAAACGCTGATAGTCGATCACGTGTCCTTTGCGCTGGCGGCGCATCTGCTTCGAAGCTACAACGCATTCGAACCGGTCATTCCACGGGAACATCCCGCGTTGACCAGAATGGAAGTTGCGCGCATTACCGAATACATCGAGGAAAATCTCGACAGGTCGATCGGACTCGACGAACTTGCCGGCATCGTGAACGTGGGGCGTTTCCACTTCACCCGGCTGTTCAAGCGCAGTACGGGTATGACCGCGATTGGCTTTGTCGAGCAATGCCGGATTCGTCGCGCACAGTCGTTGCTGCTTGAGACGGACATTCCGCTGTCGGAAATTGCACTCATGACGGGCTTTTCAGACCAGAGTCATTTCACCCGTCGTTTTCATCGTCATACGGGTTGCACGCCGGCTGCGTTTGCACGAGAGCATGGACGGCGACGACGTGTATTGAAAGGGTAGTGCTGCGGCACCGGCGCATGAACGCGTCTACCGTGCAATCAGCTCGTAACCGGTACGCACTACCGTTTGCTCAACGGTAGAAGCCAGAATCATCGAGCCGCGACTTGCGGCTTGAGGATGCGCACTAACAAATGATCCAGCGACAGTGGGCCTGGTCCAAGGGCCATGATGCCCACGGCGAGCGACGCCCAACAGAGATGAAAATTTGCCCAGCCGTCGGGGAATACGAGCTGGATGACGCCCGTCATCACAAGCAGCGCGAGCCCCGCAAAGCGGGTTGCGAATCCCAATACGAGCAAAACCGGGAGCGTGACTTCTGCCATTGCAACGATAAGTGCGACTGCGTCAGGGGCGGGAAATGGGTATGCGCCGCCCAGGATGTGCACCTTGAACTGGTTTTCGAACAGGAAGAGCGTGGCGGGCGAAATGGACAGCACGCCGTCCCAACGGGTGAGACCTGATCGGAAGAAAGGGAGTGCTAGAGCAATCCGCAGCAAGGGCGGTGCAACGATCCAGGCGAACTTCTGAATCAGCTCAGCGGCCTTACGGACCCTCGGCGCGAGACGGCCTTTCGTTGGTGCGCTAAGCTGACTCATCGATACCTCGCAGGTGGCCGGAATCAGAGGCCCGTGGGCTCAATCCGACAATCGCACCGATCATGAACAGATCTCGCAGCGCACCGGCCAGATCGAAATCGGCATGATCGTCGAGTGCGAGCGTCGTTGCTTCATTCATTGATTGGTTGGCCGCAATGGCGTGGATAAAAGCTGCCGCGCCGACAGGCAGTCTGCGAACCTCGACCTCGGCGTGTGGGCGCAGGACGAGCGCATCTTCGCCGCCGATGGTGATGTCGACCCCGGTCGGCTTGCCTCTGTCGATGTTCATCTGCCATATCTGGACGACAGGGATGCAGGATCGAACGACCCGTGCCGATGGATGCAGCGTGAGGCGCAGATGCGGAAGGCTATCGGGATCGATCGTGGCAAGAACAGCGTGATCTATGGGAGAGACCTCTGCGGCGTGATACGCCTCGGCCCACGCCCGCTCGAGTCGAGCGACATCATGCAGATATGGCACGCTGTTCGCCGGTCGGAACGCCTCGATGAAGTCTGGAAACGTTCCGCCATAGTCAAGCATGACAGGGGATTCCGGTGGATGGCGCGAGACGTAAATTCGGGCCATCGCCGCAAAGAACTCATCTCCGACGATACGAAGCACAGCGGGAAACGCAGCCTTTAATGCGTCGACGAGCCCGACCACAACATTGTTGCGATACACATTGAAGCGATTTTCGCTGGGTTGTCGATCGGGGCCGACCAGGCCGGGAGGCACAGGCATAGCTGGATACAGCAATGCCGAAGCGAAGTGTTTTTGCCGCTCGAACAAGGAATGAGAATTCAGGGGTATCCGGGCGGACGCGGGAGGTGGTTTTAGAGGAACCATGGCCATTGTGCCTTCAGGCCCGGGCCGATCGTTGAACCACATTCGTCCACAATGCGCGGAGACTGTCGACACCACCCGCCGTCGAACTCCAAAGCGTCGTATCACTCACCAGAAGGGTGCCGGCAAACGTGTCTGGGCGTGATTGGAGGAGTGCATCGAAAGTTGGGCGGTCACTTGCGAAAGGGTGCGGTGGAGCGCTCGTGTCGATGCGCTGATGGGCGAGGACATCGAGTTTGTCGAACGCCTCGCCAAGGCGCTCGAGCTGCGGCAGATGTGGATGCAGATTGAAAGTGCTGACTTTCTGAAGCAGGCCGAGGCGGTCAAGCGTGGTATCGACTTCGATCGGCGCTGGCGTGCCATCCGCTTCGGCTGCCGGTCGAAGCCCGAAGCGATTTTCCACAGGTACACCAAGTCCAGCGAGAAGCGAGCGCGCGAACTCTCCGAACCGTTGCCGTGGCGGAATCGTCGTGTCTCCATGGTGCAGGAATTCGACGATGTGACGTTGCAGCTGCTCGCTTTCCGGAAGATGCGCGACATCGCCGATGTCGTGGTGCGGACAAACAAAGGCGAGATGATCCGGATGGTCGAGGAACGTGCGGAGCGCTTCGATCTCGTCGCTCTGCGCAGTCTGGGCTGTTCTCTGGGAATCGAAGCTGATGACTATCAGCGTGTCGATTCCAGCGAGAAGACGTGCGTTGAGTGGCGTGATTTTTCCATCGTCCGTGACGCGCTCGATTTCCGCGACGCGTTGACCTGTTAGCGATGCCGCCAGATCGACGAAAGCGGTGAAATTGCGCTTCATGATGTGATCGAGAAAGCCGGCGATACTCTGGTCGAACTGATGCGGGTCCGCGAGTTCATGAAATCTCGGGAAGACCATCCTGCGGCTTTCGAAGAGCGTCGGAAATCGATCCTCTATCACCTGAAGCGGCGCGCCCGTTTCGCCTGGCCGACTCCACGCGTAATAGACCATGATGTGCCGTTTGATCATAGCGTTGGTATTCCCGCTGAATTGCGCTGCCGTACAGTGAGCGAGGGCAGCGCTGTCGCCATTTCGACCGTTGCTGGGCGCGTGGCGGCCTTGATAATCGTGTCGGACAGCTCTGCTTCTGCTGCGAGGGTTGGCCAGTCGGGCACGTTTGCGTCCCATTCGATCAGCGTTGGCATCGGACCGGTCTTGCCGATTGCGTATGCGAAGAGGTCCCATACAACGCGTGCAATGTGACGGTCGTGCGTATCGATGAGCAGCGGGCGACGCCGTTCGTCCGCCTCCTGCGCGTGGCCGGCGAGATGAATCTCCTGCACGGCCGCGAGCGGGTACGCATCGATATACGTGAGCGGGTCCCATTGTTGATTGATCGACGCGAGATACACGTTGTTGACGTCAAGAAGGAGACCGCATCCCGTTCGCCGCGCGACTTCGGCAATGAAGCCGGTCTCCGGGTACGTACTTTCTTCGAACGCCAGATAGGTCGATGGGTTCTCAAGCAAGATCTGCCGCCCGAGTACTTCCTGTAGTTCGTCTACGTGATCGACGATGCAAGTCAGGCTTTGCGCAGTGTAGGGAACGGGAAGCAGATCGTTGAGAAAACCGCAGTCGTGACCGGACCAGGCAAGGTGCTCCGAAAACAGCGCGGGCTGATATCGGGCGATGAGTCTTTTCAGCCGTAGCAGGTGATCCCGGTCCAGAGGTCGGTCCGCGCCTATGGACAACCCGACGCCATGAATGGACAGAGGGTAGGACTCGCGTATCGCCGACAGGAATCGATGCGGCGGGCCACCTGCACCCATGTAGTTTTCCGCGTGCACCTCGAAAAAGCCGATATCCGGCCGCGATTCGAGGACTGCTCTGTAATGTTCGGCCTTGAGCCCAACCCCGGTGCGCGTCGGCAGGCGGCATCGAGCATTGGGCGAGAGTGACTCTGACATATCCGGGCATTGTTCCAGAGAGAACTGCGTGGCCAGGCTTACGCGGCCTGACCACATGTCGATATCAGGCCTTGGGAGACAGGCTTCCAGGGCCGTTCGGCGTAGACATGGTTGTGCAGGTTCCCTTGGGCACCAGCTTGAATGCGTTTCCTTGATAGTCGGTCGTGCTCGTCCCGGCACAGGTCGTACCTGCGCCCGCGTAGCAATCGTTTTGCCCCTTGAGCGCCGTGCCGAAACAGGGTTCGACCTTGCCCGATTTGACGAGCACTGTGTGCTCCGCCTGAATCTTCTTCTGGGCGGCAGTGAATTCTTCTGCGCTCGCGGAGGCAGCCGTCAGTGCAGCGAGGGCGGTGGCGAATGCACCAACGACGAGAGTTGTGGTTTTGTAATCGCTCATACGGTTTCTCCAACATTAAGAGGGAACAGCTATCACGACATCGCGAGCCAGCGGGTGCCGGTGCGTGCGATACGCACACTGCCCGCGGCCGGGCCCGTGCGATGGGCGACCGATGAAGTGCCGCTGCATAGCCAGCATACGGAGATGACGTCGCTGGAGATTGCACAGGCTTGTCCCGTTTGGTACTGGATTGCGCGTGGTGCGCGAAGACCGTTGAGTTGGGAAGGCAGGAGCGCATTGCTGCAAACGGGAACGCGTTCCGCTGCTCGTTGCGCTCTTCGCTGAGATTAATGCGCTTGTGCTCGTCGCGATGATCGTTGCGTTCCTGCTGCACGAGGCAACGGCGCTATGGGATGTGAACTTCGCGACGAGCATGCGAACCGCTTTCCCCATCGAGCAACATGTGCTTAGCTTGCTGGAAGTGATGCTGTTGCCTGTTCTGACGAGCGTCGCAGTGCTGCATTAGGACCAGATCGAGTCGCTGTTCGCCGTCGGACATCACTGGTCGGAATGGAATCTGGTCTGGAAGCGCGCTTGTGATCTCCGGGCACGCGGCAATCGGCGCGATACTGCCAGCGGGCACGCCGGAGCGCGATCATAGTTTTACGATGCTTGCCTATATAGAGCCCGGGGCGTCTCCATCGAATCGTTCGTCAGAGCAGGTTGCACATGGTAGTGCGTGTGCCAGACCGCGTTCGATGTCGCCCAGGCACGACGCGGCCCAGCCATGTCTGCCTGAAACGCGGGCACGTCGAGCCCCGCGTGCGCTCATCGGCTGCGTCGCGCGAACGCCACCCCATATACCTCGGACCTGATCACGGGCATCCTGTCGTCGGAGAGCTCAATTCCGTCGATCAGGTCGGTCGGCAGGAACAGCAAATCCTTCTGCACTTCCCGGCTGTCGTCACGGACCTTGTGAACTGTCAATACGCCCAGGTCCACCACCTGACGATCATTGGGCCAGGGCTGGCTTGGATCTTTGGTCTGGTCGCCGGGTTCGGCAAGCTGGGCCGCGAAGTGAAATTTGACCGGCTTGTTCGCAATGCGCTGCGGCAGGTCGTCGACGAGGAAATCGAGCGGTTGTCTGGCCGCCTCGTCAGCCGTCAGATACACGAGTTCTTCCGGCTTCATGATGTAGCGCACCGCCTGCCTGCGCCCGGCCTTGTCGACGAAGATAAAGGCGTTGAGGCCACGATATTCCTCGTGCGCAAAACTGTCCGGCGTGCCCGCAGTATTGAAGGCCGCAGGAACGGTCGGGTGGCTGGCCGCGAATTCATCCAGCTTCGTCGGCTTCGGTGCATCTTCGGGACTCTCGCTGATGGCCGCCAGCAGATCGCGAAACCCCTCGCCGGTCGCCATCGGGAAGGTCTTCACCGCCAGCATCACGATATTGACTTCGGCCCCGCCAGGCAGATGGAACTTGACGGCCATTCCCTTGATGTTGCCTGGGGCACCGTCCGGGATGGCCGGAAAGCCACCGTCGTTCGAAAAGCGCACGGTGAAGGGAATGCTGCTGCCGTCGAAGAGCGCGGCGTGGCTCAAAGCCGCCGCAGCGGGCGTGGCGACAAAGCTGCCTTCCGCGACGATGCCTTTCGCGTGGTTGACGCGAAAGCCCGGATGGGTACCGTAGATCTTGTAGAAAATGTCGACAATCTCGCTCGCGAGGGAGGCATAGTCGCCGTCGGTCGATTCGTGGGCTGAGAGGCTTTCCTCCGATGCATGACTCATCTAAAACCTCCAAAGCAATTGAGTGGTGTTTGCGGGCAATCGGACTCACACGTCTACTCTAGGCGCTGTGGCGTCGCATACGAATTTCCGGGATGGACAAACACTTATGAATCAGAGGAAAAGGTGTCGCGCGGCGAGCGATGACGCCTTTTTGACCGTCATGTATGCGCTATGCACGGACCAAAACTGTTCCTCAGGGGATCTGGCTTTAAGAGTTGATGGCTCGACGCGCGAAAGGCGCCGGATCCATACAGTGCCGGAATCCGGCCGTACGTCCCTGCAGGGACCTAAAGTTGTCGTCCACAAACGGAACTTCGGTCGCCCGAGTCGATGGCGGAATCGCGCGCCGGCTCAGTCCGCGTTGCTGAAACTCAACCGGTACATACACCACCGAGCCGCAAGAGCAACTACCATAATCGCGGCGACTACGAAAACGAACTTGATACAGCCTTCCTGGGCCGATCGGGCCCATGCTCCTATGACGACGTGCTGCGCATTTCATAACGATATCGAAACTCGGTCTTTCCAGGATTTTGTAGACCCTGCCATGCTTCCACTCGGGCCGCGTGCAAGTTCAGCGCACGGCGTTCATTCCGAAACTGTCGGGGTTGACCTTTATGAGCATGAATCCGCTGATCGATAGCTTGATGCTGAAAATGCGACACAACCGAGTCTACACGGCCGTAACCTTCGCCCGTCTGTTCGGCGTATCGGAGAAGACAATGGAAGCCGCGCTCGCCACGCTGATTGACGCAGGCAAGGTGCGCACCTGCGCTAACGCGCGGCGCGATGTTGGCTACTGTTTGACGGGCACCACACCGATGTCCAGTTCGACGGTGCTCTCCGAGGCAACGACGGTAGCCACGCCGCGTTTGATACGCCGTGTAGATGGTCCGCTTACAGGCTATGACAGGGAACTCGATGCGCATCGTTCGCTTGCCATGCTCGTGCGCCGCTGAGGTTTCAGGGGCGCTACGCTTAAGCGCACGGAGTACTCGTCCGGCCACGGGGCGGACCAACGCCGGAAGTGCCTCAACGTTGCGGTACACCGTTCCACGTCGGCAATTTCACACCGTGCTAGCCGATCAGAAACGTGGACGCGACGTTGGTCTGCTGACAGACATCCACCAGCATCTTCATCTTTCGCGTTGGGCATGAGTCCGCCCGGGACAGCATTGGGCTAAGACGCTAATCCAGAAAAACATAGATTGATTCATTGGTTTGGCTTTGGCTAACCGATTCGTAAGCTTGTGGCGCATCACGAATAACAACTGCTACGGCAATTGCTTCGCGTCCATGCAGGCGCGAAGCGCGAAAGGAGAGCCAGATGAAAACGTTTCGTCCATTGGGAGCCAGCCTGCTGGCCGTCGCGATCAGCGCAGTGCTCGCATCTCATGCGTACGCCGCGGATCCAGGCAAGCCCGAAATCCGCTTCGGCGCGACAGCCGGTCCCTACTCGGACCAGATTCGCTACGGTATCAAGCCGCAGTTGGAGAAGGAAGGCTACAAGGTGACGATCGTCGAGTTCAGCGACTATGTTCAGCCGAATCTCGCGCTCGCCGACGGCGCGCTCGACGCCAATGCATTCCAGCACGAGGTGTATCTGAAGAAGTTCTCGGCCGATCACAAGCTTGCGTTGTCGGAACTCGTGAAGGTGCCGACAGCGCCCATCGGGCTATACAGTCACAAGCACAAGCGTCTCGACGAGCTGAAGGACGGCGCGACCGTGTCTTTGCCGAACGACGTCACCAACCAGGCGCGCGCAATCATTCTGCTGCAGCAGCTCGGCTGGGTGACGCTCAAGGCGGGCGTCGATCCCGTGAAGTCGTCGGAGCGCGATATCGCGTCCAATCCGCACAACATCAAGCTCGTGCCGCTCGAGGCCGCGCAGTTGCCACGTTCTCTGGATGACGTCGACTACGCCTTCGTGAACGGCAACTTCGCGCTCGCAGCCGGCTTCAAACTCACGGATGCTCTGCTGCTCGAGAAGATCCCGCCGTATTACCTGAACCTCGTCGCGGTGCGCACGGCCGACCTGAACAAGCCGTATGTGACGGACATCGCGAACGCCTATAAATCGGCGGAATTCAAGCGCGTGATCGATCAGCGTTTTGCGGGATTCTCGAAGCCGTCGGAGTGATGCGGGCGGGCGTGGCCTTGCGTATGGATCGGAGGAGGGCGCATTCAGGGCCGCAGCGCTTCGACCGCTTCTTGCGCAGACGCTGCGTCGGCGCGGCGGTTTCTGGATAGCCGCGGATTGAACGTGGCGTGCAACGCATCGCTCAGCAGATTGAGCGCCAGTACTGTCAGCGCGATCGCCGAGCCGGGCACCGCGATCATGTACCACGCAGTACGCAGCGCTTCGCGCCCGGTGCCGACCATCGAACCCCAGCTCACGACGTTCGGATCGCCGAGGCCGAGAAACGACAGCGCTGCTTCGGACAGGATCGCATTGGCGACGAGTAGCGCGGTGGAAACGAGGATCGGCGTGAGCGCGTTGGGCAGAATCTCGATGAAGATCAGATGGGCATCGCTTGCCCCGAGCGCCACACTAGCGCTGACGAACTCGCGCTCGCGCAACACGATGAACTCGCCGCGCGTGAGCCGCGCGATGCTCGGCCACGCCGTGACGCCGAGCGCGAACACGATGGTCGAAAGCGAGGGCGTGAGAATCGCGACGAGAATGATGGCGAGCAGAAACGGCGGCACGGTCTGGAAGAACTCAGTGATCGCCATCAGTGTCTGGTCGATGACGCCGCCGAAGTAGCCCGCGACGCCGCCGATCAGCACGCCCAGCACGAGCGCGATGAGCGCGACCGTCGTCCCCACGTAGAGGGACACGCGCGCACCATGAAACAGCCCGGCGAGCAGATCGCGTCCCATCAGGTCGGTGCCGAGCGGATAGGCGTGGTCGGCGCCAGGCCATTGATAGGGTGCGGCGACCATATCGAGCGGATCGCCGGGGAAGAGCCAGTTGGCCGATAGCGCCGCGAACAGCGCCAGCGCGAGCAGGATCACGCCGACCAGCGCGGACGGCTGGCGCAGGAAATGGAGCTGTTTCATCGACGCGACCTCGTGCGCGGATCGACCAGCCCGTAGAGCAGATCGACGATCAGATTGAGCAGGACCACCAGAAACGCGGAAAGCAGCAGCACGCCGACCAGCAAATTGACGTCGCGGCTTTTGATGGCTTCGAACGACAACTGTCCGAGCCCCGGCCAGCCGAACACCGTCTCCACGATCACCGAGCCGCCGATCAGCGCGCTGCCTTGCAGACCGAGCATCGTCAGCACGGGCAGGACCGCATGGCGCAGCGCGTGATGCGTCGTCACGTACCACGGCCGTCCGCCTTTCGCGCGCGCAGTGCGGATGAAGTCTTCCTGCAGCGTCTCGATCATCGAGGCCCGCGCGAGGCGCGCGAAGATGGCTACGTAATACAGTACGAGCGTCGCAGCAGGCAGCACGAGATGGCGCAGATGATCGAGCAGCAACGCGACGCCGTGATGCGCAACGTTGGTGTCGGCGACACCACCGATCGGCAGCCATTCGAGATGCACACCGAAGATCACGATCAGCATCAGCGCGGTCCAGAACATCGGCGCCGAATAGCCGAGGGTCGCGAGCGTGGACACGAGCGTGTCGACGAAACCATGCGGACGGCGCGCGGCCAGCACGCCGAGCAGCAGCCCAAGGCTTACGGAGACCAGCAGGGCCGTGCCGATCAGCGCGAGCGTGGCGGGCAGACGGGCGAAAATCAGCGTCGCTACGGGTTCGCCGAAGCGAAACGAGAAGCCGAGATCGAGCCGCACCGCATGCTCGACATAATGCAGCAGCTGCCACACGACGCTCTGATTCAAACCATATGCTTCGCGCAACTGCGCCACGTATTGCGGCGACACGTTGCCGCTCTCGCTCGCGATGACATCGACGAGATCGCCGGGCATCAGCTTGAGCAGCACGAAGTTGAGCACGGTAGTGCCGAGCAGCACGAGCACGAACTGAATCAGCCTGCGCCCGATCTTGCGCGAAGCGAGCGCCGATGTGAGCTGCATGATGATTACGCCTTGTCGAACCAGACTCGCGCGAAGTTGGCGCGCGAATGGCTGGCGGTGTCGGTGACATTGCGCAGGTTTTTCGCCCATACGCCGAACCAGCGAAACTCGAACAGATTGATGAGCGACAGGTCGCGCTGCGCGATCTTCTGCAACTGGACGTACAGGTCGCGTCGTTTGGCCGGATCGGTTTCCGTCTGTGCGGCTTCGATCACGCGGTCCATTTCGGGGCTCGCGTAGCCGGAGGCGTTGAACCACGGCGTGCCATTGGAAGCCGCTTTCGACCAGTAGTGCTGCTCGATGCCGATCTGCGGATCGAGGCCGTCCGTGCCCCAGCTGCTGATGAGCTGGAAGTTGTAGTCGGTGAAGACGTTCTTGATCCAGGTCGGCAGATCCTGCCCGCGCAGATTGACGTCGATGCCGACGCGGCGCAGCGCCTGACGCACGAATTCGCCCGTGCGGCGATAGTCGTCGCCATACGGGATGAAATCGTGATCGAGCTTGAAGCGCCAGCCGTCCGCTTTCTTCGGGAAGCCGGCTTTGTCGAGCAGTTCCTCGGCGCGCTTGGGATCGTACGCATATTGCTGCGTATCCGGTGTGTAGAACGACTTGACGAGCGACGACTCCGGGCCCGTGGCGGGCACCGCATAGCCGCCCCAGACGGTCTTGACCAGCACGTCGCGATTGATCGCATGCGCGATGGCCTGACGCACTTCGAGTTTGCCGAGGATCGGATCACGCAGATTGGGTTCGAGCCAGAGCCACGCCGCGTAGCCGTTATAGCCCTCGCGCGAGACGATGAGATTGGGCAGCTTCGCAAGGCGGTCGGCATCGGCGAAGGTCACCGGGTTGCGTTCGCCGTATTGCGCCGCGCCCGTTTCGAGCGCGGTGGCGCGGCCCGAGACGTCCGGCGTGATCTTCCATGTGATGCGGTCCAGATAGGGCTGACCCGGCGCCCAGTACTTCTCGTTTCGGTCGAGCACAATGCGGTCGCCGCGCGCCCATTCCGTGAACTTGAACGGACCGGTGCCGACCGGCTTGTTGTTGTACGGATTGTTGCGGATGTCCGTGTTCTCGTAGAGATGCTTCGGCAGAATCGGCGTGCCCAGCGAATCGAGAATGCCGAACGTCGCGGGCGTGGATTTCGACAGATGCAGTACGACCGTATGCGCGTCCGGCGTGTCGATCTTCGTCAGGTATTGCAGCACGCGCCGCGACGCCGGGCTGATCTTGAGCCACACTTCCTCGGCCGAGAATTTCACGTCGGCGGAGGTAAAGGGCTGGCCGTCATGCCACAGCACGTTCTGGCGCAGCTTGAAGGTCCATGTCAGGCCGTCCGGCGATACGTTCCAGCTCTCGGCGAGCTGCGCACGCGGCTTCAGATCGGGACCGTACTCGATAAGGCCATCGAAGATCTTGCTCGCCACCGCGCCGATCATGGTCGCGGAGTTGACGAAGAACGCGAGCGTCGGCGGCTCCGGGTGGATGACGGCCGTGAGCGTGCCGCCGCGTTTCGCGCCGTTCAGTGTGATGGGCGTCGTTTCCGTCGTGGCCCAGGCTTCGCCCGTAAACATGAACGGTGTCGCCGCGCCCGCAAGCAGCGCGCCGGCGCCCTTGAGCAGTTTGCGCCGCTTCAGATCGGCAACCGCGGCTCCCAGCGGATCATCGCGGAACAGGAGCGTCGAAGTCGAAGGGGGCTGCCGCTTGCTCTTGAAAGTCACGATCAATTTTCCTTGTGTCGAGTGAGAATGGGGCCTGCGATGACGGCACGGCGTCGATCAGGGTGCGCGTGTAGGCGTGTTGCGGCGAAGTCCAGATGGAGGCCTGATCTCCGCGTTCGACGATGCGCCCCGCCTGCATCACCAGCACGCGGTCCGCGATGTAGCGGACCACCGAAAGGTCGTGCGAAATGAACAGCAGTGCGAGGCCGAGCTCGTGCTTGAGATCGACGAGCAGGTCGAGAACTTGCGCCTGGATTGAGACATCGAGCGCGGACACGGGCTCGTCGCAGATGACGAGTTCGGGTTCGAGTACGAGCGCGCGGGCAATGCCGATGCGTTGCCGTTGCCCGCCCGAAAACTCGTGCGGATAACGCCGCAGCGCCGAATCCGGCAAACCGACCGCGTCGACGATGCGGCGAATCTTCGCGTCGCGTTCGCGCCGGTTGGCGACGCCGTGAATCGCAATCGCATAGGCGAGCGTGCGCTCGACGGTATGACGCGGATTCAGCGAGCCGTACGGGTCCTGGAAGATCATCTGCACACGCCGGCGATACGGCCGCAAGGCGCGCCGCCTGCGATGCGTGATGTCCTCGCCGTCGAACACGATGCGGCCGCCCGAAGGCTCGACGAGCCGCGTCAGTGCTCGCGACAGCGATGACTTCCCGCATCCCGATTCACCCACCAGACCCACGGTCTCGCCCGCGCGAATGTCGAAGGTCACGCCGTCGACGGCACGCACGCCGTGGTAATCGACGGTGATGTCGCGGGCCTCCAGCAGCACGGGGGCAGGCGTGTGGTCAGCAGACCGTGGCACGGCGCGCGGCGCGTCCGTGAGCCGCACGTCGCGATAATGCAGACCGGCGCCGAAATGCAGCGATGCGCCGAGCAGCGCGCGGGTGTAGGGCTGCGAGGGCTGCGCGAACAGCTGCGTGCTTGCCGCTTCCTCGACCTTCGCGCCGTCCTTCATCACGACCACCCGATCCGCCCAGCGCCCGACCACGCCGAGATCGTGCGTGATGAGGAGCACGGCCATCGACAGTTCGCGGCGCAGGCGGTCGATCAGCTCCAGAATCTGCGCCTGAATCGTGACGTCGAGCGCGGTGGTCGGCTCGTCGGCGATCAGCAGGCCGGGACGGCAGGCGACGGCGATCGCGATCATCACGCGTTGCCGCTGCCCGCCGGACAGTTGATGCGGATAGTGCACGAAGCGGCGCTGCGGCTCGGGCAGGCGGACGAGTTCGAGCAGTGCGAGTGCTTCCTTGCGCGCGGCCTGCGCCGACATCGGCCGATGCAGCGTCAAGGCTTCCGCGACTTGCTTGCCGATGGGCTGAAGCGGGTTCAGCGAAGTCATCGGCTCCTGAAAGATCATGCTGATGCGATTGCCGCGCACTGCGCTCCATTCGCGTTCGCTTTGGCCGAAGAGCGGCTTGCCCTCGAAGCGGAGCGCGCCTTGCACATGCGCCTGGCCGGGCAGCAGGCCCATCGTTGCGAGGGCGATGGTGGATTTGCCGCTGCCGGATTCGCCGACCAGCGCGACGATCTCGCCGCGCGCGACGGTCAGATCGAAAGGCCGCACCGCGGCGTGCGCGCCGAAGGACACGCTCAACTGGTCGATCTGCAGAAGGGGCGACGGGGCGTTCATGTCACTTGCGCGGCCGTGACGTTCGACAGATCGCGAAAGCTCGCGCCCGTGTGCCGCGGTCCGAGCCGTGCGCCTTCGCCGAAGAGCTTTTCGCGCAGCGTCCCCTGCGCATACGCAGTCTTGTAGATGCCGCGCGATTGCAGTTCGGGGATGACCAGACCGATGAAATCCTCGTAGCTTTCCGGCGTCACCGTGCGCGTGAGGTTAAAGCCGTCGATATCCGCTTCATCCACCCACGCTTGCAGCGCGTCGGCCACCTGCACGGGATCGCCGACGATGGTCGTATAGCGGCCGCCCAACTGCATCTGTTCGAGCAGATGTCGCACGGTGACACCGCGCTTGCCGTCGGTCACGCGCTGCACCGACGATTCGATGCCGCGTCCCTTGTGGCCGCCGGGTGGGGCAAGCTCGTCGTCGGGCGCGTAGGTGGAGTAGTCGATGCCGCTGCCCGCCGCAAAGTGTGCGAGCCCCGCCTCGGGGCTGGCATGGCGCGCGTATTCGGCGAATTTCTCCTCGGCCTCTTTCTGCGTGCGCCCGACCACGACGGTGATGCCCATGATGATCTTCAGATCGGTCGGGTCGCGTCCGGCATCGGCGGCTTGCGCGCGCAGCGCATCGACCAGCTTGCGCGTGTCAGTCTTGCTCTGGCTCGACACGAACACGCACTCGGCGTGACGCACGGCGAACGCCTGGCCACGCCCCGATGACCCCGCCTGGAACAGCACCGGGGTGCGTTGCGGCGAGGGTTCGCTCAGGTGATAGCCGTCGACGTCGTAGTAGCGGCCATGATGATGCACCTTGCGGATCTTCGCGGGATCGGCGAATACGCGTCCTTCACGGTCGCGCAGCACAGCGTCGTCCTGCCAACTTCCTTCCCATAATTGGTAAAGCACTTCGAGATACTCGTCGGCGCGCTCATAGCGCTCGTCGTGCGGGATCATCTCGGTGCCGCCCATGGCGCGCGCGGCGCTGTCGAGATAGCCCGTCACGATGTTCCAGCCGATACGGCCTTCCGTCAGGTGATCGAGCGTGGAGAAGCGCCGCGCGAGCAGATAGGGCGCCTCATACGTGAGATTCACCGTGATGCCGAAGCCGAGATTCTGCGTGGCGGCTGCCATCGCGGAGACGAGCATCATCGGATCGTTGACGGGCAACTGCACCGATTCCTTCAGTGTGACGTCGACCGATTGCTGATAGATGTCGTAGACGCCGACGATATCCGCGATGAACAAGCCGTCGAACAGGCCGCGCTCGAGCAGCTTCGCGAGATCGGTCCAGTAAGAGAGCTTCCGATAATCGGTGGAACGATCGCGCGGATGCGTCCAGAGGCCATGATTGATATGGCCGACGCAGTTCATGGTGAACGCGTTCAGAATGATTTGCTTCTTGCTCATGGAAGGGCGTGCGGCGGAACGAAGGCGGATCACGTCAGCGAAGCCGGGCGGCAGCGCTGGCGTGACCCGATGAAACGCGTAGCGTCCCACAGATAGGCCTGGCGGCTAACCATCAAATGCGTATTTGCATTTCAGGTGCGTCGCTGCCCGGTGATGGTGCGCGCCTGGGGCGGCGATTCCCGCCTGACGCTCAGAAAGCCGGAATGATTGCGCCTTGATAGCGCGACAGAATGAACTGCTTGACTTCAGGCGACTGATAGGCGGAAACCAGCTGCTGCACCCAAGGCTTGTTCGCATCCTGCTCTCGCACGGCGATCAGACATGCGTAGACGCTTGAGCCGTTCTCAACGAGGATCGTGTCCTTTGCCGGATTGAGGCCGGCCTTGATCGCGTAGTCCGCGTTGACGGTGGTGGCGTCGAAGTCGTCGAGCGTGCGCGGCAGTTGCGCGGCGTCGACTTCCTTGAAATGGAAGTGCTTCGGGTTCGCGGTTATGTCGAGCGGCGTCGCGTTGATGCCGGTGACGGGATCGATTCCTTGCCGCAGTTTGATGCTGCCCGCCTTCTGAAGCAGCAGCAGAATACGGCTTTCATTCGCGGGATCGTTCGGAATGCCGATGGTCGCGCCGTCCGGCAGATCGGCCAACTTCCGGTAGCGCTTCGAATACAGACCGATTGGCCCAATCCATGTGCGGCCGATCCCGACGAGCTTATAGCCGCGCGCGCGAACCTGCGAAGCGAGAAAAGGCCGATGCTGGTAGCTGTTCGCATCGAGGTCGCCTGCGTCGAGGGCCGCGTCCGGCTGGATATAGTCGTTGAACGACACGATCCGGATATGCAGTCCATAGTCGCGCTCAGCGACTTTTTTGACTGCCTCGAAGATTTCTTCGTGCGGCCCGCTCGTCACGCCGACCCGCAGCACTTGCTCCTGAGCGTGTGCGGTGCCGGTTACGATGATAGCGAGCAGCGCCCAACGGAGGATGCGCAGAAACGGGAAGGAGAGCGCTTGCACGATGAATGGATACCTGTCCAGGAAAGGTTGGCGAATGCGGTCATTCTATTGACGTGTTCCGTTTCCACTAACCAATCGCTTCGCATAACCTTATGCCGGCCCGGGCGAGCTCGCGTCGACACCGCTCCCATCTTGCTCTCAAGCAGCGCTATGCAGCCGATCGCAGGACCGCATGCAACAGCACGCTCGCACCGGCCTCGGCCCAACCCGGTGTGATTGCTTTGGCCTCGTTGTGGCTCACGCCATCGACACTCGTGCGCAAAGGGCACAGGTGCGTAATCGAAGATCTGCTCGAACGTCACATCTGCTGCTTGTTTGGATGAAGCGCCTGGAATCGGAAGTGCGAATGCTTGACTCTGTAGACCGCCGCTCTACACTAAGTCCACTTTTGCCTATCGGCATAGGAGCAAAAAAACATGGCACGTTGGTTCGAAGACAACTCGCGCTCCATCGGTCACACGCCGCTGGTCCGTCTCAACCGTTTGACGGATGGCGCGCCTGCGACCGTTCTGGCAAAAATCGAGGGCAGAAATCCGGCCTATTCTGTGAAGTGCCGCATTGGCGCCGCGATGATCTGGGATGCAGAAGCTCGAGGGCTACTCGGTCCCGGCAAGGAAATAATCGAACCGACGAGCGGCAATACGGGCATTGCTCTTGCGTACGTGGCGGCGGCCCGCGGAATTCCGCTTACGCTCACTATGCCTGAGACGATGAGCGTTGAAAGGCGCAAGCTGCTGATCGCGTTCGGGGCGACGCTAGTGCTGACGGAGGGCGCGCGCGGCATGCCCGGCGCGGTGGCAAAGGCCGAAGAAATTGCTGCCGGGCAGCCCGACCGTTACGTTCTGCTTCAGCAGTTCAAGAACCCTGCGAACCCCGCCATACACGAAAAGACAACGGGTCCGGAAATCTGGGACGACACCGAGGGCGGCATCGACATTCTCGTTTCGGGCGTGGGCACGGGCGGCACGATTACGGGCGTGTCGCGCTTCGTCAAGCAGACCAAAGGGAAGCCGATACTATCCGTGGCGGTAGAACCCGCTGCGAGCCCGATCCTCACACAGGCGCGAGCGGGTGAGCCGCTCCAGCCTGCGCCACACAAGATCCAGGGCATCGGTGCCGGATTTATTCCCGACGTTCTGGATCTCGCTCTCGTCGACGCGATCGAACAGGTCACCAACGAAGAGTCGATCGCATACGCCCGACGTCTTGCTAGCGAAGAAGGGATACTCTCGGGGATATCATCAGGTGCGGCCGTCGCGGCTGCCGTGCGGCTCGCGAAGCGTCCGGAGCATTCAGGCAAGACGATCGTCGTCATTCTGCCCGACTCCGGCGAACGATACCTGAGCACGGTTCTCTATGAAGGTCTTTTCGACGCGCAGGGAATCGGTTCGTGACCTGGGGCAATGCCTGTGACGCAGTGCGTAGTCGAGCCGCGCCGACGTGGTTCGACACATTGGGCACTTCATAAGCAGTTTCAAATTCGGGAGTAGGCCCGGCACGTCTGTGCCGATCCAATGCGACGTTGGCCCCGTGCGCAGCGAAAGGCGCATCGCAAGCGAAGGGCTCAGTGGTTCGTATGTGTCGACATGTCTGCTGCTGGATCCTCTTTCGTGGCCAGGAGACTTGAATGCCGACGTACGCCATAGCACGACAATCTCTGATGCGAGTCGCCGGTTTGCTGACCGGACGATTCGATAAAGATGCCCATATTGTCGAACGTGAAGCGCTCGAAGGAACGCCTGCCGGGTTGACGGTCAATAACCCACGCGGACCCAATACACCGGCTATCGCGCTTCTTTTCCAGAACGATCTGCTCGACAAGTACGAAACCCTGACGGGTGTCGCGCAGGCTGACTTTGGCAGCCATTACAACTCGAAGCTGGTCGGTGCATTGCTGATCTACGAACGTATTCGCGCTGTCGACGAACTCAAACCGCAGGATACGTATGTGATTCAGTTCGGGGAAGAGCTTCTGCGTCGCATTTGAGCCCGACACTCGCAACAGGCAATGCCAGGTGCCACTGCCGCCGCGAGCAGGAAGCGACCTGAAAAGCGGCTAACGATGCCGAAGTTCGTGCAGTGCGTAGATAGCCGCGAGCACGCCAACGAGCACCGCCGCTACCGACAACGATTCATCGAGCTGGCCGGCGGACGCCGATAGCTTCGCATTGCACCAGAGTCCTATCCCCGCTAGCGTGACGAGCAGGCCAAATGCGAGCCCCCACACCGGGCCCGCCTTGTGCGAAGCGAGTTTGTGAGAAAGCTTCATCGTTAGTCTCCCTGCGTCGATCTACAGCTGCCGGGCGTTGTCCCGAGTCATGATGGCAGCGTACCGTCCCGTTCAGCGCCGCTGCTGGTCCGGTAAGTCTGCGAATGTCACAACACCTCTACAAGAATACCGTATATACCGTTTATGAAAAAATATGTGTTTGTCGGGTTCATTGCGGCTTGAGAGCTGACGAAGCGTGAGGTGCCGAGCGGGTCGACATAGAGACGGAAGAAAGTGAAGGACTATGCGCCGACCGGCGAGGGGCTACGGGGCAGTTTTGCTGATCTGTACATACAGCCTTAGCGTGTTAGCGAGCAGGGCAACCGACGACTGCTGAAAAACATATTCGCTGGATGAGATCTCGTGGAAGCGTGCGCGCCCGGTTTCCGCATCTACGGCGGTAGGCTGCCTGCCGCGGGGCAACGACTTCAGAAACGCCGTGGCGCTCATGATCTGGCCGCTTTGGCAGTAGCCACACTGGGCGACGTCGTACTTGACCCAGGCTGCATGCACGACGGCGCCGACCTTGTCGCTGCCGTCGGTGGTGGCTTCGATGGTGGTGATCTGCTTGCCCTGGGCCACCGAGATCGGTGTAACGCAGGAGCGGATGGCCTGCCCGTCCAGATGCACGGTGCAGGCGCCGCAACCGGACTTCGTGCCCGTCATGCCCAGCGTGTCGCGCAAGGCCCAGAGAATGGGGGTGTCCGGGGCGACGTCGACCGTGTGCTCACGGCCGTTGACGTGGAGCGTGCTCATGCTGGGTCAGTCCTTCGCGGGTTAGGTATGTCGTGGCAAGGGCAACTCGCCTCGCGATCAGAAGCTGCCGTCCGTCGACTTCGAAAGCGCCTCGAAGGCGTGCACCGCTTTCAATCGAGCCTCCACAGCCGGCCCGACCGACGCCAGTGCATCGCTTCCGGCCACGAACACTCTGGGTGGAGTCTCCATGCCCACAAGCTTTACCAGGATCTGGCCTAGCTTGTCCGGATCGCCCGGTTGCTTGCCGGCATAGGGGGACCACATCGCCTCGGCGCTGACCTCCGCGGCGGCGTAATCGTCGATACGCTTGTCCGGCCATTTGGCGTTGGCTGCGGCCAACAAGTCCGTGCGGAAGAATCCCGGCTCGACCACCGTGATCTCGATGCCGAACTTTCCGACCTCTTCAGCCACAGAAAGCGAGAGCCCCTCCACGGCGAACTTGCTCGCGCTGTAGGCGCCGCAGTGCATCAGGCCGACAGCGCCTGCCACGGAACTGACGTTGATGATGTGCCCGGAGCGCTGCTTGCGCATGATCGGCAGCGCTGCCCGCATCACGTTGCTCACGCCCCAGAAGTTCGTCGCGAACAGGTGTTGAATGTCTTGCGTCCCCAGCTCCTCGTAGTTGCCTAAGAGGCTGTAGCCGGCACTGTTCACGACTACATCGACACGCCCGAACTTCTTTTGCGCCTCGTCGACCACTGCCGTTGCCTGGGCCTCGTCGGAGACGTCCAGCCGGAGAATCTCCAGATTCTCGCCGGCCAGGTCGCGCAAGGCATTGCCCACCTTGTCCAGGTTCCTGCCTGTGGCAACGACCCGATCACCTGACTTCAGTGCGGCCCTGGCCGTACCGGCGCCGATACCGCTGCCAGCACCTGTGATAAACCACACTTTGCTCATGCTCAAACTCCCAGTCCTGGTCAATGCCTGTCACTCTAGGCAGATTGACTGAGAAGAAAAACACCCTGGTGCTGAACACGCTTTGAAGATATTCTTCAAAGTATGAGGCTCAACCAGCTTGATGGACTGCTCGCATTCTGGAAGGTCGCAGAGTACCGCGGGTTCTCAGCCGCCGCGGCAGCGCTCGAGGTCTCGCCTTCTGCGCTCAGTCAGGCGATCCGCCACCTGGAAGCCCGGCTCGGCGTCAGGCTTCTCAACCGGAACACGCGTAGCGTCAGCCTCACTGAAGCCGGACAGGCGTACCTGTCCCGGATTGGGCCGGCGTTGAGCGACGTACTGGAAGCTGGGGAGCAACTTCATGAGCTTCAAGGCCGGCCATCGGGCGTGCTGCGCATCAACGCAGCGCGAATCTCGACCGCCATGGTCCTCCAGCCGCTGCTGGCCGGGTTCCTGAAAGCCTATCCGGACGTCCAGGTGGAGCTGACGAATGACGAGGGCTACGTGGACATCGTCGAAAGAGGGTTCGACGCGGGCATTCGAATGGGAGAGAGTGTCCAGAAGGACATGATAGCTGTGCCTCTCGGTGGCCCGGTTGCCGTATCCATTGTTGGATCTCCCGACTACTTCAGGCAGCATTCTGTGCCACGGCACCCCTCCGATCTGATCCATCACAACTGCGTGCGATTCAGGTTTTCAGGCAGTGGGGCGATTCACAAGTGGGAGCTCGAGGTCGAAGGCCGTATCGTCGAGTACGAGATCAGCGGCAATCTCACGATCAGCGACTCATTGTTCTCGATTGAAGCTGCGCTGGATGGGATTGCACTGGCGTACACGTTCGAGCAGCTCGCGCTTCCTCACATCCGGGCCAGGAAGCTGAAACGCGTCTTGAGCAGCTTCTCACCGACTTTTCCCGGGTTCTACCTGTACTACCCGAGCAGACGGCAGCAGCCTGCCAAGCTGAAGGCGCTGGTGAACTACGTGCTGGCGCATTCAAGCCCCGAGACGATTGGAATGTCAGCGACCGTGCCCGCGACAGACTTGTAGTCGTACGCCCATTTTTTCGGCGACCTTCAAGGTCGTCAAGAAGCTGGGCGCCATCGACGCTTGCTTCGTCGTCCCGTCACCGTCTCTCGTGCGTCGTCGTTGGCCGACTACATCGGGCAAGTAGTCGGCCATAAGCCGTCGGTCGGGAGTGGGGTCCGAAAGCGGTCGGTTAACGGTGCTTCGGATCTACGGCCGCAATGAATAAGGCGCCGTTAGCCCCCGCAGCCACCAGCCTGAACGCATGACAGATATCGATTTTGTGCGTCCGCCTTGCAAAGTTCTCCTCGTCTGTCGGAGTAATTTCCACACGCTCCGATGTCCCGATTGTAATTGTCGATGCAATTGGTCTTTACGTCGTTGCAATTCGGGGCGGCAAGGCACCCGAATGAGAGACCCGCTAAAACACCCATCAAAATGCTCTTCATGGTTGCTCTCCTTGCTGCAAGGCTCGATCAAAACGAACCGATCCAGATCTGCACGATCATATCCCGGTGACGTACGCCACCAGGTCCGGTGTCGGGCCGCCAATAATGCCCGATTGACCGATGGACCCCGACGCACGCATCGGCGGACACGTGCAGAGTCAACTGTACGTATGGAGTTCTATCGTGGACATTGACACCGTCGAGTGGCCGCTTTCGGGTGTCACGATCTACAGGTCGATTGTGCACCTTCAGCGAGGTTGGTGGGCGTCCGCTTCTCACGGATCAGCGAGTCAGCAACGGGTCGCAAGTACTCATGCGACTGCGGCGAGAGCTGACATTCGCGGTCGCGGCGGTGAGAGTGGCAAAAGAGCAACCCTGAGCTGGCTTACCAACGGCGACACGTGAACGTCTGCTCAGGCCGATCTTGAGTCGATCGGTTCGCGCGTTCATGGGCGGGATCGCCCGAAGGTGCTCACGTTGGTCGCGTGCAACCCCTTATGGCGAGCGCCTGCGACGATGGAAGATTTATGGTTGAAACCTGCTTGACTTGGGAAGTTATATGGGTAACAGACGGGATGAGGGAGGTCAGTTCTGACGTCGAAATCCGCTCGAAGTGGAAGTTATTTAGTTGAATTTCCTGGGGGAATCGCATTCCTCGACAGAAGCACGCGTGAATGAAATCCGCGCCGGAGGGCCGTGGCGAGCGGCTTCGATTGCCGCGTCCGGATGCATACAGCGCCGGCCCCTTCCAGGGTACAGGCATGTCTCTCGGGCATGAGGCGTTAATCGGGCACTACGCCTGCACGTCGATCAGCACGCCAAGCGGCCGCCACTGGACTCCCTTCGTCTCGTCTGATAATCCGTCGAGTACCGCAGCCAGCGAGACTTTCGCGTTTGCATTCTGCACGAGCGTCACGACATGATCCTTTAACGCCTGATTCAATTGTCCGATTGCGGCTGTCATTGGGTCGCCCGGCTGTGTGTCAGCGCTCGAGGTGTTTGCGGAATCGTCAATATCGAAACCCCATTCGTCCGTATCGGCATCGTCGTCGCTTGCCACCGTACCGGACATCTTCGCCAGATCGGCAATCTGAGCGCCGAGATCGCGATAGCCATTTACGGCCGAATTGGATGACTGGATATCTGTCACGACGGAAAGCGCGTCCTTCGTCTCTTTGCCCGGTATGCTCAGGCCATTGGCCAGGGCAATTGACTGCTGCAGTTCGAGCGCCTGATAGAGCGCCGCGATCAGTGATGCGCTCGACGCACTCACGCGCCTGGGTAACGACAAGGCGTCGGAGTTGTCGTTGACGCTGTCGCTGATGGTCAAGCCCGTTGATGCATCGATGCCGAGCCGCGTCAACGTGCGTTTGAGGGCTGCCATCAGTGCATCGTTACTGCGGTCGGACGTGCTGGCCGTCGACGATGCATCCTTTGATGGAGGAGGCTCGGGCGGTGGCGGTGTGGTGACTGACGTGTTCGTGTTGATCGGATCAGGCGACATGGGGCTGATGCTTCCTTTGTTCAGCGCTTGGAGGGACGGTCGAAAATCGAATGCACGGTAGCGACGTACAATCGGGTTATCGGGACCCTCGCGTGAGACTTGATGTTTTGTAATTGCGCGAAAGGAAGGCAGCCGTGCTTGTAATCGAGTCTATCGGCCGCGAATGGCCGATACCGGTCCGCGGGCATACTTATCGGCGACAACTGAAGATAACCGATGAAACGCAAACGAAATTTCTCTTGCACGATCCTATGCGTGATTTTGTTCACCGCTTCGTCGGCCCATGCCGGGTGGTATGAGATCAGGAACTATGCCGGCACGATTGGTAGCCTCCCTGTTCATGTGTCGTTACAGACCTACGATGACATCAACCGAAATGAGTCTGGTCAGTGGCGCGTCGATGGCAGTTACTACTACGATGCTCATCGCGTTCCCATTCCATTGCAAGGTAAACGCCAACCCAATGGAGAGATGCAGTTATGCGAAGCAGTAGAGCCTGTTTCGTTTGGTGATTCGCCAACGGTGCCTGCCGCTTCGCCGACGCACCCTGTTCCTTGCCCTATTGCGTTAAAAATCAGCGATACGAAGGCATCGGGGGAGTGGCGAGATGGCAAAAAAATCCTGCCGATCGCGCTGCATCAAGTCGGCAGTCTCAACGATACCGGCCTCGAAACACCCCGAGTGGTCGGTGTTGTCGAAATACCGATGTGGCATCACACGAAGAACCATCTGTTGCTGGGTGTGTACCAGTCTTCGGTGGATTGTTCGTTGTCGATGGTCCGCCTGCGTCTTATCAATATCAAAAGTGGACGAATCGACAAGGATCTGAAATTCGATTGCGGCGCGGGCATCGTGGCGACCCCCATCTATGCCAACGTCTATCGTGCAGACAACCCCCGCAACGTGACTGTCATATTTCAAGGTGGGTATCACGGGATGGGCGACGACCGGGATGTTTCGGTTGAGCCATAAGCCTCTCGGACACCACAAGCTGTCAAGGTCACTGGCGCTGCGCTGCGTAGACAATGCTGGCGCGAGCTTCCCTGCCGGATCGATTGCTGCTCTAGACGTGGGCGAGGGAGCAATGCACCCTTCGAAGCTTCACCGCGATCTGCTTGATTTGCCTGCTTCTCGAACACCGTGAAGCGCGCATCAGCCTGGTTGCCGGGTAAGAAACGCCTATTTCCGACCGAACATTGATTCACTCTGCCAATAGCGATACCCTTGAATCGTTCGTGAACGTCGAATGCCAGTCAACCCGGAGACAACCATTTCGTGAAGCGAGCGTGGGCTTTCTCCTGCATCCTCGCCTTGAACGCGATCCTCGGCGGATGCGGCAAGGACGGATCGGGAAGTGGTACTCAGGATTCGGGCGCCTCCGCGAGTCAGGCGGCGAGTCAGCCTGGGCAGGCCGCGAGCGGCACAACGGCTGCATCGGGCGCGCCGGCGCCGAGCGCGCCGGCCGTCGTCACTAAGGCGCAGTTGCCGGCGGAAGCAGCCGAAACACTGCGTCTGATCAAAGCGGGCGGCCGTTTCCCTTTTAGCGAGGACGGCGTCTTGTTCCGCAACAGCGCGGCATTGCTGCCGGAGCATCCGCGCGGCTATTACCACGCATACACGGTTCGCACGCCTGGCTCAACGGATCGCGGACAACGCCGCATCGTATGTGGTGGACCGCGCAAGCAAACCAGCGACTGCTACTACACCGAGGATTACTACGCCAGTTTCAAACGCATTGCAGAATAAGTTGCGCCAATTGAAAACGCCCAGAGCCTCCTATAAAGGAGACTCTGGGGCGTTGTGTTTTCAGAGACCGTGCCGCGAAGGCAAGACGGGTGGCAGGGGTAGCGGCGACACGACACGTCACAGACCAGCTTGCTAATTTTCTGCGCATCTTCCGTGAACGCCGGTATGCGCGCCCTTGCTGGACTGCACCGATTTCCGCCTGACGAACCTCGTCATCGACGAGGTCCCTGCCGAGGCCGTCGCGTACATCGCACCCGTCACCGCCGGGAGCTAGTGCCCGTGCGCCTTCCGCAATTCGCCGGCCGTTCCCAGTCGTCGACTGGTGGAGCCGACGTGAAAGCCTGCGGCGACGACAAAGAGGATTCCAGCCACAGGCCAGACATAGATGGCAGAGGCGACGCCGAGCCAACATGCTTCGTGAGGCGGGTAGGCGTGGAGTGCCCAGAGAAAGAAGGCAACTGGCAACATCAGCAGGAACAGAGCCGACCGATTAAGAAAAGCTCCGACTGCTGCTTTCTTGTGTGTCTCAGATTGCATGCCTGTCTCCATGAGGAATGGCACTGAGACATAGCGTCGCACAGCAGTCGGTTCGCGAATACTTGGTGAAATCCCTACCGTATGCCAATTCGGCAGGCTCCCTGCCAGCTAGCTACGCAAGAACACACCAGCCGGTTCATGCGGAATGGTTCTGCGGATTGCCGACAAAATCGGGGCTTCGTTTTGGTTCATTTGCGTCGTGATGGTATGGAATCCATATGAATTACCATATCCGACTATAAGCGATCCCGGTATCCGACTAACAAAGCGCAACGCAGCATTTACGACACGATCATGTGGGTAGGTCTGCACCAAGACAGCTGGGCGATGCCGGTCGTGCAGCCTTCGAGTTGCCGCCCCACGTGAACGGGGCGTAGATCTGGTCGCGAGGTATGATTCCACCGTGGATACGCTGCTCTTTGGATCCTGATTCCCTCGGGCGCGCGTTCCGTGCATCCATGACGGGGAGCGCATCATGTCAAGTGAATGGAAACGCCGGATGAGCTTGTTTGCCCAGCGTTTCTGGCAGCCCACCAGCGCGTGCATGACCTGCATGCCGGGGAGTTGGGGCAACGTCTTGAGCCTTGTCCACTGGACGATTGCACTCCAGACGGGACTGCTCACCGGGGTCCTCGCGGTACTGTTGACGTTCACGCCAGCCGCGAAACTCTACTCGCATCGATACGGCAATGCGCTGATCGTCGGCTGTCTGACGGCCTTAGGCGACGCTTTCTCGCATACGAGTCACTACCGGCTTCCTGTTGTCGAGCACGTTGCGACGGGCGTCGTTTCCGGTCTGCTCGCGCTGGCCGCCTCATATCTCTTTGAAGATCGGGCGCGGCGAATCCGGGCGGCCTGGGTACGGGTTTTCGGATAGTTTCCGCTGACTGTCAAAACTGCCTTGAACGCCCCGATAGAGGGCCCTTGTTCAGGTGGGGAGGCTGCGAGCGGCCAATTTGAGCCGCTCAGACAGGCATTCCGGCCGATCGTTGCTGGGCTTGGAACGAGCCCACGCGTTCAAAAAAACCGGCCATCCATGTGCGACATAGGGCCATCACCGTTCGATATCGACGGGTGTTCCCTTGCATCGCCCGCCAAAACACAGGTTCCAACTGGCGGAAGCTCCTTGGGTCGCCGGCTGGCGTCTATGCTTTATCGGCGTATTCGCTCGATATGACCAAGGAGGCGTGCATGAAACCCGCGCTATGTGTCGTCGTCGCCAGTATGGTTTTCGGGGTCCAACTGGCGCACGCTGTCTGCTCCCACGACGCCGTCTTTCTCGCGCTCGGTGATCAGATTCGCGGTTACTCAGCGCGCGCCAACGGAGCGACCGAACCCTGCCAGGTGCTGCAAGGGCCACTTACCACCCTGATGTCGGCCGGCGCGACGGTGATCGACAAAAAGGACTCTTTTCACGTTGCGCAGTTTGGCGCGAGCACGGTCGACATCTTTCTGCGCAAGGCTGAGGGCAATCAGGCACCCGATCGCTCATTCAGGTTGACGAGCACAAATGACCTGCCTGGCATTGCGGTGGATTCCCGCCTCAACGACTTCGTCCTGAGCGTTCGCCCATCGACGGCGGGTGTCATGGTCGTTCCCGTCCACAGTTCTGGGGATATACCCAATCCGGTCCGTATTACCGATCCGAACATCACCCAGTACCAGAGCATCGCGATCGACGGCGACGACAATCTGCTGATCGCGGGTTATGACATACAGGGAACGGCGATCATCGACACGTTCGGCACGAGCCGAAGCGTGACCGCGCCCCCGCTTCTGCGCAGCCTCACAGGTCCCAAAACCGGCCTGTTTCCGGGCCGCGATGTTTTTTTCTCACAGATCGCCACGTCGATCGCTCTCGATCCTCGTACGGACGAATTATTCGTCTACAACACGACTGCGGATGCGACCCAGACCCAGGTGAGCATTTTCGCCGCCAAGGCGAATGGCAACGTGCGACCGATACGGACAATCAGCGGTCCATCCACGGGAATCATCGGCCAAGTTTTGGCGTTCCCGGGTAACAGGATCACCGTCTCACCGGATGGACGGCTCTTCGTTGCCCAACCGAACCTGCGCATTCTCGCGTTCGCGCCGGGAGCAAGGGGCAATGTGGCGCCGTCTCAAGTCATCGAGGACTCCACGCCCGGTCCAGCCAACTCCGCAGGGATCGCCTTCCGGTCGGGGCGAGGCGGGCAACGGGACGAAGACGGATGCTCGATGCACCCCGACGAAGGCGGTAGAAAATAATCTGGTCAAACTTGTCGCTCTAGCGTCGAACGGCTGCTTCGATTTTCCAGTTCAAACCGGTGCTCGAGAGCGGCGACATCGCGCTGACGCCCACGGAGTGGACGGTCTCGGGACGGGAGCCGATGAAAGGGTAGGCGATCGAGATCGCGCGCCGTCAGCGGGTTTCCAGTTGTGCCAGCCGGCCCCAAGCAAAAATGCTGATTGTGAGGAACCACGACTCCATGTTAAAAAGTGCATCGCACGGCTGGCGGAGCGCCACCGACGCGCAATATTAATTTTGGGAATCTTGCAAAATGGCAACAGGTACGGTGAAGTGGTTCAACGATGCAAAGGGTTTTGGTTTCATCACGCCGGATGGCGGCGGTGAAGACCTGTTTGCACATTTTTCGGAAATCCAGTCGAGCGGCTTCAAATCGCTCCAGGAAAACCAGAAAGTGACGTTTGAAGTGAAGCAGGGCCCGAAGGGCAAGCAGGCTGCGAACATCCAGCCGGCGTAAAGCGTTTCCAGTATTAGAAAAATGACCCTTCGGGGTCATTTTTTTTTGCTACCAATGAAACCGGTTCCAAACCCGGGAATCCGGCCAAAGTAGATGCTAGTTGGTTCATTTTCCGGAACCCAATTGCGTTCCCCTGCACGCGCCCGCACGCAAATCACGAACGACGCCGCCGCCGCGCGCCCATAACGAAGGCGCACGACGCGCCAATGAACTGCTGAAAGGTGTTGGTAGTAAACCCAGTGCCGCTTTTTTAATCTAGATGGTCTACTCATCACACCAGCACAGAACATGAGTGATCTGTGCGATAGCGCAGAGCCGCGAGACCCATCGGAGGAGACGCAATGCAAACTGCCCCGCACGCCGAACAGGCAAGCCCGAGCCAACTTGAGCGCTCGACCATCCGCAAGGTTTCGCTGCGCCTCGTGCCGTTCGTCGCGCTGATGTTCTTCATCAACTTCCTCGATCGCACGGCGATCTCGTTCGCTGGACCGAACGGCATGACGAAGGATCTGGGGCTGGACGCCGCCCAGTTCGGTTTCGCGGCGGGCGTGTTTTTCATCGGCTACATCTTTCTCGAAGTGCCGAGCAACCTCGCGTTGCACAAGTTCGGTGCGCGCCGCTGGCTCGCGCGAATCATGGTGACGTGGGGCATCGTCGCGTTGCTCTTCACGTGGGTGAGCAGCGTGCCGGGGCTGTATGGGTTGCGCTTTCTGCTGGGTGTGGCGGAAGCGGGCTTCTTTCCCGGTGCGATCCTGTTCCTGAGCATGTGGGTGCCGCAGCGCCATCGCAGCCATATCCTCGCGCTGTTCTATCTCGCGCAGCCGCTGACGATCGTGATCGGCGCGCCGTTCGCCGCGCTGCTGATCGAAGCGCATGGACTGTTCGGCCTGGCCGGCTGGCGCGTGATGTTCCTCGGCGTCGCGATTCCTGCGATCGTCGTCGGCATCGTCGCGTGGTTCTATCTGAGCGACCGGCCGTCGCAGGCGCGTTGGCTCAATGCCGACGAGCAGGCGTGGCTCACCGCGGAACTCGAAGCCGAGCAGCGCCAGCGCGCAGCCGGTTCGTCGCAGCATCGCCACCACGCAGGCGCCGCATTGACGAGCGGCCGCGTCTGGTTGTTCTCGCTGATGTACTTCGGCCTGATCTACGGTCTCTATGCGCTTGCGTTTTTCCTGCCGACCATCATCGGCGGCTTCCAGACGCAGTTCGGCTCGCAGTTCAACGTGTTCCAGAAAGGGCTGATCACAGCGATTCCTTATCTGCCTGCCGCGATCGTGCTGTTCCTCTGGAGCCGCAATGCGACGAAGCACGGCGTGCGCGCATGGCACATCGGCATTCCGGCGCTGGTCGGCGCACTCAGCATTCCGCTCGCCCTTTACATGAAGTCGCCGTCGACGGCCATCGCCGTCATCACGATCACGGCCTGCGCGATCTTCTCGGCGCTGCCGAACTTCTGGGCATTGCCCGCGCGCTTTCTGTCGGGTGCGGCAGCCGCCGCGGGCATCGCGCTGATCAACACGGTCGGCAATCTGGCGGGCTTCGTCGCGCCGTACGTGACAGGCGCGCTGAAGGACGCGACGGGCTCGTATCACGCGCCGATGTTCGTGGTCGGCGTCTTCATGCTGATGAGCGCCGTGCTTGCATTCGCGTTCTGCGGCGAGCGCCGCCCGCGCTCGCAGGACGAACACGCAGCCGTCGCGCTGGATCCGCGCGCGGGCTGATCAACCGATATTCATGAACATGACGTACCCCTGCAAGGAGAGAGGACGATGAAAGAGAAAATTGCACTGTTCGGCGCTGGCGGAAAGATGGGCTTCCGTCTTTCGAGCAACCTGCTGAAGTCGGACTATCGCGTCGCGCACATCGAAGTGAGCGAAGCGGGCCGCAAGCGCCTGAAGGATGAACTGAACGTGGATTGCGTATCCGTCGATGCCGCGCTCGACGGCGCGCAGGTCGTGATCCTCGCCGTGCCCGATACGCTGATCGGCAAGCTCAGCCACGAGATCGCACCGAAGCTGCCCGCGGGCACGATGGTGATGACGCTCGATGCCGCCGCGCCGTTCGCCGGCCATCTGCCCGACAGGCCCGATCTGACGTACTTCGTCGCGCATCCGTGTCACCCCATCATCTTCAACAACGATGACGATCCGAAAGCGCGCCGCGATTTCTTCGGCGGCGCGTATGCGAAGCAGTCGATCACGAGCGCGCTGATGCAGGGCCCCGAGTCCGCGTTCGATCTCGGCGAAGACGTGGCGAAGACAATCTATCAGCCGATCCTGCGTTCATACCGTCTGACCGTCGACCAGATGGCGCTGCTGGAACCGGGCCTGTCCGAGACGATCTGCGCGACGCTGCTTTACGTGATGCGCGAAGCGATGGACGAAACAGTGAAACGCGGCGTGCCCGAACAGGCCGCGCGCGATTTCCTGCTCGGCCACATGAACATTCTGAGCGCGGTGATTTTCAACGAGATCCCGGGCGCGTTCTCCGATGCGTGCAACAAGGCAATCGAGTTCGGCAAGCCGCGCCTGATGCGCGACGACTGGAAGGGCGTGTTCGATCGTGCGGAGATTGCGGACAGCATCCGCCGCATTACGTGATCCGCGTTGAGCGCTGTCTTCTTTTGACTTCCAACAGGACTGCATCGTGAGCGAACGCATTCACGCTACTTACTGGCTCGAAACGGGCGACGATCCGCGCCATGCCGCCGATGTCATCGCTGGCGAACAGTCGAGCGGCACCTTCGTCGCATTGCCGGGCGAAACGCCCGAGCTGAAGGCGCGCTCCGGCGCGCGCGTCGAGCGACTGGAGATTCTCGAAACCGTCGATACACCGAGCCTGCCGGGCGGCATGAAATCGGAGGTGTACACGCGCTGCACGCTCGAACTGTCGTGGCCGATCGAGAACTTCGGTCCGTCGCTGCCGAATCTGATGTCGACCATCGCGGGCAATCTGTTCGAACTGCGCCAGGTGTCGGGCTTGCGGCTCACGGGCCTGAAGCTGCCGGCGTCGTTCGCGGCGGCGTATCCTGGCCCGGCGTTCGGTATCGACGGCACGCGCAAGCTGAGCGGCGTCACGCATGGTCCGCTGATCGGCACGATCATCAAGCCGAGCGTCGGGCTGTCGCCGGAAGAGACCGCGCAGCAGGTGCGCGAGCTGGTGGAAGGCGGCATCGACTTCATCAAGGACGACGAACTGCAAGCCGACGGTTCGCATTGCACGTTCGATGAACGCGTGAAGGCCGTGATGCGCGTGGTCAACGAACACGCCGATCGCACCGGCAAGAAAGCGATGGTCGCGTTCAACGTGACGGGCGATCTCGACCAGATGCGCCGGCGGCATGATCTCGTGATGGCGCAAGGCGGAACCTGCGTGATGGCGGTGCTCAATTCGATTGGACTGGTCGGCCTGCACGAATTGCGCAAGCACGCGCAAGTGCCCATTCATGCGCATCGTGCAGGCTGGGGCTATATGTCGCGCAGTCCTGAACTCGGCTGGGATTACGCGCCGTGGCAGATGATCTGGCGGCTCGCGGGCGCGGATCATCTGCACGTGAATGGCTTGCGCAACAAGTTCAGCGAGTCCGATGAAAGCGTCATCGCGGCGGCGCGCGCGGTGCTCGCGCCCGTCATGCCCGACGCGCCGATGACGGCGATGCCCGTCTTCAGTTCGGGGCAGACGGGCTTGCAGGCCGCCGATACGTACGCCGCGCTTGGCCGCGCCGATCTGATCCACACGGCGGGCGGCGGCATCTTCGGCCATCCGCAGGGCGTCGCGGCGGGTGTCGAAGCGCTGCGCGAATCATGGGTCGCGGCCATCGAGGGTGTGCCGCTCGAGAAGCACGCGGAGCGCAATCCGGCGCTGCGCGCGGCGCTTGGTTTCTGGAAGTGAGCACGCGTATGCACGATTCCGCGCAAACGGCATTTCCGGCGGGGCCGCTGCTCGCCTATTACGGTGACGACTTTACCGGCTCGACGGATGCGATGGAGGCGATGACGGCAGCGGGCGTGCCGACGGTGCTGTGTCTCGACACGCCGACGCCCGACCTGCTCGCGCGCTTTCCCGAGATCCGTTGCGTCGGGCTGGCGGGTTCGTCCCGCGGGCGTGATCCTGCATGGATGCGCGACGAGTTGCCAGCCGCGTTCGCGAGTCTTGCGGCGTTCGGCGCGCCGATCCTGCAGTACAAGGTGTGCTCGACATTCGACTCGTCGCCGGAAGTCGGTTCGATCGGCGCGGCCATCGACATCGGCGTGAACGTGATGCGCGCGCGCTGGTCGCCGATGGTGATCGGCGCGCCGCGCCTGAAGCGTTATCAGATGTTCGGCAATCTGTTTGCCGCCGTGAACGGTACGGGCTATCGGCTCGACCGTCATCCGACGATGTCGCGCCATCCCGTTACGCCAATGGACGAAGCGGATCTGCGCGTGCATCTGGGGCGGCAGACGTCGCGTCGCATTGAGCTGATCGACATGCTGCAATTGCGCGACGGCTCGGGCACGGCGCGCGTCGATACACTCAGTGCGGACGACAAACCCATCGTGTTGATCGACGTACTCGATGAAGAAACGCTCATCGAAGCGGGGCGCCTCGTGTGGGAACGGCGCGGCGAGGGCGTGTTCAGCGCGTCGTCGTCCGGGCTGCAATACGCGCTGGCCGCATACTGGCGCTCGCGCGGCTGGTTGCCCGCGACGCCTTCGCTGCCTGTCGCCCGACCTGTCGAGACGATCGCCGCCGTGAGCGGCAGCTGCTCGCCCGTCACGGCGGCGCAGATCGCATGGGCGCGGGCGCATGGGTTTCATGTCGAACGGCTCGATCTGCGCCGCGCGCTCGATTCGCAATCGGGCGGCGCGGAGATCGAGCGCGCAGTCGGCGTTGCCGCGGATGCGCTTCGCCGCGGCGTGAGCAGCATCGTGCACAGCGCGGAAGGCCCCGACGATCCCGACGTGATCGGCTTCGACGCGATTGCGCGCGATGCGGGCTTGACCCGTCAGCAGGCCGCGCGCAACGTCGGCGGCGCGCTGGCGGAAGTGATGCGATGCTTGCTGGAGCGCGTGCCGCTGTCGCGTGTGGTCGTCGCGGGCGGCGACAGTTCAGGCGAAGTCGCGAGCACGCTGGGTATCGATGCGCTGAGTGTTGCAGCGGGTCTCGCGCCGGGCGCGCCGTTGTGCCGTGCGTGGTCGAAGTCGGCGCAGCGCGATGGGCTGGAGATCGTGCTGAAGGGCGGGCAGATTGGCGGCGCGTCGTTCTTCGGATTGGTCAAAGAGGGCCGCGACGTGGAGTGAACGCATTGCGGTGAGTTGATACAGCGAGCGGTTCCTCGCAAGAATCGATCGGTGTATGGTATTGTCATTACACCAGAAGCTTGTCGCTGAAATGTAATGGGCGAGATCATCCCGCGTCGGAAGCTGTACCAGGAAGT
Source organism: Paraburkholderia sp. SIMBA_054 (assembly GCF_046534875.1). Classification (NCBI taxonomy): domain Bacteria; kingdom Pseudomonadati; phylum Pseudomonadota; class Betaproteobacteria; order Burkholderiales; family Burkholderiaceae; genus Paraburkholderia; species Paraburkholderia sp. SIMBA_054. Next base: position 107,609 of record NZ_JAWRXV010000004.1, on the reverse strand, counting down.
GGTGGACCGTCTGATGGAGCGTATCCGCTCGGGCGAAATCGCGCCCGGCGCGCAGTTGCCGTCAGAGCGGGAACTGATGGAAATCTATGGCGTCGGGCGGCCTGCCGTGCGCGAGGCGCTGCAGACGCTCGAACGCTCGGGCATCGTCGAGATCGTACATGGCGAGCGCGCGCGCGTCGTCGTGCCGACGGCCGACCGGCTGATCGGCCAGATCGCCAGCGGCGCGATGCATTTGCTGCGCACTGACCCGGAGATGCTCGAGCATCTCAAGCACGCGCGCCTCTTTCTCGAAACGGGCACGGCGCGCATGGCCGCCGAACGCGCGACCGAAGAGGACGTGGCGCGACTGCAATTGAGCGTCGCGCAACATCGGGCTTCGATGGTCAATCTCGAAGAGTTCATCGAGCGCGACATGGCGTTTCACCGCGAGATCGCAAGGATCAGCGGCAATCCGATTTTCCCGTCGATCGTCGAGTCGCTGTTCCGCTGGGCGGGCGAATACTATCGGCCGCTCGTGCGTGCGCCCGGCGCGGAAGAGCTGACCTTGGCGGAGCATCAGCGCATCGTCGACGCCATTGCGACGCATGACGGCGATGCGGCTGCCGAAGCCATGCACGCGCACCTGTCACGTGCCAACCATCTGTACCGCAAATTGAGTAAATAACGTCGGTACGGCACACACCTGTCTTTCATCACTCCGGCTGCATCATCGAAGGATCGAGCGGCGCCATTCTGCGCAGCGCGAGACGAAAGTCCCGCGCGATTGCCGACAGCACCACGTCGCGTCGCCGGATCAAACCGATTGTGCGCGCAACCGTCGGCTCGACGAGCGGACGAATGGCGATTCGCGATTGCGTGTCGCGCGGCGCCGCGCAGCGCGGAATGATCGAGATGCCGAGCCCCGCTTCGACGAGTCCGAGCGATGTCGTCAGATGTTCAATTTCGATCAGCCGGTCCGGACGCCAGTCGATGTCGCGCAACGCGGCATCGAGCATGCGCCGGTTGCCGCTCGTCGTGCCCGACACGATCAGCGGCCACGGGCGCAGCTCGCGCCACGCAACATGCTCGCTCTTCGCGAGCGGATGATCGGCGGGGCAGGCGAGCACGTACGGGTCCACCAGCAGTTCGTCGATGGCGAGCTCCGGCGTTTCGTTGACGAGAAACGCGATGCCGAACTCCGCGTCGCCGTCGGCGACACGCCGCGCGACCGTCGCAAGATCGGTTTCGAGCAGTCGCAGCCGCACCTCGGGCCGCCGCCGGTGATAGCTGCCGACGATCTTCGGCAACAGAAACTTCGCAACGGTGGGAATGCACGCGATGGTCAACTGACCCGTGCGGATGCGCGTCGCTTGCGTGACGAGCTGCAGCGACGCATCGAGTTCGCGCAGCACGCTTTGCGCGCGCGGCAGCAGCAATTCGCCCGATGGCGTGAGCGCGACCCTGCGCGTCGTGCGCTCGAATAGCATCAGGTCCAGTGCTTCTTCGAGCCGCTTGATACGGCGTGTCAAAGCGGACGCGGACAGACTCAGTTCGATGGCGGCATCGTTGAACGACGCGTGCGATGCAACGGCAACAAAAGCGCGAAGCGCGTCGAGATCGACGCCGGGAAAGCGGTTCATGAGCCCTCATGTACAGGCGATTTCGCGGACTGCCCACTCTTGCGTGTGACGCAATAATAATCACACCGCGTGCAATTCACAAACGCCCGTCGCGTGCGGATACTGGTCATCAAATTTCCACTTCGCGCCAGTGCGCCCGACACGCGATGAACCAGCACCACGACATCGGCACAAACCCCTACACCGGCGGCGTAGCGGCATTCGTCGCGCAATTGCGTTACGACGCGATTCCTCACGACGTGATCGCGCGCATCAAGTTGTTGCTGCTCGACTCCATCGGCTGCGCGTTGTTCGGCTCGGCGCTCGAATGGAGCCGCATCCTCGCCGAAACGCTCGCGCGTGTCGACACGACCCCGGGGTGCACCGTATGGGGCACGCCGATGAAGCTGTCCGCGCCGCACGCCGCGCTCGTGAACGGCACGCTGATCCAGAGCTTCGAACTCGACGACGTGCATCGCGCAGGCGTGCTGCATGTCGGTGCCGTCACGTTGCCCGCCGTGCTCGCCGTCGCCGAGACGCTGCCCGCCGATGCGCGCATGAGCGGCCGCGATTTTCTGCGCGCCTGTGTGGCCGGTTATGAAGTGGGGCCGCGCGTCGGCATGTGCATGGGCCCTGAACATATTGCGCAGGGCTGGCATTCGGGCGCGACGGTCGGCGTGTTTTCCGCGGCGGCGGGCGCGGCGGCGGCGCTGCGCCTCGACACCGCGCAGACCGTGCATGCGCTCGGTATCGGTGGCACGCAGTCGGCGGGCCTTATGGCCGCGCAATTCGGCGCGATGGTCAAGCGCATGCATGCCGGGCGCGCCGCGCAAAGCGGGCTGTACGGCGCGCTGCTGGCGCAGAACGGCTTCACCGGCATCGTCGATGTGTTCGAGAACACGTACGGCGGTTTTTGCAGCACGTTCTCACGCTCGACAGACCGCTACGACCTGACGCAACTGATCGACGGACTCGGCGAGCGCTTCGAGACGATGAACATTGCGCTGAAGTTCTACTCGTGCGTCGGCAGCAACCACACGACGCTCGACGCGATCCGCGCCATGCAGGCGCGCCATCCGTTCGGCGCGAACGACGTCGAATGCATCGTCGTGCACGGCTCGCGCGTGACGGTCGATCATGTCGGCTGGCCATATGTGCCGCAGGGCCTGACGTCCGCGCAACTCAACCTGCCGTACTGCGTCGCGACGCTATTGCTCGAAGGCGATGTGTTCGTCGACCAGTTCAGCGAAGCGAAGGTGGCGGACCCGCAGCGCATGGCGCTGGCGAACCGCGTGCAGGTGCTCGAAGACCCGGCCATCACCGCACGCGGCCGCGGCGCGCGTCACACGGTGCGCGTCGAGGCGATGCTGCGCGACGGCACGCGGCTCGAAGAAACCGTCGAGTCGCAACGCGGCAGCGAGCATGCGTTCGCGAGCGAAGCCGAAATCATCGACAAGATGACGAAGCTTGCCGAGCATCGTATCGACAGTGAGCAGATCGAGCGCATCGTCGAGTGGATCATGCACGCCGAGAGCAAGACGGACGCGGCAGAACTCGTGCGCCTGCTCGCGACGCGCGGCTAGCGCCAGGGCGCACGCAGTACCGCAGGCACTACGCGAGCAGCACCGCAGCAAGCACAAAGCGAAGCGGCCCGATAGCCGCAAGGAGACACAGGATGGCCGCAACGCCGCATGATCTGACGCTTCAGGCTTCCCCCGCCGCGCGGCGCGAGCGGTTGCGCTCGATCATCGGCGGCAGCGCGGGCAATGTGATCGAGTGGTATGACTTTCTCGCGTATTCGATCTTCTCGATCTATTTCAGCAAGGCCTTTTTCCCCGGCGGCAATCAGACGGCGCAACTGCTGAACGCGGCTGCCGTCGCCGCGATCGGTTATGTGGTGAGACCGCTCGGCAGCTGGGCGATCGGCGCGCTCGCGGATCGCCACGGACGGCGCGTCGCGTTGAGCTTGTCGGTGGCGATGATGAGCGTCGGCTCGCTGATCATCGCGCTCACGCCGACTTACGCGACGATCGGCGTCGCGGCGCCAGCCGTGCTCGTCTGCGCGCGTCTGCTGCAAGGCTTCAGCATGGGCGGCGAGGCGGGCACGAGCGCCACGTACCTGAGCGAAATGGCGCCGACGGGACGGCGCGGCTTCTTCGTCGGCTTCGTGCAGGTGACGGTGGTGATGGGACAGCTCGTTGCGCTCGCGCTGATGCTCGTGTTGCAGCGCTTCGCGCTGACGCCGACGCAGCTCGAAGAATGGGGCTGGCGCATACCGTTCGCGATCGGCGGCGCGCTTGCCGTGTTCGCGCTGTATCTGAGGCGCGGCATCGCGGAGACAGATGCGTTCGAGCGCGCCGATACGCTCGCCGCCGGCCAGGCGTCGCGCGAGTCGGAACGCGGCAGCCTGCTTGCGCTGCTGGTCCGGCATCGCATGCAAACGCTATGGACGATCGGCATCAGCATCGGCGGCACGGTTGCGTTCTATACGTTCACGATCTATCTACAAAAGTACATGGTCAACACGACGGGCTTCAGCCGCGATACCGCGACGCTGATCGCGACCGTCGCGCTCGTGATCTACATGTGCTTCCAGCCGCTCTACGGACTGCTGTCGGATGTGGTCGGGCGGCGGCCCGTCATGCTGATCTTCGGCATCGGCGGCACGTTCTGCACGGTGCCGCTGATGCACGCGCTCGGCAGCACGCACAGCGTGTGGGCCGCCTTTGCGCTGAACCTCGCGGCGCTCGCCATCCTGAGCGGCTTCTCGTCGATCCATTGGCTCGTGAAGTCGGAACTGTTCCCGGCGAAGCTGCGCGCGCTCGGCGTCGGCCTGCCGTTTGCGGTGGTGTCGTCGGTGATGGGCGGCACGACCGAATATCTCGCGCTTAAGTTCAAGCATGCGGGCCACGAGTCTTGGTTCTTCTACTACGTGAGCGCGTGCGCCGCGGTTTCGCTCGTCACGTATTGGCTGATGCCGGAAACGCGGCATCGTTCGGTCATCGATGAAGAAGCGCGCGGCCAGGGTTGACGCGCTTCGATTCAGCAATGCTATCGGCGCGGTATCCGGGTTCCCGCGTTTCCGCCCATCACAACATCGCTGAAAAAGGTGCCAGTACGCGTGCGATTTTTATTTTGCAATGCACCATAGAGGGCGTACTATAGGGTTAATACCTAGGCAATAACCCTGAATGGAGTTTGCAATGAGCTACGCTACTGCTACCTCGACGGCTACGAAAGGCGGTTTCCTTGCCCGTGTACGCGAATTTTTCGCTGACGCGTGGCGTACCCATCTGGAAGTGTGCGAAATCATGGCCGAATCGCATCGTCGGCCGCGCTAAGACTGTCGCTCGACCGCGTGCACACGCGGTTCAGGCGGGGCGCCACGAAGTGGCGAACGCGCATCGCGCCGGCGCTTCAGCCGCCGACAGGCACGGGCTGGTTTCAGTTTCCGTTGCAATCCACATGTCGGCCAGTGCCACGTCCTCGCAACACGCGATTGGCGGGATTCCACCAGTGCGATGACGTACCTTCGCGGGCACACGCAGATTCGCCCCATGCACATGGCGATGCCCATCGGCATCGACGTAGGTGCGATAGAAAGCAACACGCATAGCTGGAGCGTACGCGCGATTCATCGTCGGTCACGACACCGCATGCAGTACTGTGTGATGCCTGAACGCGTTGTCAGGACACCCAGCATCGGTGCGAGAACCCAGAAAAAACCCGGGATGGCGCCGACGGTCGCGCGACGCTTGCGCGCGAATCGACGCGGGCGAGTCCAAGGGCCAAATAGACACCACCTGATCTCACGCGATCGCTATTGCGCAGGGTCCGGTTGCGGCATCCCTGGGTCGAGCAGATTCGAACTGAAATCGCACGATTGCGCGGCCAGCCTCGCGATGGCCGCGCTCAACGAATGCGACTGGTCTGCCCGATGCATCGCGATGTATTTCACGGGCGGCAGCGCGGGCCTTGTCGGCACGATCACGAGCGCACGCCGCTCCAGCATATGTCGCAGGCAGGCTTTAGGCAGATAGCTGACGCCGAGCCCCGACAACGTCAGACCGATTTGTGCGATGAGGCTATTGCTCGCCAGCACTTTTTGAAGGCTGACGCCGTGGTCCTGCAAAAAGCGGCTATACACATAGCCGGTGCCGGACAACCCGCCTTGCAGGATCAAAGGATACTTCGCGATCTCCGTGATCGGGATTGCCGTCTTGCGCGGCGCGAGGCTCGCGGCACACATCCACGCGTTGTCGACCTGGCCAACGGCCGTGGTCGCGAACGGTTCCGTGCCCTGGGTCTGCGGCACGATGATCACATCGATGGTGTCGGTGGCGAGCCGCTCACGCAACGTCGCATTCAGTTCAACTTCCGCTTCCACCTTCACTTTCGGATATTCCGCCTGTATCGCTGAGACGAGGCGGGGCAGCCATGTCAGCGCCGTGAGTTCCGTAACACCGATGCGTATCTGCCTCACGAGCGCCTCTTTCGAACTGACGCGCTCGACGATCTGATCGCGGCGCTCCAGCAACTCCTTCGCGTACTCGAAAAACTCAGCCCCCTTTTTGGTCAGGCGCGCGCTGCGATGGGCGCGGTCGAACACCACGAGATCGAAAGCGCGCTCAAGCTCCTGCACACGCTTGGAAACCGCCGACTGGGTCGTATTCAGACGCGTCGCTGCGGCCTCGAACGATCCTAGTTGCACGATCCAGTACAGCGCTTCCATCTGCTTGAAGGTCAGCATCGCGTTGCCATTAAATGAATAAAAGCGATATGTTCGCATAGAAAAAAATCGCTTTTTTTGTTTATTCTGGATGCTTATGGTTTCGACATCGAGCTGAAACACAGCGCATGCGGGACGGGCTCGACCGAGCGCGCTCGCAAGAAGGCACGCCGCCTCCCGCGTCAATCCATATCAATCGGTCCGTCTGGAGAACGCATGGAATCCGTGATCGAAACACCGCCTGCCGAACTCATCGAACGCAAGCCGCGCATCGGCCTGGCCTGGCAAATACTGATCGGCCTCGTCGTCGGCATTGCGGTCGGCGTCGTGCTGAACCGCTTTCCTCAAATGCGTGATTCGGTTGTGACAGGCTTTCTGCAGCCTGCCGGCGACATTTTCATCCGGCTCATCAAGATGGTCGTCGTGCCCATCGTGTTCACCAGCATGGTGGCCGGCATTGCAGGCGTGGGAGATGGACGCTCGCTCGGGCGCATCGGCCTGAAGACGCTGGTGTATTTCGAGGTCGTCACGACGATCGCCATCGTGCTGGGGCTCGTGCTCGGCAATGTCTTGCAGCCGGGCGTCGGCACCGACATGTCGCAGCTTGGCCACACGGACATCTCGCATCTCCAGCAAGCCACGCAGACGCAGGGCCATCACGGTTTCATGTCCTTGCTGCTGAATATCATTCCCGACAATGTCGTCGCGTCGATGGGGCGAGGCGATCTGTTGCCAGTCATCTTCTTCTCGGTGCTGTTCGGGCTCGGCTTGCAGTCCGTGCCGGCGGAGTACAGAAAGCCCGTGCTCGCCACGCTGAAGGGCATCGGCGACGCGATGTTCAAGGTCACGGGCATGGTGATGCGCTACGCGCCGTTCGGCGTGTGCGCGCTGATCGCGGTGACCGTCGCGAGCTTCGGCTTCGGATCGCTGCTGCCGCTGGTCAAGCTGGTCGCGGTGACGTATCTGGCGATCATTCTGTTTGCGGTCTTCGTGCTCGGCGTCACCGCGCGCCTGTTCGGCTTCAATATCTTCACGCTGCTCAAGGTCATCAAGGATGAACTGATCATTGCCTTTTCGACGTGCAGTTCGGCCACTGTGCTGCCGCAGTTGATGAAGAAGATGGAAGACTTCGGCGTGCCCAAGAGCATTACCACCTTTGTCGTACCGACGGGCTACACCTTCAACCTGGACGGCGCATCCATTTATCTCGGCATCGGCACCCTGTTCGTCGCGCAACTTTACGGCGAGCATCTCGGCTTGCAGGAACAGATCGTCCTGATCCTGACGATGGTGGTGACGTCGAAAGGCGCTGCTGGTGTGCCGGGCTTCATGTTCGTGATCCTGCTGACGACACTCGTCAGCGCCGGACTGCCGCTCGAAGGGCTCGCGTTCATCGCGGGCGTGGACCGGATCATGGACATGGGACGCACTGCGTTGAATGTCGTGGGCAACGCGCTGGCGCCGCTCGTCATCGCGAAGTGGGAAGGACAGTACGACGCGGAAAAAGGCAAGGCGTATCTCGCGTCGCTCGACGCCTGAACGCAGGTAAAAGCACCCTATCGAGGAGCATTTCAGATGAGCAGCAACCAGGGGCAGTTCTTTCCCGAGTCCCTCATGAAGGAGATCAAGAGCCGGTTCCATTTCGTCGATCACGACATGGACGGGCGCGAGCGGCTCTTCTTCGACAACGCAGGCGGTTCGTTCCGGCTCAAGGCGGCGTTGGAGGCGTTTGCAAGCGTCGACGCGCTGCCGGATTGTCCGGAGCGCATCCACGAGCGCGCGCGTTACCTGCAAGACATTCAGGCGCGCGGCGAAGAGGATATCCGGCGTATCTTCAATGCGCGAGGCGGCAGTACCTATCCGTCTCTGACAGCGTCGGCCGCGATGTTCGAGATGGTGCGCGCCGTGATGGAAAACGTGCCCGGCACGAATGCCGTCACGACGATACTTGAACATCCGTCGTCGTTCGATGCCATGAAGCTGTATTGCGAACGCACCGGAAAAGCGCTGCGCATCGCGTCGAGCAATCCGGAAACAGGGGGCGTGGATGTCGATGCGATCGTGTCGCTGATCGACGCAGACACGGCACTCCTGAGCGTGATGTACGCGTCGAACATCTCGGGTGCGAAGCTCGATATCGCCGCCATCGTGGAGCGTGCGCGCGCAAAGCGGCCGGATCTTTTCATCATCGTCGATGCCGTGCAGCACGCGCCGCATGCGGTAATCGACCTGCAGAAAACGCCCGTCGACGGCATCAACGTCGCGCCGTACAAGTTCTTTGGATGCAGAGGTTCGGGCATCGCCTGGTTGTCCGGGCGGCTGGCGGAGCTGCCGCATCATCGACTCGATGCGAAGGAGAAGGGCGTATGGGAACTCGGCAGTCCCGCGCCTGCGCAGTTTGCGGTGGTCAGCGCGATCGTCGATTACGTCGCATGGATCGGCGGGCAATCCAGCGATGCGGAAGACCGTCGAGAACTATTCGTGCAAGGGATGCAGCGCATCGAGAGCCACGAACGCGCGCTGCTTGCGGCGTTGCTCGATGGCACGGACGGGCAATGCGGGTTGCGAGCGATGAAGGGCGTGCGGGTGTTCTGGGATCACGACGACCTGACGAAGCGCGATCTGATTGCCGGCATCGGATTCGACCGCCTCGAACCCACCGCCGCCGTGCGTGAATACGAAAAGCGCGGCGTGATTGTGTACGAGCGGATCGGAACGAGCCTTTACTCCGGGCGCATGTTGAAGTCGTTCGGCCTGGAGGGCGCTGTGCGTGTCTCGCCGCTGCATTGCCATACCGCTCGCGATATCGCCCGCTTCCTCGCGGTGACAGAGGAACTTGCGCTGATCGACTAACCCGCGTGCCGGATTGCGTGTGAAGTTTTAACTGGCGGCTGTCGTCTCTGGACGGTAGCCCTCGAACCGCACACGCCACACAAACGGCATCCCTTGTTGCGGGGAGAGTGGACCGGACAATCAGTTTCGCTCGATCGGGGCATGCGCTGCCAGCCTCGGACGCTACTGCAACTACTGACTGGTCTTTACATTATCAACACCTTCAACGGGTGTCATGCCGGGCATATCCGTTGTGTTCCCGGTTGCCTTTCGGGACATATCGCCGGGTATCCGGTTCCACGGGCTGGACACGGGCTCACTGTGATACGTCATCCCTGCCGTCGCCGCACCGTGAGCACCGCCGCTACCGTTTCCGCCGTTTCCGTTCCCTCCGGCGTACGCGAACGTTGCCGCGCATCCGTAAAGCGCGGCGACAAAAGCTTGCGCCAACTGAACTTTCCACGTTGCGTGTTTCATAGCATGACTCCTGGGCGTGCCAGCGCACATTTCCGTGTCGCTGGATTCAATGTGCCGCTGAACAGGATGCTTGCATAGCGGCGAAGTGCAAGCGCTCGATACGTTTCGCTTTCGATGCCCGTCGTATGCCGGAGGTGACTGAACGCCGCCTGGCCGCGCCATGGGAACGCCGTTGGGGGCCTGTCGCGGGCATCGTTCTGACCTCGTATACGGCGTGCAAGGTGCAACGGATGCAAAACGGCTTCCTATCCCGGCAGGGGAAATTGACTTGAGGACGTAGATCCACCCAGTTGTGCTCTGAGAGCGTCGGCGCGATAACGCAAAAGTCTCCCGCATCTGCCATATCGCGTCGCGTCTTCCGGGTGGCTCAAGTCTCGACGTGGTCGCGCGTCTCATCCTCGACCACAGTCGTATTGGCTATCCGGTCATGTAACGTCTGCTTCCGGTCGTTAAACAGCACCCACAGGAATCCGGCACCGCAAGTCGCGAAGGTCAGGAGATATCCGAGTGTGCGCAGACCCGCTTGTCGCACGGTCATCGCGCGTCCGGTATCGGCATCCACGATCCGAAGACGCAACGCGCGTTTGCCGGGTGACGTGCCCCATACAGCCCACATGACGCCCGTCAACAGGATAGGAAGGCATTGGCCGACGGCTAGCCAGAAAAGGATGGTCGCAACGTAGGACTCGGGTGCCAGCAGGATGTCCTCTGTCGAGGGCCCGAGCGGGACGAGCAGCACGACGGCAGTCCACCAGATTGAATCGATAGTCAGCGCTGTCGCGCGCCGCGAGTAGGAGGCGTATCGCATTGGAAGGTGTGTGGGGTCGAAATCGGGCTCGATACGCAAAGACTGTCGAGGCTGTCCGGGCTATTCGCCAGTATGCCGGAGTCCGCAAGACCTCTATCCGGCGGACCTTGCCTCATGCGGGTCCGCGCCATTGAAGGGGCGATATGCAGGTTGGTCGTAGAATAGGCACATCAAGTGCTCAACTGCTCGACGAACGGGTGCGGCACGGCGTCCAGTCAAGGCCGCGCCCAGCCGCCCGGGTCGACGAGCCGGATCTTCGTACCCGCCGTTCGACCGCATCCGGTGGCCACCAGGAGAATGTCATGACAGCGCGTTCAATCGCATCTCTCACGCTTTCCTTCGGGCTGGTCTCCATTCCGGTGAAGCTGTATTCGGCGACCGAGACGGCATCTGGAGTCGGCTTCCATCTGCTGACGCCAGAGGGCGGTCGCGTGAAGCAACAGTACATTTCCGAGGCCACGGGCGAAGTCGTGGCGCGGGTAGACATGAAGAAGGGATACGAATTCGAGAAGGGCCAATTCGTCGTCTTCGCACCGGAAGAGCTCAAAGCCCTGGAAGAAGGTGCGACGCACGTTGTAGAAATTGTCTCTTTTGTCCCGGAAAAATCAGTCGATCCGCTCTATTACGACAAGGCCTACTTCATCGCTCCCGACAAGCGCGGCGGCAAACCATACTGCCTTCTGCAGCAAGCCATGCGAGAAAGTGAACGCTGCGCATTGGCCAAATGGTCGTCCAAGGGCAAGACCCGTATCGTTCAGATACGGCCGGCCGATGAAGGCATGGTTTTTCAGCAGTTGTTGTTCGCAGACGAAGTGCGCGGACTGGCCGACTTGCACATCGAGCAGATAGCCGTGACGGATACTGAGTTGCAACTCGCGCTGCAGATAATTGACCAGGTTTCAGAGGATGCCTATGACCCGTCGGCATACGAAGACGAGGAAAAGAAGCGGATTCTGGAAGCCATAGACCGGAAGATTGCCGGTAAGCAGATCGTGTCGCCAGAAGCGTCTGCCGAGGACTCGGGCGGTCAGGTAATCGACCTCATGGAGGCGCTTCGCGCGAGCCTCAGCGCCAACAAGACGAAGAGAGCCGGGCCAGCGAAGACGCCTGCGTCAAAGAAAGCTGCGCCTGTTGATGTCGCGGTGCTTGCACCAAACCCCGTCGGCCAGCCAGGCGAGCCGCATCGACGCCCGAAGTCAAAGAAGCGCCGCCGGCAAAGGTTCGAGCCCGAAAGTGAGCAGCCGCAATCAATCACACGACTACTCGCTGCGCAGCCTTCAATCGTTGCTCGGCGTTTCGCGACGTGTGCTTTCCGGGCTAATCGCAGCCGGATTCGTTGAGCCTTCTCGCGGTCGGCGCAACGAGTTGCGCTTTACGTTCCAGGACGTCGTCGTTTTGCGCACAGCATTTCAGTTGCAAGCGGCGAAAATCACCTCCCGCAAGATTTTGCGCGCGCTTGCCAAGCTGAAGGCCGACCTTCCGGAAGAGCTCCCCCTTTCCGGCATTCGTATCACGGCCGTCGGCGACACCATTGCGGTCAAGACGGGGCAATCCCAATGGGACGCGACGTCAGGGCAGCATCTGCTCGATTTCGAGGTCGCACCGCTTCGGGGCGACGTTGCCTTTCTTGACACTGCGCCCCGCACGCTGCGAAACAAAGAGCAACAGGCCGAGGAATGGTTCGCCCTGGCAGAGCAGCTCACCGGCTCAGACGTCGTCGGCGCGGAGCAGGCGTACCGCAAGGTGCTCGAGTTGGCCGACACACCGCACTACCACGCTTACACCAATCTCGGTGTGCTGCTTTGCGAGACCGAAACGCGCTGCGAAGAAGCGCTGTCCGTGTTCGAGCGCGCGCTAGAGCATTTTCCCGACGATGCGCTGCTGCATTTCAACCGCGCTGTCGCTCTGGAGGAGCTGAAACGCTACGGGTCGGCGATGGAAGGCTACGAGCGATGCCTCCAGCTCGACCCCGCGCATGCCGACGCGCATTTCAACCTTGCCCGGCTCAGTGAGATACGCGGCGACCAGCAGGGGCTCTTGCGGCATCTCAGCGCGTATCGCAGGCTCATCGGTTGACCGTGAATTGCGCCCGCTGCCAGCGGCGGGCGTTACGGCCATGCTTCATCGAGGTTGTCCAGACAGTTACAGATTGCTGGGCCGTCCCTCTACCACATCACGCGTGGCGTCCCAGTAAGGCTGTTGCCGGTAGTATTGATGGACGGACGAACCCCATTGCGGGTCTGCCATCGAGGGCCAGTGGTCCTTGTCAAATCCGGGCGCGTTTTTGATTTCGTCTGCCATCAGGTTGACGAGGAAGACTTTTTCATCGACGTTCAGCGTCAGTGCGCTCCATGGAATGGCGTGAAGCGTCGTTCCCATGCCGAGAAAGCCGCCTTCCGATAGCACGGCATACGCAATCCGCCCGTCGCGAACGTCGAGCATGATGTCCGAAATTTTGCCGACATGCTCGCCGTCGGCCGTTACGACTTGGGTTCCATCCAGTGTGGATGCAGCCATCACGTCCGGCCCGGGGCCGTCGCCGACGCCAATGCCGACAATACCCGCACCCTGGTCCGCCGATTGTGACTGGGACTGTGACTGCGTGTTAGGGTCGAGTGGTGTCATGATTTTGCTCCTGATGGGTAGACTTCCTGTAGCGCAATGCGCATGCCCACGCAGGCTGCTGGCAGCCAGCAGTCGCAAGTTGGACTGAAACGCGGGCTCATTGGGCCACTACTTCGGCCCGTGAGCGTCGACGGAAAAAGGAAACGGCCAGGTACCCTACCGGGTGTGGGGTATGTCGCCCATGGCCGGGTGCTGTCAGTTAGCTACGCTTTCCTTTGAGGGTGAAGGGCGCCAACAGGGACTCGATGTCGAGTTGATGCCCTTGAAGAAGCAGCAATCGTGCATGGAGCACGGTGTTTTCAAGGACGAGCTTTGCGGTGCTCAGCAGATACAACGCATGAATATCGGAGACGGACATGCCGGTCTCCACGTTGTGGTGACGTTCAACGAGCGAACTGACAATGAGGCGCTTGAGTTCCTGCTCTCCAAACGGCAGGTCCGCGTAGTCGATGGGATCTTCTGCTTCGACTTCTCCGAGCATGTCGACAAGCGTTTCGGTGCTCACTTCCATGAGTCCTCCCCGGGACGAAGGTGAAGGTCGGCGTAGCCAACAAACATCATCCTGCACCCACAGATTACTCATTCAATTAAATGTAGTCCAGCGGTGGCGATGACGGTCGAATGTCAAATCGAGAACTCAGCTTGAAAAAGAGCCCCGTCGACTGACGCTCACATATCGCGTTTCGCGATTTCCATTTGCTAATCGCTTGGTAGACCGCTTTTCTGCGCCCCTCTATGATCGGTTGACCTCATTTGGAGAGAGGCAATGATTCATCCCATGACCCGTCCCGTTTCCCACTGTCGGCGCTGATCCAGCGCGGCGGCCGTCCGCACGCGCCGCCTATCGCCGGCGGACAGACAGTCTTCCCGAGCATTGCGATCCCATCGAGGCGTAACCAACACGCCCGTATTCGCACGCGCCCGGAACCGGAACATCCCATTGTCGAGAGTAGAGCATGAGTCAATTTGTGTCCGCATTAAGGCGTGTCTTCTTTGCGCGGAACAGGCCGGCAATCCACGCCATCCTCGTTGCGTTCGCGTTCAATGCCGCTCCCGCTTTTGCCGCCGACACGTCGACCCTGAAGATCGGCACGGCAACCAGCCCGCAAATCGAAGCGTTGAAAATCGCGGCTCAGGAGGCCAAACAGCAAGGCCTCGACGTCAAGATCATCGAATTCACGGACTGGAATACGCCGAACGCCGCACTCGCCAACAAGGACATCGACGTCAACTATTTCCAGCACATTCCCTTCCTCGAAAACGCGAAGAAGCAGGGCGGATACGACTTCGTGCCGATCGCGCCTGGCACGATCATGAAGATCGGTTTGTATTCGAAGAAGGTCAAGCGCTTCGAAGATCTCAAGGATGGTGCGACGGTTGCGATTGCGAACGACCCCGTCAACGGCGGTCGCGGACTGTTGCTGCTGCAACGCGCCGGACTCATCAAGCTGAAGCCGGGTGTCGACTACCGCGCGACCACACTGGATATCGTCGATAACCCGAAGCACCTGAAGATCGTTGCGCTCGAAGCGTCACAGTTGGCGCGCTCGCTCGACGACGTCGACCTCGCGCAGGGCTACCCGAGCTTCATCAAGCTCGCAGGCACGACCGACCCGAATAGCGCATTGCTTTTCGATGGCCTCGAAAACAAGAACTTCGCGATTCAATGGGTGGTGCGTCCGGAAAGCGCCAACGACCCCCGCATCCGCAAGTTCATTTCGATCTATCAGCATTCGCCCGCCGTGCGCGCAGCGCTCGACAAGGCGTTCGGCAACCTGTACGCCGTTGCGTGGTGATGCGACGTTCGTTGCGGGCCGCACGCGCGTGCCCGATGCGCTCGCGTGAACCAGCCGCCTGAAAAGGAACCGACGACATGACCCATCTGCTCGACGTAGCGGGCTTCATCGAAGAGAGCCCGGCGCTTGCCATCAGGCCGGCGCCGCGGGACGACGCCGTGCCCGCCGTCGTCTTCGACGATGCAGGCAAGGTATTTTCCACAGCACATGGCGAGCCTTCAATCGCGTTGGCGAACGTGCGGCTGGATGTCCGCCGTGGTGAGATATTCGGCATCATCGGCCGCAGCGGCGCGGGTAAATCGACGTTGCTGCGTCTGGTCAATGGACTCGAAAAGCCGACGTCGGGCGCGGTGCGCGTGAACGGCGTGAGCGTCGGCGAACTCGACGAGCGCGGGCTCGTTGCGTTGCGGCGGCGCATCGGCATGGTTTTCCAGCACTTCAATCTGTTGTCGGCGAAAACGGTGTACGACAATATCGCGTTGCCGCTCAGGATCGCGGGCGTGCCCAAAGCAGCCGTCGAGAAGAAAGTCGCTGCCCTGCTCGAACTCGTCGGCTTGTCGGCCAAGCGCAATGCGTATCCGGCGAGTCTTTCAGGCGGGCAGAAGCAGCGTGTCGGCATTGCACGCGCGCTGGTGCACGATCCCGACATTCTGCTGTGCGACGAAGCGACCTCCGCGCTCGACCCGGAAACGACGCAGTCCATTCTCGCGTTGCTGCGCGATATCAACCGGCGTCTCGGTCTCACGATCGTCCTGATCACTCACGAGATGGCCGTGATACGCGAAGTGTGCGATACCGTCGCCGTGATCGAACAGGGTGCCGTAGTCGAAACGGGTGCAGTGTGGCGCGTGTTCGGCGCGCCGCAGCACGCTGCGACGCGCGCGCTGTTGCGCACGCTGGTGCACGATCTTCCGGACGATCTCGCCGCACGCATCAAGCCCGCGAGCGATGATGCATTGCCGCGCGATGCCACCGATGTTCTGCTCGACGTGCGCTACACGGGCGCCAACGGCCACGATCCGGATCTCACGGCGCTGAGCGCGGCGTTGACCGTGGACGGCGGCCGCGTGAGCTTCGTGCACGGCGGCATCGATCGCATTCAGGGTCATGCGCAGGGGCGTCTCGTGGTGGCGGCGCAATTGTCCGGGCCTGAGCGCGAGGCAGGCGCGTTCGCGAGCCGCATCGCCGCACTGATCGAGCGTGCGCGGCGACACGCGGATCACGTGGAGGTACTCGGCTATGTCTGAACTCTGGCTTTCGGAGCTGACGGGCGCGATTCGCGACACGGTGCTGATGGTCGGCATTTCGGCGTTCGTCGCGCTGATCGTCGGCATTCCGCTCGCGCTGGTGCTGGTCACGACCACGCGCGGCGGCATCTACGAACGGCGGGCCGTGAATTCGACACTCGGCGCGCTCGTCAATGCATTTCGCTCGACGCCCTTCATCATCCTGCTCGTCGCGCTGTTGCCGCTCACGCGCGTGCTGGTCGGCACGACGATCGGCGTATGGGCTGCGATCGTGCCGCTCTCCATCGCGGCGATTCCGTTCTTTGCGCGCGTCGCGGAAGTGAGCCTGCGCGAGGTGGATCGCGGTCTCATCGAAGCAGCACAAGCGATGGGCGCGCAGCGCCGCCACATCATCTGGCACGTGCTGCTGCCGGAAGCACTGCCGGGCATTCTGGGCGGATTCACGATCACGGTCGTCGCGATGATCGGCTCGTCGGCGATGGCGGGCGCCGTCGGCGCGGGCGGGCTCGGCGATCTGGCGATCCGCTATGGCTACCAACGTTTCGACACGACCGTGATGGTGACGGTCATCGTGTTGCTGATCGCGATCGTCACGGCCGTGCAGTTTGCGGGCGACCGCCTGGTTCGTCGTCTTGCGCAACGCGTGTGAAACATTGACTACGTACGCCAGCCGGGTTCGCCGGAGACGAAAGGTTAGGATATCTTGCGCTTTGCAATTGAGTGAGTCTGCTAAGCAAGTGGCTATTCTCAAGAAATAGAGAACATCACGGATATGGGCGGCGCGATATTGGCGTAAATCATCACCAAAGCGAGCGCGCTTTTCACATTGCGTACGCGTCAGCTATCGTTAGCAAGATTGATTCGTTGGAGAACGCGAAAGTCTTTAATTACGCTGTGGGATTAATCTCCCAACTTCTCCCGATGATTCACGACGCTTCTACCCGCGCACGCGCATTCAACCCGAAGAAAGCCACTTTCGCATTACTCGGCGCTCTGGCTGCCGGCGCTTTGCTCGCATTGAGCGGCTGCAGCAAATCGGACGCCGACACGACAACGCAACGCGCGCAATCATTGAAGCCTGTCGCGGGCGGCACGCTGACATGGGGCGTGACGACCGAGCCGGCATGTTTCGATCCGCACCGCGCTTCACAGCAGAACGCCTTCTGGGTTATCCGCAACTACATCGATTCGCTGATCAGCAAGAAGACGGACGGCACGTACGCGCCATGGCTCGCGAAATCGTGGACCGTCGCCGACGACGGCAAGAGCTACACGTTCAACTTGCGCGACGACGTGCATTTCACCGATGGCACACCGTTCGATGCGAACGCCGTGAAAGCCAACTTCGATTACATCCTGAAGAACGTCAGTACGACGTCGGCATCGGCTTCATTGCTGGTGCATTTTGATCACGTCGAGGTGGTGTCGCCGTATGTCGCGCGTCTCGTGATGAAGCAGCCGGATTCCACGACACTGGAATCGCTGTCGAGCGTGAAGCTCGGTTTCATCTCGCCCAAGTCGCTCGCGGAAAACAAGGATCTGTGCGGCGGCGGCCCCGGCATCGTCGGCACGGGGCCGTTCGTGTTCGGTGCTTACCAGCGCGGACAATCGGCGACCTTCACCCGCAACGCCGACTACAAGTGGGCGCCGGGAAATGCGCAGCATCAGGGCACGGCATGGCTGGAGCAAGTGACCTATCGCTTTCTTCCCGAGGCTGCCGTGCGCACGGGCGCGCTCAGTTCGGGGCAGGTCGACCTGATCGAAGGCGTGCAGCCGACGGACGCCGCCGTGTTCGACAAGGTTGACGGCTTCCAGTATCTGACGGGACCGTCCGCGACGACCTCGTTCACGCTGAACATCAACTACACGGTGCCGCCCGCCAGCGACGTCAACGTGCGTCGTGCGCTGCGCGATGGCTTCGATCTCGATGCGATCGTCAAGAGCGTCTATCTCGGCACGGTGCAGCGCGCATGGTCGAACATCGGGCCCGACAACCCCGACTACAACGCTGACCTGAAGCATTCGTGGGGCAACGACGTCAAGCAGGCCAACCGTCTGCTGGACGAAGCAGGGTGGACGAAGCGCGACGGCGAGGGCTTTCGCACGAAGGACGGCAAGCGGCTGTCGATCGAAGTCGGCTACCCGCAGCCCTATGTGCGCGACAGCCGCGACGTGCTGATCCGTGCTATCCAGTCGGCGCTGCGGCAAAACATCGGCCTCGATCTCGGGCTGCGCGTCACCACGGCGGGCGACTTCGCGAACCAGAAGGCGACGGGCAACTGGACCATCTACCCGAACACCGACAATCCGTCGGATGTCGCGATGGAGTTGTGGGACATGCTGGGCGACCGGGGCTTCCTCTATAACGCGATCAAAACGCCCGACCAGAGCATCGTCGATACGATCAACCGGGCGCGGCTGCTTCCCATCGGCGACGAGCGCCGCAAGCTTCTCGCGTTCGTGCAGAAGCGCGCGGTCGACGAAGCGTTCATCGTGCCGCTCTTCGCACCCGCCTATCACCTCGCCGCGAAGTCGACGGTTCATGGCGTGGGCTTCGAGCCGCAACTCGACGGCCCGGCGAGTGCGTACGAAATCTGGGTCGACAGGCAGGGAGGCTGATGTGCTGAAGCAGATTGTCACGCGCGTCTTGACGGGCGTACTGGTGATGTGGCTCGCGGCGACCACGGCGTTCCTCGCGATACACGCGCTGCCGGGCCGGATCGAAGACGTGCTGGCGGGCGACCTCGCGTATCCGGGCCTGCGCGAGGCGATCGCCGCGCAGTGGGGCCTCGATCACAGTCTGCCATGGCAATACGGAGAGTTCCTGGTGCGCCTCGCGCGCGGCGATCTCGGCACGTCGTTCGTCATGCAGCAGCCGGTGCTCGCCGTGCTCGGCAGCCAGTTGTGGCCGACCATCCAGCTCGCGTGCGCAGCGGGCGTGCTCGCCATCGTCCTCGCGCTGCTCGTCGCGACCTCGACGGCGGGTGTCGCTGCGGGACGCGGCGCCTGGGCGAGCCGCGTCGCGTCGGCGCTGGAATTGCTGTTCACGTCGTCGCCCGTGTTCTGGCTCGGGCTATTGCTGCTGATTGTGTTCTCGTTTCACTGGCGGCTGTTTCCGGTGTCGGGCGCGGCTGGCTGGCGCTCGCTCGTGCTGCCCGCCGTCACGCTCGCGCTGCCGACGGCAGGCGTGCTGTCGCAGGTCATGCGCGAGGCGCTGGAGTCCGTGTTCGAACGGCCCTTCGTGACGACGGTGAGGGCGCGCGGCGTCTCCGAACTCGTGCTGCGCACGCGGCATGTGTTGCGGCATGCGTTATTGCCCGTCGTCACGCTGGGCGGATGGCTGATCGGCGGCCTGCTGGGCGGCGCGGTGATCACCGAGAAGATGTTCGGCCGTCCGGGCATCGGCAGCGTGACGCTGACGGCGGTGACGTCGCAGGACGTGCCCGTCGTGCTCGCCGTCGTGCTGCTGGCCGCCTTCGTGCATGTCGCGATCTCGACGCTGCTCGACGTGCTGTATCTGTTCATCGATCCCAGGCTGCGCGCATCATGAGCGAGCTCTCATCTGTTGCCGTTGGACAGCAGCGCCGGTCCCTGCTTGCGAAGCGGCTGCCCGCAGCCGTGCTGGTGTCGGCTGCGTTTCTCGTCGCGCTCGCTTTCGCGATGGCCTTTCCGCGCGTCGTCACGCCTTACGATCCGCTCGTCAGCGATGTCGCGCACGCGATGCAGGCGCCCGGCGCCGGGCACTGGTTCGGGACGGACCGCATCGGCCGCGACGTGTTTGCGCGCGTCGTCTATGGCGCGCGCTATTCGCTGCTGATTGGCCTTGCCAGCATGATCGTCAGTTTGCTGATCGGTCTCGTGGTCGGCATGACGGCGGGGCTCGGACGGCGCGCCGTCGACGAGAGCGCGTCGCGCGTATTCGACGTGCTGTCGGCGTTTCCCCCTGTTCTGCTGTCGCTGTTCGTCGTGACCTTTCTCGGCCAGGGCATCGTCAACATCGCGGTGGCCGTCGGCATTGCGGGCATTCCAAAGTTCGGGCGCGTGCTGCGCGCGCAGACGCTGGTGGTGCGCCGCGCCGATTATGTGACGCATGCCGTCGTCTGGGGCTTGTCGCGCCGCCAGGTTTTCCTGCGCCACATCCTGCCGAACGTGCTGGCGGCCGTGCCCGTCATCGCGACCATCGACATCGGCAGCGCGATCATCGCCGTCTCCGGTCTCAGCTTTCTCGGTCTCGGCCCGCAACCGCCGACGCCCGAATGGGGTGTGATGCTCGCCGAAGGCCGCGACGTGCTGCGCGTCGCGTGGTGGCCGAGCGTGTTTCCCGGCATGGCGATCACGCTGACGGTGGTCGCGTTTTCCGTGATCGGCAAACATCTGTCCCGCGTCTATGGAGTCAAAGCGCGATGAAGAACGATTTCTCCACCGCGCGCACGCTCGTCGACGTACGCGGACTCGAGATCGGTTTTGCCGATGCGAACGACGGCCAGCTGTTGGTGCGGGGCGTCGATCTGACGATTCGCGCGGGCGAATGCGTGGCGCTCGTCGGCGAGTCGGGCTCGGGGAAGAGTCTGACGGCGCGCAGCCTGATCGGCCTTGCCGGCCACGGCGCGCGAATCGCGGCGCGGCAGTTCGTGATCGACGGACGACACGCATTGCAATTCCGCGAACGCGACTGGCGCAGCGTGCGCGGCGGGTTCGCGGGCCTCGTGATGCAGGACGCGCTGGTGTCGCTCGATCCGTTGCGCACGGTCGGCGCCGAGATCGAAGAGACGCTTGCGCTGCACACGCCGTCAGGCTCGCGCAAAGCACGCCGGGCGCGCGTGCACGAGACGATGCGCGATGTCGGCATGCCGGAGCCGGAGCGCCGCGCGCAGCAGTATGCGCACGAGCTGTCGGGTGGCTTGCGGCAGCGGGCGTTGATCGCGTCGGCGATCGTCGCGGGCCCGGCGCTCGTGATCGCCGACGAGCCGACCACCGCGCTCGACGTGACCGTGCAGGCCCAGATTCTCGACGTGCTCGCCGCGCGCTTGCGCGAGGGTGTCGGCATGCTGCTGGTCTCGCACGATCTGGCCGTCGTGGCGGAGGTGGCGGACCGCGTGCTGGTCATGCATCGCGGCGAGGTCGTCGAAAGCGGCGCGACGCACGACGTATTGACGAATCCCGCGCATGCCTACACGCGCCGGCTGATCGCCGCTCAGCCGTCCGCGCATTCGCGCGGGCAGCGGCTGACGTCGGCGCGTCTCGATGCTGGCGGGCACAGTGCGCCGCAGGGGCGTGCCGATGCCGCGTCGCTGATCGTGCGCGACCCGTTGCCGCCGCGGCAAAGCGCTGCGCGCGAGACGCTGTTGCAGGTCGAAGCGCTCGGCAAGCGCTATGGGCGGCGAGGCGCGGGCAACTGGAACGCGGGTGGTGGAGCCGACACGGGCGATTTCGTCGCGCTCGACGACGTGTCGTTCGACGTGCAGCGCGGCGAAGTGGTCGGTATCGTCGGCGAATCGGGTTCGGGCAAGAGCACCTGCGCGAAGCTCGTGTTGGGGCTCGCGACACCATCGGCTGGCCATGTGCGCTTTCTCGGCACGCAGTGGAACGGCGAGGGAGTGCGCGAGCCGGCGCGCCGCGCGCTGCGCCCGAAGCTGCAATACATTCCGCAAGACCCGCTCAGTTCGTTCGATCCACGCTACTGCGTGCGGCAATTGCTCGAGGAAGCGCTGTCGGCGTCGGGCCTGGGTACGCAGCAGGTGCGGGACCGTAGCGTCGAACTGCTCGAACAGGTCGGGCTCGATGCGAGCCATCTCGAACGGCGGCCGCTATCGCTGTCGGGCGGACAGCGGCAGCGCGTGGCGATTGCTCGCGCGATTGCACCGCAGCCGGCGCTGATCGTCTGCGACGAGCCCGTGTCGGCGCTCGATGTGTACGTGCAGGCGCAGGTGCTCGATCTGCTCGGCACGTTGCAGGCTGAGCTGGGGTTGTCGCTGCTGTTCATTTCGCACGATCTCGACGTGATCCGGCACGTCAGCGATCGCGTGCTCGTGTTCAAGGACGGACGCGTTGTCGAAGCGGGTGACGCGCAGCGGCTCTTCGTCGCGCCACGTCACGCGTACACGCGCTTGCTGATGTCGTCCGCTCCGTCGTTGCGGCGCGCGAAGGAGGAGGGCGCCGCCGGGCGCACGCGCGAGGTCGAACCGCTTGCGGGATAAGCGCTTGCCTGCAAACACCGTGCGGACGACGGTCACACGGTTTCCGGACTGCGTGCGACTCTCGCACGCACCTCGGGCGATGCCAGGCAAGTGGCGACAGCCTCGTAGCCTGGCGCACCCGGGTACGGCGCCACGCGAGTAGGAGGACTGTGATTGGCGGGGCAAAGAATGATGGCTTCGTCGGGTCCGACTAACGCGAGATCGAGGATGGCCGACGAGCGCGTCAGCAGGAACACGGGGCGTCCCGATGTTTTCGCGCGATGGCGCAGATACGTGATCAGCGCCTCCTGGGTGGATTGATCGAGATCCTGTTCGATCATATCGACGATCAGCGCATGAGGCGCTTCACTTTCCAGCCCGACGAGCAAAGCGGTCAGCGCTTTGGAAGCGCTTGCGCCTTCGTCGACGAGCCACGCCAACGCCTGATCGACGTGCGACTTGAGATCGGCATCGTCGTTCAGCAACGCAGCTGCCGTGGCGCCTTCATTGTCGAGCCGGTCGAGACCGAGGAACACCGCGCCTTCCAGCGTTTGGGCGAGGCGCCGCGCGAGCCGTGTCTTCCCGCTTCCCAGCGATCCGATGATGTAGTTCACTGGGCGAATGTCCCGCAACTCGAACCATTCCGCGCCCCAAGGCCACGGCAGTTCGAAACCGACACTCGGGCCTGTCCGATCGAGCAGCCCGGTCAGTTCTCCGCCACCTGGCAACTGGCCTTGCGCGAGATCGGACTGGAGCTTTCGCACCTTGTCGAGCCTCGCGACCAGTTCGCGAACCTGATTTCCCAGTGCGGTTTCGTGCGCTGCCAATGCGGCGCCCAAACCTCGAGGATCGCCATCCAGAACGCGGGCAACTTCGGCAAGGCTGAGGCCGAGTGCACGCAGGCCAACGACTTCGGCGGCGCGGGCCATATCGCTGTCACCGTACGACCGATATCCAGCTGCCGTTCGGCCCGGACGCAGCAACCCTTGCTGTTCGTAAAGCCGTAACGCCTTGACGGATACGCCGAGTCGTCTGGCTGCCTCTGACGCGTTCAGACAGCGGGTGGAAGAAGTCATCTGTCACCTCTCTGTTAGTTGACGAGTGCCAGTTAGCATGAGGGTGACCCCAAGGGCAGGGTCAACAGGATTGTGCCGTGCGGTCCTGCCGTCGTGTCGGATTTTCGTGGAGTTTGTTAGAGGTGGCCTGGCATCGCATTGCGTCCGCCCTGCGAGCAACAACCCCTAAGGATTGGCAATCCGCTTCTCGAGCCACCGGGTGAAGAGTGAGATTGGATAGCAGTAGGTAAAGAAAATAACCAGCGTCGCCAGATAAGTGAGGACGGTGAAGCTGGACCTCGCTACTGTGCTGCTCGCTACTTGCGCGGTGTCGATCAGATCGTGGATCCCGACCAGCGATGACAAGGCGGTGCCCATCGTGATGATGGCATACACGTTCATCCACGGCGGCAACATGCGGCGCACGCATTGTGGTAGCACGATATGCCGCAGAATCTGCGCGCGAGAGAATGCCAGTGAACCGGCGGCTTCCCATTGCGTGGTCGCTATCGATGCAACCGCGCCGCGAAATACCTCGGCGATGTTGGCGCTTGCGGGCAGCGCAAGTGCGAGCGTCACCTTGAGCCAGTCCGGAAACGGCAGCGTCTTGCCGAACAGGGTGAACTCGAACGGAAAGACATAAGTCGTGAAGTACACGAGCACCAGCCACGGCGCATTGCGGAAGGCCTGAACCCAGAATCGTGCGATGCGTCCCGGCAGCGAGGGCGCGAGTCCGAGCGCGCCAATCGCAAGACCGAGGATCGAGCCGATCGCCACCGCGCCGACGCTGATCAGTACGTTCAACGCGAAGCCATGCGCGAGCGCGGGTGCCCACTCGACGAAGCGCGCGAGCGTTTCGCCTCGTGAGCCCGAGTCAGGCGCGAACGTCCAGAGCAGCGCGCCGACGATCAGCACGCCGAGCGCGGCGGCGACGCCGGGGGCAGGTCCCCGTGCTCGCGTGATGCGGCGAGCACGCCCATCGCGGCGCGATTCGATATCGGAAAAGGGCGGTGCAGCCGATCTAGGCGCCATAACCGGGAATCCATAAACGTCGTTCGAGCCAGCGCCCCGCAAGGCTGACGAGCCATGTGAGCAAACCAAAGAACAACAGAATGACGATCATCAACGCGAGCACGTTGTCGCGCTGCGTCCAGATCATGATCGATTGATAAGTGACGTCGCCTACGGCAATCGCCGATGCAAGCGCCGTCGCCTTGACCAGCTCCACGAAGTTGTTCACGAGCGCCGGCAATGCCGTGCGAAGCGCCAGCGGCAATTCGATGCGCCAGAAGCGCGTCCTGCGATCGAAGCCGAGCGAGGCCGCACCTTCGAGCGTTTGCACGGGCAGCGCATCGAAGCCCGCACGCAATGCTTCCGCATGAAACGCGCCCTTGTGCAGCGACAACACCAGCACGACCCAGAAGAACGGCTTGAACGGGTTGTCGATGTGGCTCTCGCGCAGCCACTGCGTGATCAGCATGTTCAGCACGAGAAACGCGCAGTACAGCTGAACGAGCGTTGGCGTATTGCGCGTGAGCTCGACGAAGGCGCGCGCCGGCGCCGCGATCCATGCATTGCGATGACGCAGCGCGATGAGCAGCATCAAGCCCGCAAGCGCGCTGCCTGCTATCGTTGCGATGACCAGCTCGATGCTCACCACGATCCCGTGCAGAAACGGCACGCGCTCATAGGCGTCTAACAGAAAGCGATAGTCGAGGCCGGCGCGCGCGGCTGCGTCGATGAACGCATGAAGCGAGACAGCCATGCTCACTGCTCGGCAGGCAATTGGTGATGCCACTCGGCCAGCGCCGGCGAAGGCGGCGTCAGACCGTTTCTCGCTTCATCGTCGATCAGCCAGCCCGTGCGATGCCAGTCACGCACGATCGCGTCGAGCTTCGCTGCCGTGTCCTTTTCGCCTTGCCGCACCCAGATCACCGACGGCGCAGGATCGAGTTCCGGTTGCAGCGTGCGGTAGTCATGCCATTCGGGATCACGCTGCTGTAGCGGATAAAGTAGCGGTGCTGCGTCATGCACTGCCGCGACGCAGCTGCCGCCGCGCAGCGCGAGCAGCGATTGGGACGCGCCGGGGAACGCGTGCGGCACGGCACCGTACTTCTCGACCACAGGCCGGATATAACTACTGCCCTGCGAAATGCACACGGGCTTGCCGCGCAGGTCTTCCCACTTCGTAATACCACTCGATTTCGGCGTAATGGCCGTGCCGCCGACGCGGTAGTACGGCGTCGGTACGTGATCGAGAATCTCACCGCGCTGCGCGTTGAATTCCATGTTCGCGATCAGGATATCGACCTTGCCCTGCTGCAGGAACTGCACGCGTGTCGATGGTTGCACGGACACCAGTTGTACCTTCACGTCGAGGCGCTTGCCGATATCGTTCGCGAGATCGACATTCATGCCGCGCGGCTGCTGGGTTTGCGGATCGAGCGAGCCGAATGGGCTGCCCGCAATCAGCACGCCGACCGCGATTTCATGGCGCGAATTGATCTTGTCGAGCGTCTGGTCCGCGTGAGCGGGTGCGCTGATTGCCGTAGCGGAAAGGGCCGCAACCAGGGAGAGAGCCGCGAATCGTTTGTTATATGCCGCTTTGCTGGATGTCATGAGCGATCGGATAAATGAAAGGAATGGGCGCATGCGTCGTGGCAGTGAATGCGCCACTGCGACGGCATACGCTATGCCAATCCCGATGCGCAGCAAACGAAATGAATCTGCTAAGCAAAGCACACAGACGCTAAAACGCGGCGCCGAATGCCGAGGCGTGGTTTTCGTGCACATAGCAGATCGCCGAATATGGTTTCGTCTATTCGTTGGTTAGCGAATGACGTTCTCGTTTCTAGAATGATCGGCTGCTGAGTGGGCGTTCGACGTCGATGCGTTGGTTCGGCCGGTCAGCACTGACGACAGGACAGCGGATGACACAACTCATTCTTTCGGAGCGTGCAGCGCGTATCGGCCTCGCGCCCAACGCGGCGGCTGTCGCGGAGCCCACGCATGACAGCGTCGGCAAGGACGCATCGCGCACACTCGCTACGGAGGCCGTATGAATCGCATTGCCATCGATGAACAGGCGGCACTCGCGAAGGTGCGCGGCGCGAAAGACGCGCTGCTGGCGCTGCGCGACGTGCGCCTCGCCTACGGCAACACGCCCGTGCTCAATGGCATCAATCTGTCCGTCCGACGCGGGCAGGCCGTGTCGATCATCGGCCCCTCGGGTTCGGGCAAATCGACGATCTTGCGCTGTGTCAACGGACTGGTTGCGCCCCAGAGCGGTGAGATTTACGTCGATGGCATCGATGTGCGCGCGCAGAGAACAGACGCGCAACGCATCGCTCTGCGCAAGCGGATCGGTTTTGTGTTCCAGCAATACAACCTGTTTCCGCATCTGAACGTGGTGGAGAACCTGATCATCGCGCCGATGCGCGTGCTCGGGCGCAGCCGCGCGGAAGCCGAGAGCGACGCGCACGCGCTGCTCGCGAAGGTCCGTCTCGCCGATAAGGCGAAGGCGTATCCGGGCGCGCTGTCGGGCGGACAGCAGCAGCGCGTCGCGATTGCGCGCACGCTCGCGATGCGGCCCGACCTGATCCTGTTCGACGAAGTGACGTCGGCGCTCGATCCCGAAACGGTCGGCGAAGTGCTGAACGTGATCGGTGAACTGGCCGACGAAGGGCAGACCTGCGTGCTCGTCACGCACGAAATGCGCTTTGCCGAAGACATCAGCGACGAAGTGTTTTTCACGGAAGGTGGCGTGATCGTCGAGCACGGCAGCGCACGGCAGATCTTTCACGATCCCATCCACGAGCGAACCAGACTCTTTCTGCAGCGCGCCCGTGGCGAGGACCGCACAAGCCGCGCGCGGCGGCGCGTGCAGGACGACGCGTGAATTTTCAACGATCAATCATCCTCACGACCATGAGCACAATCACGAACGAAACCATCGATGCCGTCGGTGCGCAACGCCGCGAAGCGGTGCAGACGCTGCTTGCCGATGCGCGCAAGATCATTGAAGAGAAAGGCGTCACGCGTGATGCGCTCGCCGCGATCAGCGCGCAGCTGCTGGAACTCGCGACGCAGCGCACACTGTTCGATGCCGCCGATTTCCCGCCGCCGCAGCGCGACAGCGGCGACACGTCGACGCGCTACCGGCTCAATCCCGGCGAAGACGGCTTTGCGCTGTATCTGAATTCACTGCTGCCGGGCAAGACGACGATTCCGCACAACCACGACACATGGGCCGTGATTGCCGCCATCGATGGTGCGGAGCTGAACCGCGTCTACCGGCGCACGGACGATGGCCGCGACCCGGAGCGCGCGCAACTCGAACTGTCGCATGAAGTGGTCGTGCGGCCCGGCGTGCCGATCGCGTTTCTGCCGGACGATATCCACAGCATTCACGTCGGCGGCGCGGAACCGACGCTGCATTTCCATCTGTATGGCCGTCCGCTCGAAACGTTGACGGGTCGGCTCGGTTTCGAGCCCGGCACGGGCGTCGTCGTGCGTTATAACGCGACGCACATGCAACGCGCGACGCAGGCGGTCGGCTGATGGCGGCAACGGACGACCATCTGCTGACACGCGTTCTGCACGCCGGCGCGCCACCGTTCGAAGACGGCGCGGCGCCCGTCAACGTGCCCGTCGTACGCACGAGTACGGTGCGTTTCGAGAGCGACGCAGATCGCGTCGAGCTGCATCATCGGCGCGAAGCGGGCGAACCTGTCGGCACGTATGGACGGCACGGCATGGCGACGCATCGCGCGCTCGAAGCCGCGATTGGTGAACTGGAAGGCGCAAGTGAAGTGCTGCTCGCGCCTTCTGGTCTGTCGGCGATCACGCTGGTGTTTATCGCGCTGTTGTCGCCGGGCGATCACGTACTCGTGCAGGACAGTGTCTATGGACCGGTGCGCGAGCGCGCCGAGCCGCTGCTTACTCGGCTCGGCGTGTCGTTCAGCTATTTCAGCGCGAGCGAAGGCGTGCCCGCAGCGCACGTCAGACCGAACACGCGGCTGATCTACGTGGAGTCGCCATCGTCGTTCTTTTACGAAGTGATCGATCTGCCCGCGCTTGCCACGTTTGCGCGCGAGCACGGCATCCTGCTCGCGGCCGACAACACGTGGGGCGCGGGGCTGCTGTATCGGCCGCTTGCGCTCGGTGCGGATATCTCGCTGCAGGCCACCACGAAATATCTCGGCGGGCATTCGGATCTGATGCAGGGCGCGGTATCGACGGCCAATGCGACGCTTGCCCGGAAGCTGCGCGATACGCACGATGCACTCGGCCTGAGCGTGGGCGCGGACGATGCCTATCTCGCGCTGCGCGGCATCCGCACGCTCGCGGTGCGTCTCGCGCAACATGGCCGCAATGCGCTTGAAGTCGCGCAGTATTTGCAGGCGGAGCGCCATGCGGTTGCGCGCGTGTTTCACCCCGCGTTGCCTGACGATCCCGGCCACGCACTCTGGCGTCGCGATTTTGCGGGTGCCAATGGGCTGGTTTCGTTCGCGTTGCGACATGCGGACCACGACAAGGCGCGTGCGTTCATCGATGCGCTGCGTTTGTTCGGCATTGGCGCATCTTGGGGCGGCTACGAAAGCCTTGCATTGATCGCCCCACCGTCGCGTGTGCGCGAACACAGCTACTGGCGCGGCAGCGAGCCGGTCGTGCGCCTGCATGTCGGCCTCGAAGATCCTGCGGATCTGATTGATGATCTGAAGCAGGCGTTTCGCCGCGTCGTGCAATAGACGCGGTCACTCTCACTTCATTGCCTCTATTCCGAATGACAGACAGTTTTTCGCTGATACCTGCGACCACCGTGCGCGAATGGCTGAACGACGGCGACGAGATCGCGCTTTTCGATGTGCGCGAAGCCGGCGAGTTCGGCGAAGGTCATCCGTTCTTCGCGATTCCGCTGCCGTATAGCAGGCTGGAACTCGACGTGAGCCGGCTCGCGCCGCGCCGCGATGTGCGCGTCGTTTTGCTCGACGATGGCGCGAACGACGAAGCGATTGCGCGGCGCGCAGCGCGGCGGCTGCATGCGTTGGGCTATACGCGGGTTTTTCTGTTGCAAGGTGGCGCCCCCGGATGGTCCGCTGCGGGTTACACGCTGTTCAAAGGCGTGAACCTGCCGTCGAAAACCTTCGGCGAACTGGTTGAGCATGCGTACGACACGCCGCGCGTTTCGGCGGCGGAACTCGCACGTTTGCAGGCTGAAGGCAAGCCGCTCGTGCTGCTCGACGGCCGCACGGTCGAAGAACACAGGAAGATGACGATACCCGGCGCGGTGAGCTGCCCAAACGGCGAACTGGCTTACCGTATCGGCGCACTTGCAGGCGATCCCGAGACCCCCGTCGTCATTCATTGCGCGGGTCGGACGCGCAGCATAATCGGTGCGCAATTGCTGCGTAGCTTCGGTTTGCCGAATCGCGTCGTCGCGCTGGAAAACGGCACGCAAGGCTGGGCGCTTGCGGGCCTCACACTCGAGCATGGCAGCGTGAGACGTTATCCCGATACGGTCGATGAACGTGCATCTGCCGCCGCGCGTGAGCGTGCTTCCAGACTGGTGGAGCGCTTCTCGCTGAAAACGCTTGACGCAAAGCGCTCGCAGACATGGCTCGATGCGACGGATCGCACCACCTATCTCCTCGATGTACGCAGCGCCGATGAGTTCACGCGTGACGGCGTGCGAGCTGCCGTGCACGCGCCGGGCGGCCAGCTCCTTCAGGCGACGGATCAGACGATCGGCGTACGCAATGCGCGTGTGCTGCTGGTCGATCACGACGGCGTGCGCGCGCCTGTCATCGCCACATGGCTCGTGCAACTCGGCATCGAAACGGCGCTCGTTCCAGCGCAAGAGGCAAAGGCATTGCATCGCGCCGTTGTTGAAACACAAGGCATAGCAGAAAGCCAGATCGATGCGAACGAACTGCGCACGCTGCGAGGCACCCACGGCTTGCATCTGATCGATCTGCGCTCCAGCGCGGCGCATCGCGACGGCCACCCAGAAGGCGCGCGCTGGTCGATTCGTCCGAAGTTGCCCGACACGCTGGAGAGCGCGGCGCGATCCGAACGCATCGTGCTATTCGCGGATTCGACTGAACTGGCCGCGCTTGCGGCGCTCGATTTGCGCGAAGCCGGTTTCACAAGCGTATCGATCGCGGAGGCGGGCCTCGACACCTTCAAACAGGCAGGCTATCCACTCGAAGCCTCGCAGGCGTCGCCGCCGGACAGCGAACGCATCGACTATCTGTTCTTCGTCCACGACCGGCACGAAGGCAACCTCGATGCCGCGCGCGCCTATCTGGCATGGGAAACGGGCCTCATCGCGCAGTGCGCGCCGGACGAACTCCAACACTTCCGCATCGATGCGCAATCGTCGGGTGCGGATCTTCTTCCCGAGCTGACGCGTTCATGATCGCCCGTCTTTCGAAGCGCGCGCTGCGCGCAACCACGTTCTTGTCCTCCGTCGTCGCATGCATCGCATCGACAGGCACCGCGCACGCGGACGCCACGTTGGAGCGCATCAAGGCGCGCGGCACACTGGTCGTCGGTGTCGTGCTCGACGGCACCTACGGCACGCTCGATCCCGCGACGCGCAAGCCCATCGGCTACAACGTCGAGCTGGGCGAAAGCCTCGCGAGCCATCTCGGCGTGAAGTTCGAAGCGATCGAAGTGACGCCGCCGAACCGCGTGCAGTTCCTGCAGCAAGGCAAGGTGGATGCGCTGATCGCCAGCATGCAGTACACGAAGGAGCGCGACGAGATACTCAGCTACGTGCCGACGCCTTTCGAAGAGATCGGCGGCAGCGCGATGGTGCACAAGGACGGGGGCATCCACGACTGGAAGGATCTGCGCGACAAGCCCGTCTGCGTCTCGCAAGGCAGCAACTACACGAAGCCGCTGATCGAGCAATACGGCGCACAGGTCAAGGCATTCAAGGGCATGCCCGAAGCGCTGCTCGCGCTGCGCGGCGGAACGTGCGTCGCGTCGGTTCACGTGACGCCGGGCATAGAGGCGCGTCTTGCGAACCCATCGGGTGAATGGAAGGACTATGAATCGCCGATGCCGACGGAGCTGATTCCGTCGCCTTCCGTGATCTGGGTGCGCAAAGGACAGACCGATACCGTTGCCGCCTTCGACAAGATCGTCAAGGACTGGCATCGCAGCGGTTTTCTGATCGACGAAGGCAACAAGTGGCACATGCCGCCGTCGCAACGGTTGCAGGAATGGCACCGGCAATACGCCGCCAACAAGGAAAACTGACCCATGACACAGACTGCCGATGTGGACCTCGATGCACGCCGTACGCTCGATCTGCTCGGACCCGCGCCCGACAACTGGGTGCCGGACCGGCCGGGCGTCGATCACAACGTTTTTATCGTCGGCGCGGGGCAGACGGGCTGTGCGTTCGCGTTTGCGCTGCGGCGCGCGGGCATTGGCCGCGTCAGCGTGATCGATGCGGCGGCGGATGCGGCGAAGGCGGGCGTATGGCTCAACCGTGCGCGCATGAACAAGCTGCGTACGCCGAAGACCCTTGTCGGGCCTGAAGGCGGCTTACCGGGTTTGAGTTTTCGTGCGTGGTACGAAGCGCGCTTCGGCGCGGCGTCGTATCAGGACATCGACCGCATTCCGCGAGAGCGCTGGGCCGAATACCTCGCGTGGTATCGCGCGTTTCTTGAGATTCCGGTTCGCTATGGCACGCGTCTCGTGCGAATCGAGCCGAAGGGCACGCATTTCGCGCTCCATCTCGAAGTGGACGGCGTCGCGCGTGTCGAAACGGCGCGCAAGGTGCTGTTGTGCAATGGCGTCGCAGGCAATGGCGGCGCATTCGTGCCGGCGGTGCTCCAGAACTTGCCGCCGCAGCTTGTTGCGCATACGTCCGATCCAATCGATTTCGCGGCTTTGCGCGGCAAGTCGGTTGCCGTGCTGGGCGGCGCGGCCTCTGCGTTCGATGCCGCCGCGACCGCGCTCGAGGTGGGCGCAGCGGGCGTGCACCTGTTCGCGCGCCGTACGACGCTTGCGGCCACGCCCGTATCACGTGCGCGCGCCTATCCGGGCGCATACGACAACTACTTCGATCTGCCCGACGCGTTGCGTTGGGCGCAGGCGTTGCGCTTCAAACGCTCGGGTTCGACCGCACCGCCGGATTCGATCGAGCGCGTGACGCGCTTCGAGAACTTCCATCTGCATCTCGGCGCGCAGTGGGAAAGCGCGCGTGAAGCGTCGGGGCAGATTGCGGGTGCCGTGTCCGGCGAGACGTTTCGCTTCGACTTCGCCATTGCGGGCACAGGTTATTTCATCGATCCCGCCGCGCGTCCTGAGCTGGCTAGTTTCGCGTCGCACATCCTGTTGTGGCGCGACCAGTTCACGCCGTCCGGCGACGAGGCGGACGACGGGCTAGGCGCTCATCCGTATCTCGGCCACGCGCTCGAATACAAAGAGAAGATTCCGGGCGATGCGCCGTATCTGAAGGACATTCATGTGTACAACCCTGCGGGATTCGTCAGCGCAGGCGTGCCTGTCGGCGATGTGCCGAGCATGAAGCGCGATATTCCCGCCGTGGTTCGCCGCATCAGCCGCGACCTGTTTCTCGGCGAT
Source organism: Paraburkholderia sp. SIMBA_054 (assembly GCF_046534875.1). Lineage (NCBI taxonomy): Bacteria > Pseudomonadati > Pseudomonadota > Betaproteobacteria > Burkholderiales > Burkholderiaceae > Paraburkholderia > Paraburkholderia sp. SIMBA_054. Next base: position 74,663 of record NZ_JAWRXV010000004.1, on the reverse strand, counting down.
ATCGATTTGCACGCGCAACGGCTCGCCGCTGACGTGCCTGCCGAGTTCGACGAGTCTCTGTATGCGTCAAATCTGTGGGGCAGGGAAACGTCGAGCGCATGACGATGGTGGTGTCGCGCTGCAACGAGAAGGGGCGTCGCAGAGACGCCTCTTTCTGTTTTAGCGCGGCTCGCGCACGGGGAGCCCGCTGGCTGACTGCTCTGCTTAACGCGCGATACGAATGGGTGGCGAATAAGAGCTAACCGTCGTATCGCCGCTCCCACCCGTTTGCGACGTACCTCTCGGGTCGCCACCAAAGCCCGCTTCGTCCGTGGCGGCTGAGTGACCCGGCGTGCGAAGGCTCTGTGCCGAGGGGCTGCCCTGATCGGCGGCTACGGGCGCCGTGCGTACCGGCGCTTGAGTGAGCGGTTGACTCGCCTGCGCGTAGGTGGACAGCGGGGTGGCGAAGATTGCCGCGATTGCGAGAGCTTGAACGGTCGATTTCATCGTGGAGTTGTGACGTTGGAGATAGACGGACACGATTGCCCACAGCGTGAGCGCAAGTGTATGAAGCGACATGCGAGCGATAAAGATGCACGTGCCGACATCTGTGTTCGGATGAAGTGAAAAATCGTCGCGGATTTCACCGGTTGCGGCGTTCAGGTGCTGACTGCCATGTCCAACTCATCGGAATAGACCTTGTCGACGAGTAGCGGCGATTGGGTCGCGGCCAGACGGTCGTCACGGGTCCTGTCAATCGGCGGACGGTTACGCGCGAATGCAAGCGGGGACTGTGCGCAAATTTCCGCCACCCATTCGACAAACACCCGGACCTTTGGGGCGAGATGCCGGTTGTGAGGATAGACGGCAGACAGCGGCATGGAGCGGACTTTCCACGGCGCGAGTATTTCCTTGAGATCACCCGCTTCGACATGCGATGCAAGCATGAACAACGGCGCCTGAATGATGCCGGCACCGTTGACGCCGCACATGACGTAAGCGTCTGCATCGTTGACGGCCAGGCCGCCATTCATTTTCATGTCCCTGCTTTCGCCATTCACGTCGAAGTTCAAGCCCAGGGTTCGACCGGTACGGCTGGAAAAATAGTGCACCGCGACGTGTTGCTCGAGTTCTTCGAGTGAGCGAGGTTCGCCGTAGCGAGCGAGGTAGGCCGGACTGGCGGCAGTGATGGTCGACAGGGCACCGAGCCGCCGTGCGACCAGTGTGGAATCGTCCAGATTGCCGACCCGGAGCGCACAGTCGACCCCTTCCTGAATCAGGTCCACGTGCCTGTCGCCGAAACCCAGCATGAGTTCGACGTGCGGGTGCCGCTCGCGAAATTCCTCAAGGCGTGGCATCACGATCAAGCGCCCCAGCGAACCGGGCATGTCCACTCTGAGTTTGCCCCGAGGGCCTTTGACGACATTGGCGAGGCTGTCCTCGATCTCGTCGATGTCGGCGAGCACCCGCACGCAACGTTCGTAATATCCCGCGCCTTCGGGCGTCAGGTTCAGGCGGCGCGTGGTTCGCTGCATCAGGCGCGTGTGCAGATTCGCTTCCAGATTCTTGATGATGGTGGTGGCCGACGCACGCGGAATGTCCAGAGCGTCCGCCGCGCGAGCGAAGCTGTTCATCTCGACGACCTTGGTGAAGACCTTCATCGCCAGGAGCTTGTCCATATTCCCTTACCTCACACAAATCAGCTGCAACTCGCTTTCGGACGCGGCAGGGCGGGAGATACCGGTGATTCTTCGGCTGCCGTGAATAGTGTTCTGGATTATAACCATTTATCTGTTTTTCGTCTTCGGACAGAATTGCTCGCATCGAAACATCCGGGAAGGCGCAGGCCTGCAGGCTATGTCAATCAATGTCGAACAGGCGATCGAAATTCAGAACGTGGATCTGGACGGCCACGCACAGGCCATCCGCTTGCGTACCTATCGTCCTCCAGGCAGGCGCGACGGGTTGCCTGTCGTATTTTTCTTTCACGGCGGCGGATTCGTTAAAGGAACGCCCGAGCAGTCCGATCCAATGTGCTCACAGATCGCGCTCCAGGTGCATGCACTGGTCGTCTCGGTGGGTTACTCGCTGGCGCCCGCATTTCCGTTTCCCACCGCGCTCCATGACGGATTCCTCGCTGCACAGTGGGTCGTCACCCATGCGCGCGCGCTTCATGCCGACGCGAAGCGAATGGCTGTCGCCGGGCACGACGCTGGCGGCAATCTGGCGACAGGTCTCGCGGCGATGGTCCGTGACCGTGCCTCTTTTCGTTTTCGTGCCCAGGCGCTGCTTGCGCCGCTGCTCGATCCAAGTATGACGCGCTTTCCAGATCTGGATGATGAGATAACGCTAGATATGTGCGCAGAGGAGTGCGCGTCCGGATATCGAGCGTATCTGCCGTTGGCGTCGCTGAGGCTTCATCCCTACGCCGCGCCAATCGAGTCCCTGCGTCTGGCGGGGCTGCCTGCCGCATTCATCGCCAGCGCGGAAAACGACCTGATGCACGTGGAGGCAGAGCGCTACGCCGCCGGACTGATCGCGGCGGGCGTGCCCACGATGGTCACACGCTACCGCGGCGTCGCGCACTACGAACTGGCGTCACGACAGGACGTCATCGCTGACGTTGCCGCCTTCTTCAGCAAAGAACTGGGCTCTGCGCCGAAGCGTTCCTGATTCATGTAGCCAATAAATGGGAGTTTGAAAATGCCGTCAAAGCGTAGGCTGGTCGCCGCCAGCGCGGTCTTACTGGTCATTGCCGCGGGCACTGCCGCGACATATCACGTGCGTGGCAGCGCGCCTCTGAGCGAGGCGGCCGCCGCTGCAGCGCCGCCGGCTGCGGACGTGGATGTCGCGCCCGTGGTCTCGCAGACCATCACCGACTATCAGGCCTACTCGGGCCGCATCGAGGCCATCAACAACGTGGAGATCCGGCCGCTCGTTTCCGGAACGATCGTCGCCGTCCACTTCCACGACGGCGCGACGGTCAGAAAGGGCGACCTGCTCGTCACGATCGACCCGCGTCCGTATCAGGCGGAGGTCGACCGGGCAGCAGCGCAACTCGCTTCGGCGGAGTCCCGCAACGGTTATGCGACGTCGGACTGGGCTCGCGCGCAAAGGCTGCTGACGGACAACGCCATCGCCAAACGCGACTACGACCAGGCGCAGAACGCGAATCGCGAAGCGGTGGCAGCCGTGAAGGCGGCGAAAGCCGCGCTTGAAGCAGCGCAGATCAATCTCGGCTACACCGCCATCACGGCGCCCGTGTCGGGACGCGTATCCCGCGCGGAACTGACGGTTGGCAACATCGTTTCGCCGGGAGCCACTGCGCCTGTGCTGACAACGCTCGTTTCGACATCGCCCATCTATGCGTCGTTCGACGTCGACGAGCAGACGTACCTGCGCTTTCTCAGTCGCGACTCGAAAGTGACGGTACCCGTCTCCGTCGGACTCGCTAACGAGACGGGCTATTCGCGGCAGGGCGTGATCGATTCCGTGGACAACCGGCTCGACACCAGTTCCGGGACGATTCGCGTGCGCGCGCGTTTCGACAACGAGGACGGCGTGCTGGTCCCGGGCCTTTACGTGCGGGCTCGCGTTGGCGGCGGTGTGCCGCATCAGGCAGTGCTGGTCAGCGACGCAGCCATTCAGACCGATCAGGACAAGAAGTTCGTGCTGCTGGTGGACACGGAGAACCGGGTCCGTTACCGCGAAGTGAAGCTGGGCGACCAGCATCAGGGTTTGCGCGTCATCACGGGCGGTCTGCAACCGGGAGACCGCGTCGTCGTGAACGGCATACAGCGCGTTCGTCCGGGCGATCCCGTCAAGCCCAACCCGGTGCAGATGCTGGGCGACACCGCCTCCACGACAAGGGCTTCCTGAGTGCGCGCATTGCGCATGGCCCTTTATGCCTAGCCAGAGAATGTCATGAACCTCTCCAAGTTTTTTATCGAACGCCCGATATTCGCGGCTGTCCTGTCAGCAATGATCTTGCTGGCGGGGCTGATCTCGATGGTCAATCTGCCCATCTCCGAATATCCAGGCGTGGTCCCTCCGTCCGTCGTGGTGACGGCGCAATACCCCGGCGCCAACCCGAAGGTGATTGCCGAAACGGTGGCTTCGCCGCTCGAAGAACAGATCAACGGTGTCGAAAACATGCTGTACATGCAGTCGCAGGCGAATAGCGACGGCACGCTCACATTGACGATCACGTTCAAGCTCGGCACGAATCCCGACCTCGCGCAGCAGCAGGTGGAAACGCGCGTGAACCAGGCGCTGCCGCGCTTGCCCGAGGACGTGCAACGCCTTGGGGTCACGACGATCAAGTCGTCGCCGACGCTTACGATGGTTGTCCACCTTGTTTCGCCGAGCGAGAAATACAACAGCACGTATCTGCGCAACTATGCGCTGATCAATGTTCGCGACCGGCTCGAGCGTATTCCCGGCGTTGGGCAGGTCACGCTGTGGGGTTCCGGGGACTATTCGATGCGCGTGTGGCTCGATCCGCAGAAGGTGGCCGAGCACAACATGACCGCCAACGATGTGGTGACGGCGATCCGCGACCAGAACCTTCAGGTGGCCGCCGGCCAGGTGGGTGCGTCTCCGTCGACGCCCGATGCACCGCTGCAACTCAACGTGAATGCGCAGGGTAGACTCGAAACGGAAGACGAATTCCGCGACATCGTCCTGAAGACATCGCCCGATGGCGCGGTGACGCGACTCAAGGACGTCGCGCGCGTCGAAATGGGGGCATCCGAATACGCACGCCGTTCGCTGCTGAATAACAAGTCGGCGGTAGCGATGGCGATCTTCGAGTTGCCGGGAGCGAACTCGCTGGACATTTCGGAACACGTTCGCGAGGCGATGAAGGCACTCCAGGCTGACATGCCGGAAGGCGTGAAGTACGACATCGTCTATGACCCGACGCAGTTCGTGCGTTCGAGTATTCATGCTGTGATTCACACTTTGCTGGAAGCCATCGCGCTGGTCGTGCTGGTGGTCATCGTGTTCCTGCAATCGTGGCGCGCGTCGATCATCCCCTTGCTCGCCGTACCCGTTTCGATTGTCGGCACGTTCTCGCTGTTGCTTGCATTTGGTTTCTCGATCAACGCGCTGTCGCTGTTCGGCATGGTGCTGGCAATCGGCATCGTGGTCGACGACGCGATCGTGGTGGTCGAGAACGTCGAACGCAATATCGCTACGGGCCTGACTCCGAAGGAGGCGACCCATCAGGCGATGCAGGAGGTGAGCGGGCCGATTATCGCCATTGCCCTGACGCTGATTGCCGTGTTCGTGCCGCTGGCCTTCATGAACGGCCTGACGGGCCAGTTCTACAAGCAGTTCGCCATGACTATCGCCATTTCGACGGTCATTTCCGCGTTCAACTCGCTGACGCTTTCGCCCGCGCTTTCCGCGCTGTTGCTCAAAGGGCATCACGACCCGAAGGATTGGCTCACGCGTGCAATGGATCGGGTGTTCGGTCCGTTCTTCAACGCATTCAACAAGGTATTTCATCGCGGCTCCGAGTCGTATAGCCGCGGCGTATCGAAGGTCGTCAACCGCAAGGTCGTGATTCTTGCGATCTATGCCGTGTTGCTGGGGCTGACCGTGCTCATGAGCAAGGTCGTGCCGGGTGGATTCGTTCCCGTTCAGGACAAGCAGTACCTGGTCGCGATCGTGCAGTTGCCGAACGGCGCGTCGCTCGACCGCACGGAAGATGTGGTGCGCGAAGTCGGGGAGATCGCGCTGAAGACGCCCGGCGTCGAATCGGCCGTGCAGTTCCCCGGCTTGTCGATCAACGGCTTCACCAACTCGTCGAGTTCGGCCGTCATCTTCTTTGGCGAAACGCCCTTCGAAGAGCGCAAGGGCAAGTCGATGAACGGACTGAGCATTGCCGCCGAACTGAACAAGCGGCTGTCCGGCCTCAAGGGGGCGTTCGTCGCAGTGTTTCCGCCACCACCCGTTCTCGGTTTGGGCACGCTGGGCGGCTTCAAGCTTCAGATCGAAGACCAGCAGGCCCAGGGCTATACCGCGCTCAACAACGCGACCCAGTCGTTCCTCAAAGAGGCAGCGAAGACACCTGAACTCGGCCCGGCGTTCTCGACGTACCAGATCAATGTGCCGCAAGTGAATGTCGCCGTGGACCGCGTGAAGGCCAAGCAATTGGGTATCTCCGTGAACGACATTTTCGCCACGATGCAGGTCTATCTCGGCTCGTTCTATGTGAATGACTTCAACCGCTTCGGCCGTGTCTATCAGGTGCGAGTGCAGGCGGATGCGCCTTTCCGCGCGCACATGGACGACATCGGACTGCTGAAGACGCGCAACGACAAGGGCGAGATGGTGCCGCTGTCGACCCTCGTGAAAGTCACGCCAACCTACGGTCCTGACTCGGTGGTCCGATACAACGGCTATACGGCGGCGGATATCAACGGTGGTCCTGCACCGGGCTATTCGTCGGGGCAGGCTCAGGCCGCCATCGAAAAAGTCGCCGCCAAAACCTTGCCGCGAGGGATGAAGTTCGAGTGGACCGATCTGACGTATCAGCAGATTCTTGCGGGTAATGCGGCGCTCTGGGTATTCCCGATCAGCGTTCTGCTCGTCTACATGGTGTTGGCCGCAATGTATGAAAGCCTCACGTTGCCACTCGCCATTCTGATGATCGTACCGATGAGCGTGCTGTCCGCGCTGCTCGGCGTCTGGTTGACTCACGGCGACAACAATATCTTCACGCAGATCGGCCTCATGGTGCTGGTCGGGTTGTCCGCGAAGAATGCGATTCTGATTGTCGAATTTGCCCGGGAACTGGAAATGGAGGGGCGCTCGATCGTCCAGGCCGCGATCGAAGCAAGCCGGCTGCGTTTGCGCCCGATCCTGATGACGTCCTTCGCGTTCATCATGGGCGTGGTGCCGCTGGTGGTCTCGAGCGGCGCGGGTTCGGAGATGCGTCACGCGATCGGTATTGCCGTGTTCTTCGGGATGCTGGGCGTCACGCTGTTCGGCTTGCTGCTGACACCCGTCTTCTATGTCGTTCTGCGAAAGCTCGACAGGAAAGAGCACATCGTGGACAAACACGGACATCACCCGCACGTTCGCGGTGTCGATGCTTCCGTCGAAGCGTGAGGATCACCATGTCGAACAATAGAGTGAAGGTTGCGCTCTGGGGCTCGTTGACGCTGCTGAGCGCGGCCCTTCTGACGGCGGGTTGCTCGCTGGCGCCCGAGTACAAGGTTCCCGCTTCGGCGGCCTCCGCGGCTTTCAAGGAAGCGCCCGTCACGACGGCCACGGCGACAACGGAAGGGCAGGCGGGCGCGTGGAAAATCGCGCAACCGTCCGACCAGATTCCGCGCGGGAAGTGGTGGGTGATTTTCGATGATCCCGCTCTCAACGATCTCGAAGAACAGGCGCTCGCCGCCAACCAGAATCTGGCTGCGGCAGCGGCGCGGCTCAAGGAAGCGCGCGCACTCCAGCAGGCCACCCGCGCCGGTCTGTTTCCGACTATCGACGCAGGCTTTGGACCCACCAGAGAAAAGGTCTCGCCCGCTTCGCTGTTGCAGCCGGACGGTGGAAATATTCCGGCACAGACCTTGTGGCGCGCCCAGGCGACCGCGAGTTATGAAGTGGACCTGTTCGGACGGGTGTCTGACGCGGTGCGGGCGAGTCGTGCAGAGAGCGAACAATCGGAGGCGCTGCTGCGCTCGGTTCAGCTCTCGCTGCAGGCGGATGTCGCTGCGAACTACTTCAAGGTCCGCGAGCTGGACGCGGAACTGCAGGTCTACGCGCAGAACGTGTCGCTGCGCGAGCAGGCGCTGAAACTCGTGCGGTCGAAGTTCGGCGCGGGTGACATCGCTGAACTCGATGTCGCCCGCGCCAAAGCCGAGCTGGCAACGGCACGTTCCGATGCGATGACGGCAGAGAGACAGCGGGCGACGGCGGAACACAGTCTCGCGGTTCTTCTGGGCAAGGCGCCGTCCGAATTCTCGATGGCATCGAACCCGTTGCGGCCCGTGCAGATTCGCATTCCGCCGGGCTTGCCGTCCGCGCTGCTCGAGCGGCGGCCCGATATTGCGGCCGCCGAGCGGGCGATGGCGGCGGCAAATGCACGCGTCGGCGTGGCGAAGGCGGCGTATTTCCCGGCGCTGTCGATAACGGGCGCTGCGGGATTCGAGTCCGCGACGCTGGCAGACCTTTTCAAATGGTCCAGCCGGGCGTTCATTCTCGGACCGCTGGCGGGCACCGCGCTGACCGTGCCGATCTTCGATGGAGGCCGTCGCGCGGGGAATCTCGCGAACGCGCGGGCCGTGTTCGACGAAGACGTGGCGAACTATCGTCAGCAGGTGCTACAGGCGTTCCAGGAGGTCGAAGACAACCTGTCGGACTTGCGGATTCTCGAGCAGCAGGTCCAGACGCAGGATGAGGCTGTGCAGGCGTCGACGCGGGCTGCAACGATCTCGCGCACGCAGTACCGGGAAGGCGCCGTCAACTATCTCGATGTGATTGACGCCGAACGCACGGTGCTTCAGTCACAAACGACGGCCGTGCAGCTCACCGGTCTTCAGGCGACGGCGACCGTCAATCTCGTTCGCGCGCTCGGTGGCGGATGGGGTGGTGACGTTACCGTCGGTTCCACTGATACGAGGCGGGTGGAGTAACGCCCGGGCATGCGAGCCGCTTGCTGAATCTGTCGGGCAATCAGGCGACAGTGAAGCGCGGGCGGTCTGCATGAAAAAAGCGGCGAGCGCACCTTGGGTGATGCTCGCCGCTTGTTCTGATATCCGTTATTTCGCGGCGCGTTTCGGCGACAGCAGTTCGAGTATCTGGCTTAACACGCCATCGAGAATCTGCTTTGAAAGCTTGGGGTCCGTCACGGCGCGCGACAGCGCAACCGCACCGACACACGCGCTCATGATGAGATGTGTTTCGGCTCGCTTGTCCGCGCTGTCTTCAGTCGGTATGGCTTTTGCGATCAACTCGGCCATGCGTTTGACACGGGTCGTATAGGCCGCGCGCGCGTCGTCCGTGCTGCGGCTCATATCATTCACGAGCGTTGAAACGGGACAACTATTCGACACCTCGTCACGATGCGAATCAGAGAGGTACATGCGCATCGCTTGCCGGGGTGAGGTGACCATCGCCGCTTCCCAGGGCTCGACGTCGCGCAGGGCGTGCTCGAAAGCCTCAGCGATGAGTTCGTCACGGGAAGCGAAATGCCGGTAAAAACCCCCTACAGTCAGGCCCGCATCTTTCATCAGGTCAGCGATGCTGATGCCGTCCAACCCTTGTTCGCGGAAGCGTTTAGCAGCGGCATCGACGATGCGTTGATGGGTGGCAATCTTGTCAGCTTGCGAATGTCCCACGTCTTCGGCTCCCACGGATCAAGAGGATTATTATAATCCTGATTGGATTGCGTTGGGGGTTGCCGGCCTCTCTCGAATCGCCAACGCCTGACGGGGCCCTGCCGCGCGCCTCACATGATGATGCGACTTGAGCCGGCCCTGATCGGCCCGGTGCTTTCGACAGCGACGATGGCTACGCTTTGGCCCGCTTTCGAGCTGTGCGCGTAGCTACAGGCTTCTGAACCAGCTCGCATTGCTGTATCACGCTCTGGAGATGATCCGGGCCCGCCATGATGGCGCTAAGCAGTGTCATCACCACGAAGTCGATCAACTTTGGTATCGCCACTTTGGTGTCCGCGCGCGGTGCGCGGTTCGACAGGATCAGCGTGGCGAGACCGTGCTCCATACTCCACGCGGCATGGGTCACGAGCTTGAGATCGGACTGAGCCCAACCACTCTCGATAGCCAGCGCCTCGATCGTCTCGGAAAACAACCCAAAAGACCGGTTACTTTCCTCGGCGAGTTCCGGATACGCCTGATGCGCCGCGATGCGGGGCCCGATCATCAGACTGAACAGCCCATTGTGGTGCTGCGCGAACTCGATGTACACCCGCATCATCCGGTACGCTTTGGCAAGCGCCGTATCCTCGCTGTCACGGATCGCAACGCGCAGCGCAGCGAGGTCGCGATAACCGCTTGCCGCGATCGTGGCCAGCAGTTCGTCGATGCCGGCAAAATGCCGCGAGGGCGCGGCTTCTGATACGCCCACCATGCGCGCGAGATAACGGAGGCTCAGGTCTTGCGCCGATACCTCCATGAGCGCGCTGCGTCCCGCTTCAATGAGCGCATTGCGCAGATTGCCGTGGTGGTAATCCGCATTCTTCGCGATAGATGGCTTGGGACTCACGTGACCTTTGTTCGAGGAGCAAGGCAGGGGATTGATTATAAATTCTGCGCAGAGAGGCACGCAATATCGCGAATCACGCGTTAAACACGCGTGTGTCGCTACACGCATTCTAGCGGTTCAGTTGCGCGACTGGGCGTCGGGATACATCGCATGCCTGGCCGCTCAGCGGTGCGCAGGGCCCGGAGCGGATTTTCGGTGCACGACGCGGGCATTTGCCACGTCCACGTCGGCATCGACTAATTACGTTGTGCTTTGAACCGATATATCGACAACGCGCGACCGTCTCCTGACAATCCGCTGCACGCCGAACAGAAGAACTACGACGCCAAGTGCCTGGACACAGGCAATCATGATGAACCCACTCGCGTAAGTTCCCGTTACGTCGCGGACATGTCCGATCAGAAAAGGCGTAACGAAGCCGGCGACGTTGGCAATGGAACTGATCAACGGCACGCCAACCACCAGCGACTTACCGCTGAGCAGGCCGACAGACATCTGCCAGAAGAGCGTTATACCAGCCCCCGTTCCCGCGAAGCCAAGAACAAGCAGGAAGAAAGTCGCGGTGGTACTGCTGTGCCAAACAAAGACGAGCGTCGAGAGGCTTGCCGCAGTGAAGACCGCCGCCAGCGCACAGAAGAGCCGACGGCGATGCGGGGCGCCCCCGATGCTGCAGATGAGCACATTGCCGAGTGCACCCAGAACGCAGGCACCGGCAACTGCCCGGCCAATCTCTTTGTACCCGCCGAATCCCGCCTCGCGAAGTATCGTCGGAGAGAAGAAAAACAGTGCCGCCGTGGCGGCCAGGAGGCTGAAGTAGGCTGCGCTCAGGATCCAGACAGTCGGGTTGAGTAGCAGGGGACGCTCGTCTACGCCCGCGTCGTCCATCGCTTCGGCATTGTTCCTGAGATCGTCCTCGACGAGCTTGCGCTGTCGCGCCGAAAGCCACTTTGCGCTGCCGGGCAGATCCGGAAGTATCGCGAACGCGATGCACGCCAACACGACGGTAGGGATAGCCTGAGTGAAGAACATCCATCGCCAGCCCTGAAAGCCAGCCAGTCCATTCATGTGCTCAAGCACGAATCCCCCTGTCAAGCCGATCGCGACCGTCGAGAAGAGTGACCCTGAGTGGAACATGCTGAAATTGCGGGTGCGCCTTTTGCCCGGGAACCACGCATTGAAGTACAACACGACGCCTGGGTAGAAACCGGCCTCGAACACACCGAGCAGGAACCTCAACGCGTAGAACGTCGGCGCGCTATTGACGAACGTCATCGCGACACTCGTCACGCCCCACGCGCCGGCGATACCGGCAAGCACGGCGCGCGCACCGAACTTCTTTTGCAATATCGTGGTAGGCACGCCGAACAGCACATAGCCGACGAAGAAGAGCCCGGCGCCCAATCCATATACTGTTTCGCTGAATCGCAGATCTACGACCATCTGCAACTTCGCAAAAGCCACGTTCGAACGACCGACCCACGCCAGCATCCATAAGCCGAACAGTATCGGCAATATCCTCCATTGCGCCGAAGCGTAGGCCTTCCGCAGGAGGGTGTTGTCATCTGACGATGATCCGTCTACACAGGCTTGCTTCGCCACTTCCATTCGGTCCTCCGACGTGTTGTGTTGATACTGGAAATACAAGGTGGACTGCAGCTATCAAGGTCGCCGGTCGCTTCTGCGACACACTCTCCGACGCCGATCGTCCTGAAACCCGCACGCCCGCATCGACGGGAGAAGGAGAGTGTGTCCCCGTCTTCGAGATACGTTCGCACTTCGCTTGCCGGCAGGGTGATCGTTTCCCGCCCGTCGCGGGTCCGCTCCAGCAAACATCCGCTGTCATTGCGCTCGGGTCACGATACGGTGCGGTCTGTCGCGAGCAACAGTCGCGACAGCCTTGCGCACGGGCTACAGCGCCGTTGGCGCCGCGCCATGTGGTTGCGCTTAGTTGGACTGCGCTTCCGCGAGAACAGCCGCGTCTATCTGCTTCGCGGACGGTGGTGCCCCGCCGACCAGAATGCCGGTGTCAACCGCACTGCGGATTTCGACATCCGCGAGGCCCGCTTCGCGGAACACCTGTTCGTTGTGCTCCCCGCGAAACGCCGGCGCGCTGCGCATTCCAAGCTCGTCATCGGAAAAGCGCCATGGATAGCCGTGAATGAGATACGAGCCGCCGCGGCGGTCCGGAACTTCGTGCACCGCTCCCCACTGCTTCGCCCAATCGGTCTCGGCCAGTTCCTTCAGCGTGCGGATCTGGCCTATCGCGATCTTGGCTTCGTCCAGCTGCGCATCGAGCGTCCTGAGATCGCGGAATGACAGCATCCACGTCTGGATCACAGCATGCAGTGCGTTGTAGTTCTGCTGGCGGCGCTCAGCGGTGCTGAAGCGCGGATCCCGCGCAAGGTCCATACGGCGCATGGCGCGCAAGTAATTTGGAAACGTGTTGCTGCCGATGATGCTTTGCGCCGCCACGAACTCTTCACCACCGGGGCCAACGAAATGCGGGCCGTCGGAGGCGCCGAGGATACCCGGCTCGGCGCCCGTATCGACACCGGCGAGATCGAGGTGAGCGCGTTCGTTGATCGACAGCATCACGGCGGCCATCGCGACGTCGATGTATTGGCCGCGTCCCGTTACTTCACGCTTGCGCACCGCCGCAAGCACGGCGATGGTCGCCTGCAGGCCCGCATAGACGTCCGCGTGCGACAGCGGATCGGTCCACTTGCGGCCGTCGGCCGCGCTGTCGAAGTGGCGCAGCGTGTTGTGCGTGAAGCCCGTTTCGGCCTGCACGGTCGGCGCGTAGGCCATGCGCGACGCCCAGGCGCCGCGCTGGCCGTAGCCGGTGATCGACACGTAGACGACCTTTGGATTGCGCCTCGCGAGCGTGTCATAGTCGAGTCCGAAGCCCTTGAGCGTGCCGGCCCGAAAATTCTCGACGATGATGTCCGCCTCGTCGCACAGTCGTAGCACGAGCTCGCGGGCGTGCGGCGCGTTCAGATCGATACTGACGTTACGCTTGCCGCTATTCTGCTGCGCATAGTAGCCCGACATGCCGTCGCGATTCGGGAACGCAGCACGCGACACATCGGGCCGCGGCGGCTCGATCTTGATCACGTCGGCACCGAGATCGGCCAGCGTCCGGGCGCACAGCGGGCCGGCCAGCACCCGCGAAAAGTCGACGACCTTGAGTCCTTCGAGTGGTCCGCCCATGTCAATTCCCCTCGAAAATGGCGGTGCCCGGGCCGGAGGTATTGAAGGCCTCCAGTCCACGCTGGATATCTTGCGACGCCCAGACCGGCTTTTGCAGTTCGAACATTGCTTCGTCGGCGGCAGCTACACCCTCGTTGACCGCGACCCGCACGAGCTGCTTGGTCGCGGCATGCGCGATGGTCGGACCGGCCGCCAGTTCCTGCGCAACGGACAGCGCGACTTCATCGAGCTTGTCGTCGGGCACGACGAGATTGATCAAGCCCCAGCGTTCGAGCGTCGCTGCGTCGTAACGGCGGCCGAGCATCGCGAGTTCTTTTGCACGCGCCGGCCCGGCGCGCATCACCTGACGCTGGATGCCGCCGAGCAGCGGATGCAGGCCCAGCGCGACCTCGACTGATCCGATCCTGGCCGACTCGGCGACCACGCTGAAATCGCAGGCGAGCGCCACTTCGAAGCCGCCGCCAAGGCACGTGCCGTTCACCGCGACAACGATCGGGATCGGCAGTGTCTCGAAGCCGCGCAGCACCTCGAGCGGATCCATCAGTCCCTGGCCTTGCCTGGCAATGCGATCCGGGAATAGCGACACTTCGGCGCCGGCCGAGAAGTGCCGTAGACCGCTGCGCAGCAGGATCGCGCGTGAGCCGCATTTCACCGCCTCGTCGAACTCATCGAGTAGCGCGCGATACAGCGTCGGACCCATCAGGTTATGTGGGCGGCGGTTCATCGTAAGAACCGTCACGTTACCTTTGACTTCTTTCAGAACAATTGCTTCGTCCATCGTTGCTCCATTTTGTCTGGTTCAGGTGCTTCGGATTTTGATGTTAACAAGTATAACATTGGGGCGATGTGTTGATAGTCGCGTTTTCCCTGGCCACTGCGCACTCGGGACACTCAATACGTAACGCGTGGAGAGGTTCGTTTCTCTGTCGTTGGAAAGACAGCTGGGGGGGCTCGACTATTCGAACGCTACAGTGCAGCCCGTAATGCTGAACAAATAGCATAACGAACTAAATAACATGCATCGTGATCGACTCGACACACGTTTTCCCGTCAGAAACATCGCGTTGATTCCGTTAGCGAGTAAAACTAAGACTGCAGCCCATCGCGGGCCGGACTCGAGCAGGGGGAAATACGCGCCATATGCCATCCTGGTGCCGGAAGAAGAACATCGCCATGCGCTCGCCTGTCTTCAACACCTCCACACGTACATAGCATTGCTGCGTGACTCTGTTATTCCGAAACTCGACGACTCTGACCCGCTGCGTCTTACCGGGTGCAAGCCAATGCTCGACCAGGGCGCGTAACGACATTTGTCTATCATCCAAAACTTTCTCCGGAAATCCTCGATTGGAACAGTGCGGCAGGGAAATCCTCGTATTGGGATTGAACTTGATGCCGGCGGCGCATGAGTCGACAGTCATATCGTCACACTGGTCGAATGCTGGCTGCTCCAGTGAACAGCGCCCGCGCTGACATACAGTGCGGGCGGCCTCGCTACCCTTCAATGAGCGTCAGTAGTCGACGCCCGCGACAACGCGCGCGTCCCTTTCGGCTCCGTCCCCCAGTACGGCCAACGCTTTCTGATAAGCCTCACTCTGAAACGTGGCAAGAGCCTGTTCGAAGCTCGGGAATTCGACCACGACCGTCCGTTCCTTCAGACCCGCCTCGAACGCAACGACCTCTCCGCCTCGCACCAGGAACTTTCCGCCCGCCGCTTTCACCACCTCTGTCGCGAGGACGCCGTATGCCGCGAGCTTGCTCGCGTCATGGACCGCTCGATACGCCGCCACCCAATATCCCTTTGCCATTTCGCTTCCTCAGTTGAAAAAATACCTGATTATAGTAACACCGTTAACATGAAGTTCCATGAGGGTTATTCCTGGCGTCAAAAGCGTGTGCAGAGATGGTGTTAACGGTGTTAGCATGAGGTCATGCGATGACGCGATGCCATCCCTTTTCACGGAGAACCTCATGCCGTACATGACCATCAATCCTGCCACCGGCGAACTGCTCGCCACCTACGACGACATATCCGACGCGTTGCTAGAAGCGAAGCTTGCTGCGGCGCATCGCGCTTTTGAAACCGACTGGCGCCGCCGTCCGGTCAGCGACCGGGCACGCATCGTGTCGCGCGCGGCGGCGCTGCTGCGGGAAAAGGCGGTCGAATACGCTGGCTATCTGACGCTGGAAATGGGCAAGCGCAGCGGGGAAGCGCTAAGGGAAGTGGAATCGGCGGCCAGCATCCTCGATTACTACGCGAAGCACGCACACGCCTATCTGCAGCCCCGTCCGCTCGCAGAAGCGCCCGGCGCTGCAGTGCACATCGAGCCGGTCGGCGTGCTGCTCGGCATCGAGCCGTGGAATTTGCCGTACTACCAGATTGCGCGAGTAGCCGGGCCGCAACTGATGGTGGGCAACGTCCTGCTGCTCAAGCACGCGGAAAACGTGCCGCAATCGGCATTGGCCTTCGCGCGGCTGTTCGAGGAAGCGGGTGCGCCCGATGGCGTATATACGAATCTGTTCATCTCGATCGAACAGGCCGGGCGCGTCATCGACGATCCGCGCGTCCAGGGTGTGACGCTGACGGGCAGCGAGCGCGCCGGTGCCGCGGTCGCCGAGCGTGCCGGCCGCAATCTGAAGAAAGTCGTGCTCGAACTGGGCGGCAGCGACCCGTTCATCGTACTGGAGGATGCGCCGCTCGACTGGGCCATCCAAAGCGCCGTCGCGGGCCGCATGTTCAATGCGGGTCAACTATGCGTCAGCTCCAAACGCATCATCGTGGTCGGCAAGGCACGCGGCGATGCGTTCCTCGATGGCTTCGCGACGCGTATGGCCGCGCTCGAGACCGGCGATCCCACCGATCCGGCGACCGCCGTCGCCCCCGTCTCGTCCGAGCGCGCACTCAACCTGCTGCTTGAGCAGATCGAGCGCGCGACTTCGCACGGTGCGCGCATCGTGTGTGGCGGCAAGCGCGTCGAGCGCCCGGGCTTCTACTTGCAACCGACTGTTCTGACCGACATCACGCCGCAAAATCCCGTCTTCGCCGAAGAACTGTTCGGACCCGTCGCCGCTTTCCACGTCGTCGAGGATGAAGCGGCCGCGATTGCGCTCGCTAATGGCACGCCGTTCGGTCTCGGCGCGTCGGTGTTCACCGCGGATACCGAACGCGGCGAGCGGGTCGCCGCGCAGATCGACAGCGGCATGGTGTTCGTCAATCAGCCGTTCGGCACGTCGGCGGAATTGCCGTTCGGTGGCGTCAAGCGTTCAGGTTTTGGTCGGGAGCTTTCTCAGCTTGGCTTCGACGAGTTCGTCAACAAGAAGCTGATCAAGGTTGCGCCCGTCGGGGTGGCACCGTTCGGCCCCGCGCGGGCCGCCTGAACGGGACGCCTGACGCTGCGCCCATGGCGAAGCGCGCGATTGTGGCGCTTCATTCATATTCCCTTTGAACGAACACTATGACAAGCAAGACGATTATCAGTTGCGCACTCACTGGAAGCGACGATACCCCGCGGCTGAACCCTGCAGTGCCCGTCACGCCCAGGCAAATCGCCGATGAGGCCATTGCAGCATGTGAAGCCGGCGCGAGCATCGCTCACATTCACGTTCGTGACCCCAGGACTGGCGTTCCAAGCACGGAGCTGTCGCTCTACAGAGAAGTCGTTTCGCGTATCCGCGATAGCGGGTGCCCGATATTGATCAATCTGACGACGGGTCCGGGTGCACGTTTCGTTCCCAGCGACGAAGACCCGAACCGGGGCAGTGAACTGAGTACGATGATGACGCCTGAGGCACGCGTGCAGCATGTGCTCGAATTGCGTCCGGAAATCTGCACGCTCGACATAGCGACCATGAACTTCGGCAATCGCGCATTCGTTAACGTGCCAGACCATCTGGTCAAGATGGCAACCTTGATCGAGGAAGCGGGCGTGAAGCCGGAGCTCGAGGTATTCGATCTCGGGCACGTGCGCCTCGCGCGCCACCTGATTGAAACGCAGGGGGTTTTCCAGGCTCCGCTGTTCCAGTTGTGCCTTGGCGTGCCATGGGGAGCGTCCGCCGACACCGAAAGTCTTCTTCAGATGAAGCGGTATCTGCCCGAGGGCGCGCGTTGGTCGGCGTTCGGCATCTCGCGTGCCCAATTTCCGATCGTGGCGCAAAGCGTGATTCTTGGCGGCCATGTCCGCGTAGGCCTCGAGGACAATCTGTATCTTGCCAAAGGAGAGTTGGCGCCGGGCAACGCTGCGCTGGTTAAGCGTGCGGTGAATATCATCAAAAGCATCGGAGGAGACGTGGCAACGCCTGACGAAGCTCGCAGCATACTTGGCCTTCCGCGTCGCCACTAGGGCGGATTGCTTTTCCTAAAAGCGCTGCGTTGCGAAGCGCACTGGTTTTCACCGGTGGCCTATCCTTGGACTACCGATACCGCCGCCTCACTCATGTCAAATTCATCCAATCTCGCAAGAGACCCGGATGTTCTGACATAAGAAACGCGGCATCTATTGATGCATGGAGACAAAAATGCCTTTGTGGAATATCTATCATCCCGTCGGCGCCTACACGGCAGATGACAAGCAGGAGATGGCCAACCGTATCGCCGACATTTACATCATTCCTCGCTTCTACGTAGGCGTCCTGTTTCATGAGCAGCCGAAGGACTCCTTCTACATGGGAGGCGTGTCACGAGACGACTTTGTGAGAATCAGACTGGACCAGTTCGCCAGACACATCGCCAAGGACGTCGTGTGGACGGAGTCGTGGCTGCGCAAGGCGAATGCAGCGATAGCGCCATTTGTTCAGGATCGGGGCTACCACTACGAGTTGCACGTCGGCGAAACGCCGCGAGAACTGTGGTTGATCGACGGCATTCGACCGCCTCGGCCTGATACGGACGCTGAGAAGAAATGGAAGCTTGAGAACTGCGTGTCGGCGTATGATCCGAGCGAAGGGTGACTGGGTTAGTTTCGTTTGAAGCGATCCGGACGCGAAACCTGACAGACTGCGGTGAAGGCCCGGCCGTCACCGCAGTCTCTCCCAAGCTTCCGGCTGTTCGCGGATATTGGGATCGACACGAAAGTCAGACAGGCGCCATTCCGTGCGCGATTTTCACCTGATCGCCGTCCGCGGAAGCGAGATGGTTCAGGAAGGCTTTGGCGGCTTCCTGTCGTTCCGACGTTGCGCAGATTGCCGCTGAAAAGACCGTGACAGCCTGGATCGCTGCTGGAAGCATGCCGACTATATCGATGCCGGGTTCGTGGACAAGTTCGCTTAGCTGCTGAAAACCGAGTTCGACCTTTCCTTCGGCGACGAGACTGCCAACGGGTACACCGGGCCGCGCCTCGACGATACGATCCGCGATGACCTCAGCAATGCCCCATTGACGAAGCAGATTGATGATATGCGTCCCGCTCGGTCCCGTTGAATACCCGATGGTCCGAGCGCGCAACACGGCATCGCGTACAGCGGATTCTGAACTGACGTCCCGACGCGGCTCTCCGTGCTTGATGGCGACCGCCACCTCCGAGCGCGCAACACCGACGCGGCTTCCAGAGATGATGTGACCATCACGCTCCAACCGATCGAGTGCGTCGGACGCAAGAACGACAACATCGAAACGCTCGCCTTCCTGAATGCGTCGGGCCGCTTCAACGCCGCCTACCGAAACAATCGAAACGCGCTGCCCGGACATGGCCTCGTACGCTTGCGCAAGCTGCGTCAAAACATGACGCGTAGCCATCGACGAAATGACGGTCAATGAAACACGCGAAGTATCAGTCGACATACCCGTCTCAATCAGTCGATATAACGCAGGCCGGCCTGCTTCAGCGGCTCACGCATGTTGTACATGTCGAGTCCCAGAACACCGGAAGCGAGCTTCGCGCGTTTCTCTGCTTCCAGCGCTTCCCGCGCACTCGCCTTGTCGAGTACCGCGGCGGCGGCAGACGCAGGAACGGCGACCACGCCGTCGAAGTCCGCGACGATCACATCGCCAGGCGAAACGAGTGCGCCAGCGCAAACCACCGGGATATTGACCGAGCCCACCGTTGCCTTGATCGTGCCCTTCGAAGAAATTGCCTTGCTCCAGACGGGGAACCCCATCTCCTCGAGAACTTTTACGTCGCGCACACCGGCATCGATGATGAGACCCGTGGCGCCGCGCGCCTTGAAGCTGGTCGCCAGCAGATCGCCAAAGTAGCCATCGGTGCAGTCCGCCGTGATGGCCGCAACGACGATGTCGCCGGGTTGAATCTGTTCGGCGGCGACGTGCATCATCCAGTTGTCGCCGGGATGCAGCAGGACCGTGACCGCTGTACCGCACGCCTGGGCGTGAGGGTAGATAGGGCGCATGTACGGCTTGAGCAGGCCGGTACGACCCATTGCCTCGTGAACGGTGGCAGAACCCAAGGCGCCAAGCTTGCTGGCGACTTCCCTATCCGCGCGTTTGATGTTGCGGTAGACAACGCCCATTTCATACATAGTCAAACTCCCTTTGCCTTGAGGGCAGCGTCCAGACGCGGATAGACACGCCGCGCGTTGCCCTCGTAGATCTTGTAACGGTCCTCTGCGTCGATGGCCGCTGCCTCGACATAGCGCTTCGTGTCGTCGTAGTTGAAGCCCGTTTCAGGGTCGATGCCCCGCACGGCGCCAATCATTTCGCTTGCGAAGAGAATGTTCTCGACGGGGATCACACGCGTCAGCAGGTCGATGCCCGGCTGGTGATAGACACAGGTGTCGAAGAACACGTTGTTCAGCAGATGGTCCTTGAGCAGAGGCTTCTTCAGTTCCTGCGCAAGCCCACGGAAGCGCCCCCAGTGATACGGCGCAGCACCGCCGCCGTGCGGGATGACGAAGCGCAGTGTCGGGAAATCCTGGAACAGATCCGAAGTGAGGCATTGCATGAACGCGGTCGTATCCGCGTTCAGATAATGCGCACCGGTAGTGTGAAAGCACGCGTTGCAACTCGTGCTGACGTGAATCATCGCCGGGATGTCGTATTCGACCATCTTCTCGTAGATGGGATACCAGTGCCGGTCCGACAGCGGCGGGCTGGTCCAGTGACCACCCGACGGGTCCGGGTTCAGGTTGATGGCGACATTGCCATACTGCTCGACACACTTCACCAGCTCAGGGATGCAGGTCTTGACATCGACGCCTGGACTTTGCGGCAGCATCGCCGCCGGAATGAAGTGGTCCGGGAACAGTTCGCTCACGCGAAAGCACAGTTCATTGCAGATGGCCGCCCACGTGCTCGAGACCTCGAAGTCCCCAATGTGATGCGCCATGAAGCTCGCACGCGGACTGAAAATGGTCAGATCGAGGCCACGCTCGCGCATCAGCCGAAGCTGGTTGCTCTCGATAGACTCGCGCAATTCATCGTCGCTAATGTGCAGTTCGGACGCGTGCGGCATCTCAGCCGGATTCTTGATGCCGGCGATCTGGCGGTTGCGCCAGGCTTCCAGCGCTTTCGGTGCAGTGGTGTAGTGGCCGTGAATGTCGATGATCATCGTTGCTGTCTCTGTCAGTGCAATGGCTAGGCGTCCGTGCGATCTATTGCTTGGGCGACCCGGACTTGTCCCATGAAAGGCTTTGACTACCCTTGCCGGCTACCGAATAAAGCGCACCGGGCGCGTTGCGGGTCTTCTGGAATGCTTCGAGTGTTTCGCCACGCATCGCGGCGTAGATGTGCAGATTCGACACGCCTGTGACGGCGCCGAGCTTCTCCAGCATGAAGAAGATGACGCCATAGTGGAGTAGTCCGCGCCAGTCGCGCCGGCGGATCAGGTCGCGCTCCTGTTCGGTCAGGCCTGCCGCCTCGAAGCTCGCTTCTTCGTCGCACTTGAACGCTTCGCGATGCTCCGGTTCGACCATGCGATGCAGGTAGTCGTTGATCCGATACGCGCGCACGGCCATCTCGATCGAGAACGGATACGTGCCGTCGAGCTTCTCGACATTGGTGAGTTCAACCGCCATCTTCTGGCGATGCCGCTCGACGATGGCCGGATTGGGTTCGCTGTCTTCGCCTTCATAAATCGCCGTCGCGATGCCCGCCATCGACGGCAGGTAGTAGCTGCGGTGCTTGCAGACCACGTTCGACGACAGCGCGCCGCGCATCGTGAGCCACATGATGACTTCCGCGCCTTCGTAGCCGCCGAGTTCCGCATATTCGGCGATCGTCATGTTCGCGAGTTGCTCGGGGTCGCGCTCGAACAGGTCCAGGAAGCGCTGGTCCCATTCGGTGTTATTGAAGCCGGCGCGTTCGCCGTGCACCTGGTGGGAGAGGCCACCCGTCGCGAGAATCGCGACTTTCAGATCTTCCGGGTAGCTTTCGATCGCGCGGCGCAGCGCCTGACCGAGCTTGTAGAAGCGCCGCGCGCTGGGCACGGGCAGTTGCAGAACGCCCATCTGCAGAGGAACGAGTTTGACGGGCCACTCCGGCTTGTGCGGGCACAGCATCGACAGGGGCGAGAAGCAGCCGTGATCGAGCGCCTTGTTCTGAAAGAAGGACATGTCGAACTCGTCCGTCATCAGCGACTTGCCGATGTGCGCAGCGAATTGCGGATGGCCCTTGATGGCGGGCAAATCGCGTGCGCCGCCGCCTTCGTCCGCGACCTGCCATTGCTCGCCGACGCCTAGTGCGAACGCCGAATAGTGATCGAAGAAGAACGAGGTGACGTGGTCGTTATAGATCGTGACCAGCACGTCGGGGCGCTTCTCGGCGAGCCAGTCGGCCAGCGGAGCGAAATTCTCGAAGATTGGGGCCCAGACCGGATCGTCCCGCTTGTTCTTGTCGAACGCGAAGCCGATCGTCGGAGTATGTGATGCGGCAAGCCCGCCGATGATTTTTGCCATAGCCGTAAGTCCCGTGACACGCGTCGCTTCGCAAGACGGTCTGTCAACGAAGCAAATCCCGCATTGAATAAACGCATGAGATAACAGCGGTCTCGGGTGTGTCAACCACGGTTCTACGGCTAATTATGATGTCTTCAGACGGGGCAGCAGGCGCGAAGCACGGTCGGCAAAGCGGTCTGCCGACCATCGAAAATTTCTTACCGATAAATATTTTAGATACCCAACCTGGTTAAAAGCAACGAGTAGGGGGGGCGCCAGTTGCGCATCAGACTCGATTAGCGGACCGGGCGTATGGGCTACGCACCCCCTTCCTGCTTATTGTCGGGAGAGTTGCCGTGTCGTTTCAACCAAACGGGCGCCGACCAGTCGGACCTCGGCATCCGCCTTTTCGTCGGAGAGACGACCCGCTTCGGTGAATGCCAGATGCGCGGCGCCAAGTGAGAATCCTTGGGGAATAACGATGGCGCCCAGCTTTTCAAGCACCCCTCGCATGCCGAGCATCGAACGAACACCGCCCATCGGTCCTGGCGATGCGGATACCACGGCGGCCACTTTCGCTGCGAATAGCCGAATCCCGGACTCACCGCTCTCGAGAGGTCGACTGATCCAGTCAATCGCGTTCTTCAGCGACGCCGTGTAACCGCCGTTGTGCTCCGGCGATGCAACCAGAAGCGCTGCGTGTTCGGCAAACAGTCGCTGCAGATTTCTTACGCTGTCAGGCACGCCGTTCCCGTTTTCGAAGTCGCCTTCATACAGTGGCAACCGATAATCCGCCGACGAGATAAATGTAATCTCGCCGCCGGCCTCATGCGCGCCGCGCGCCGCGATGTCCAGAAGTTTGCGATTCAATGAATCGCTGCGGCCGCTTCCGCATAGAGCAAGAACTTTGATGGTCATGATTCTGAGGAGAAGATGTTGAGAACAGCGAGGGAAAGAATGTCGGTTGCGTGACGCGGAGAATGGTCAGATGGGCTCGATGGGCCATTGCGATCACGCGCACGCATTGCGTTTGCGGGCGTGCTTGCAAGACGTGCGTCAGTTCTATTCGTCGAGCCCGGCGAACCTTGCGAACCCGTCGACCGACTCACGCGGGATCTGGAGTCGGTTCACGACGGAATCCTCGTCCGCATAGCCGAGAGACATCCCGCAGACCACCTCGTGGCCCGGTTCAAGCGCGAGTTGATTGGCGATGACCGACTGGTAACGCGCGAACGAGACTTGCGGGCACGTATGCAGTCCGCGAGAGCGAGCCGCAATCATGACGGTTTGAAGGAACAGCCCATAGTCGAGCCAGCTGTGCTTCTTTAGGCAGGCATCGATCGTGAAAATCATGCCGACGGGGGCGCCGAAAAAATCGAAGTTTCTGCCTGTCGCCCGGGAACGTCCATCGATGTCCGATTTGTCGATACCGAGTGCGCCGTAGTAGCGCATACCGAAATCCTCCTGTCGCGAGCGGAATGAGTCGGGTAAAGGTTCCGGCATGTGTTGCAGCGGCGGATGCGTTTCGTCCGCGTGAGCACGCGCTAGCGCGTCGCTGAATTGCCGTTTGACCTCGCCGCCCAGCACGTGAACGCGCCACGGTTGCGTGTTCGAATTGCTGGGCGCCGTACGTGCGACGTCGAGAATAGCAATGACGTTTTCTTTCGAAACTGCGTCTGGACGAAAGACCCGAACAGCTTTCCGCGATCGGATAATGGAGTCGACAATATAGGCGTCCGAATTCATTTAGGACCGGTCTCCACGGCTTTGAAAATGTTAAGCCAATGATGACACAGGCGAAGGACGGACTGCGGTGAAAAGGCTGCAAGTTCAACTTGCAGCAGATGGGATTTGCCAGCCAGCGTCTAAAACGGGTTTCGACGCCATGCAGTCGGTACGCGTACCGACACGGCGCTTATAAAACCGCCTCCGCGACAAGCTGCAACGCAGGCGCGAGCTTCAGATAAACCTCTGGACGTTCGAGCGCATAGGTCAGGTTTCTTTGCGCGATCTGCACGTGCTCCGTCGCCAGCGACTGCGCGCGTGTGCCTTCACCGCGTTCCATCGCCTGCACGAGGCTGTGATGCTGCTGATGTGCCATGAAAAGCCATTGACGGCCTTCGTCGATGGCGGATTGCATCGGCAGCATCGCGCTTGCGGCGGCGAACGGCAGGCGGTTGTTCATTTCGATCGCGCGGATCAGCGCCGCGTTGCCCGAGCCTTCGACGATCAGCTTGTGAAACCGGCTATTCATGTCCGTGTATGCGGCGTAGTCGTCGAGGTCCAGTTCGGACTTCGCGAGCAACCGGTCGCCACCGCGCAGACATTCGTTCAGCGCGTTCGATAACTGACGCGGCACGCCATGTTCGGCCACGAGACGCGCAGCCATGCCTTCGAGATGCCCGCGTACCGCGATGGCATCCGCGATTTCCGCGGCGGTGATGCGCCGCATCACATAGCCGCCCGCCGGGGATGGTTCGACAAGGCCTTCCTGTTCGAGCGTGGTGAGCGCGAGCCGAACGGGCGTGCGAGATGCCTGCAACCGCTCGGCGAGCGCGACTTCGCCGAGGCGCTCGCCGGGGGCGAATTCGCCCTTCAGGATCAGGTCGCGCAGATACACCAATACACGTTCTTGCTGGGATTCCATTTCATTCTCCGGTGCTCTTGCCGGGTTAGCCGCGGCGGACTTCGTGCGTCTGATTGTAGGGCATGCGAGGCGGCGCGGGGCCGGAAAATGCGGACGCGGGTGGCGCGATGTTCTGCATTGTATGCAAGATGGTCTGAATCGTGATTTCAGGGCTCTGAGCGTATGCGCCAGGGAAAGTCCTGGAGTGTAGAAAAATATCTATATGTATCAAAGATATAAAGAAATGTTGGCCATGATTTTGACGATAAAAACGGATTCTTGAGCGGTGTGTTGTGTATGCAGGGATTGAATATATGAATTCTTAGCTCTATTCTTCGTGCTCATCAGAGGTCGCATTGCATACAGCAAGCCGCCTCATGCATTCAGGTCAACCGGAGACAGGCCATGATGAGTTCCCAGCAAAACGACACGATCACGCGCGTCGGCAAAGGCACACCCGCCGGCCAGCTACTGCGCAACTACTGGCAGCCCGTGGCGCTCGTGGAGGAGTTGCCCGCGCAGCGCCCCGTCCGTGCGGTGCGGCTGATGGGTCAGGACTTCGTCGTATTCAAGGACGAGCAGGGTCGCTACGGCATGCTCGATCGCGACTGCCCGCATCGCGGCGCGGATCTGGCGGCGGGCCGTCTCGAGGCAGGCGGCCTGCGCTGCGCGTTTCATGGCTGGCTCTTCGACGTCAACGGAAGCTGTCTGTCGACGCCCGGCGAACCCATCGGCAGCACGCTCTGCAAGAAGGTCCGCCAAAGCGCGTATCCCGTGGTCGAGCGCAGCGGCATTCTGTTCGCCTACATCGGCGGCGGCGAGCCGCCTGCGTTCCCGAACTTCGACTGCTTCGCCGCGCCGGGCGAATACACGTTCGCCTTCAAAGGGCTGTTCGAATGCAACTGGCTGCAAGCGCTCGAAGTCGGCATCGATCCCGCCCACGCATCGTTCCTGCACCGTTTCTTCGAAGACGAGGACGTGAGCGACAGCTACGGCAAGCAGTTTCGTGGCGCGTCGGCGGATTCGGATATGCCGATCACGAAGGTGCTGCGCGAATACGAGTCGCCCGAGATTCTCGTCAGTCCGGCTGACTATGGGCTTCGGCTGATCGCGAAGCGCCCGCTCGACGACACGCAGACGCACGTGCGCGTGACCAACGTCGTGTTTCCGCAGGCGTTCGTGATACCGATGAGCGCGGAGATGACGATCACGCAATGGCACGTGCCCGTCGACGACGAGAACTGTTACTGGTACGCGATCTTCACGAGCTTCGGCGCGCCGACCGACAAGGCGCAGATGCGTGCGCAACGGCTCGACCTGTACGAACTTCCCGATTACACATCGCGCAAGAACAAACGCAACCACTACGGCTTCGATATCGACGAGCAACAGAGCCAGACCTACACGGGCATGGGTTTCGACATCAACGTCCACGACCAGTGGGCCGTCGAATCGCAGGGCGCGATCCAGGACCGCACGCGCGAGCATCTGGGCACGACCGACAAGGGGATCATCGCGTACCGCCGTCTGCTCGTCGATGCGATCGAGAAGACGCGCGCCGGCGAGAAGACGCTGATGATGATCGACGAACAGCAGGCGGCGCATCTGACGGGACCGGCATCGATCGACGGCATTGGGCCCGCCGATGGCTGGGACGACTACTGGAAGGCATCCGACGTCAAACGCCGCGATGCCGCGCCGTGGCCCGCGCCGAAGGCTTGAGGACGGATCCCGCAATCACAATGGAGCGCGCGGCCGTTCAACTGCCGCGTGAAGCACGATGTCTTTTGTTGAAAACCATGGTTTGTGGACGGACGCCCAGCATGATGCGTACGCCGAGCTGCTCGAACGGCTCAAAAAGAGCGACGTGCAAGTGGTCCGCTTTTCGTTTCCCGATCAGCACGGACTGCTGCGCGGCAAGACGCTCGTCGTCGACGAGGCGATCAACGCATTCAAGTCTGGCGTCACGCTGACGAGCACGCTGCTCGCCAAAGATGCGTCGCACCGCACGGTGTTCCCCGTGTTTACGGCAGGCGGCGGCTTCGACATGCCTGAAATGCAGGGTGCCTGCGATACGTTGATGGTCGCCGATCCCGAAACTTTCCGCATTCTGCCGTGGGCGCCGCATACGGGCTGGGTGCTGTGCGACGTCTACTTTCCGAACGGCAGGCCCGTGCCGTTCGGCACGCGTCATCTGTTTCGCCATGCGCTGGAACAGCTCGGCAATCATGGGTTCGAGCTCGTGTCCGGTCTCGAAGTCGAGTTTCATGTCTTCAAGGTCACTGATCCGAACATGAAGCCCGAGCATTCAGGTCAGCCGGGCATTCCGCCCGATGTCGAGCTGTTGTCGCACGGTTATCAGTATCTGACGGAACTGCGCTACGACGCCGTCGATAACGTGATGGAAATGCTCAGGCGCGGCATCGACGGGCTCGCGTTGCCCGTGCGCTCGCTCGAAGTCGAATACGGCCCGAGCCAGTTCGAGTTCACGTTCGCGCCGACCCGAGGCATCAAGAGTGCGGACGACATGATTCTGTTTCGCAGCGCGGTCAAGCAGATCTGTCAGCGCAACGGTTATCACGCGACATTCATGTGTCGCCCGCGCATTCCGAATGTTGTTTCGAGTGGATGGCATCTGCATCAGTCGCTCGTGCATAGCGCGGACGGCACCAACGCGTTCATGCCGACAAATACGGACGCACCGCTCTCGACCGTCGGACAGCGGTATCTCGCAGGCTTGCTCGCGCACGCGCAAGGCGCAGCCGCACTGTCGACGCCGACCATCAACGGATATCGCCGCTATCGGCCGTATTCGAATGCACCCGATCGCGCGAACTGGGGATGCGACAACCGCGGCGTGATGTTGCGCGTGCTGGGCGGACAAAACGATCCCGCGACGCGCATCGAGAACCGCGTCGGCGAGTCGGCCGCGAATCCGTACCTGTACTTCGGCTCGCAGGTGCTCTCGGGGCTGGACGGACTCAGACGTAAACTCGAACTGCCCGCCTCGGCGGATACGCCCTACGAAACGCAGGCCGTTGCATTGCCCCGCACGTTGAGCGATGCGATCGCCGCGCTACATGCCGACGAATCGCTGCGCGAAGGATTCGGCAGCGCATTCATCGACTACTTCTGCAAGCTGAAGGAAGCGGAGATCAATCGCTTCAATCTGGAAGTGACCGAGTGGGAACACCGCGAATATTTCGAAACGTTCTGATGGCGTTCCCATCAAGGAGAGAAGTCATGCCTATCGTCACCTACATTCTGCGCGACGGCGATCGCCGCGAAATCGAAGTACCCGCCGGCACCAGCGTGATGGAGGCCGCGATTCACGGCAACGTGCGCGGCATCGATGCCGAATGCGGCGGCTGCCTGTCGTGCGCGACGTGCCATGTTTATATCGACGGCTCGTCGACGGCGGATCTGCCGTTACCCGACGACTCCGAACTGGAACTGCTCGACGGCGTCGCCGCCGAGCGACGGCCCGAAAGCCGGCTGAGCTGCCAGCTCGTCATGATGGCTGCGACGGAAGGACTTGTCGTCCGGATTCCGCCCAGGCAAGGGTGACATCATGAATAGCACGCTTGTGGTTGTCGGCGCGTCGTATGCGGGCGTCCAGCTCGCCGCGTCCGCGCGCGAACTCGGCTTTGACGGCCGTATCGTCCTGCTCGGCGACGAGCCCGATGCGCCGTATCAACGACCGCCGCTGTCGAAGGGCTTTCTGACGGGCAGCTTTGCGGAGCAGCGTTTACCGCTGCGTTCGCAGGCGTTTTTCGACGAAGAGAAGATCGAATGGATGCCGTCGACGCGCGCCACGCACATCGACCGCGAGCGTCGCGAGATCGAACTGCACGACGGCTCGCGCATCGCGTATCACCACGTTGCGCTGACGACGGGCGCGCGCGTGCGCAAGCTCGACTGTCCCGGCGCGACACTTGGCGCCGTTCATTACTTACGCGATCTGCGCGACGCAAGGCGTCTCGCACAGACTGCGCGCACGGCGCGACGCGCGGTCGTGATCGGCGGCGGCTATATCGGTCTCGAAGCGGCGGCTTCGCTGCGTCAGCAGGGACTCGAAGTGACGGTGGTAGAGACGGAGCCGCGTCTGCTTGCACGCGTCGCGTCGCCGTGGCTGTCGGGCTTCATGCTGGGTGCTCATACGGAGCATGGCGTCGCGTTCGAGTTCGGCCGCAAGGTGGTGGCGCTGCACGACACGGATGGGAGCGTATCGGTTGAACTCGATGATGGCGTACGGCTCATTTGCGATCTCGTCGTGGTCGGTATCGGTGTGGTTCCGAATACCGAACTCGCCGCCGATTGCGGGTTGAACGTGGCGGGCGGCGTCGTGGTGGACGCCTGCGCGCGCACCAGCGACCCGTCGATCGTCGCCGCCGGCGATTGCGCTTCGTTCGTCCCTCACTGGGCGCCGCCGGGCACGCACGCATGCCGGATCGAATCCGTGCAGAACGCAAACGATATGGCAAAGACGGCAGCGGCAACAGTTGTCGGGCGGTCGGAGCCGTATCGCGCGCTGCCCTGGTTCTGGTCCGATCAATACGACCTGAAGCTGCAGATGGCCGGCGTGAACGCGGGCTTTACCGACTACGCGATGCGCGGTTCCGTCGAAGACAAGCGTTTCTCGCTGTTCTACTTTCGCGACGACAAGCTGATCGCCGTCGATAGCATCAACCGGCCGCAGGATCACATGTTCGCGCGCAAGCTGCTCGCGAACGGCGCGCGAGTTACGCCGGAGGTGGTGCGCGATCCAGCATTCGATCTGAAGACGCTCGCGAGCCGCGATGTGCATGCCGTCGAGGAGTTGCGGAATGAGCGCTGAAAAACACGGCCGTCCTCTCGTCGGACTGGTATGCGACCGCTTCTTCGTCGGTGAACACGACCAGCATGGCGCGAAGCACAGCTATGTTCGCGCGCTGATGTCGGGTGCGAATGTCAGTCCCGTGCTGATTCCGGCATCACGCGAGATCGAATCGGTGGACGATTACCTTGATGGCGTGAACGGCTTGCTGTTTCCGGGCGGCGCATCGAACGTGGAGGCGCACAGGTATGGCGGCGAGGCAAGTCGCGACGCGCTTTCCGATCCCGATCGCGATCACGTCGCGCTGGAACTGATGCGCGGCGCGGCGGCGCGCGGCATGCCAATTCTCGCAATCTGCCGTGGCTTCCAGGAAATGAACGTCGCCTTTGGCGGCACGCTCCACACGGATATCTACGCGTCCGGTCATTCGGAAGACCATCTCGAAGACCTCGCAGAAGATCTGTCCACCCGCTATCGATACCGCCACGAAGTCGAACTCACGCCTGCTGGCATGCTGTCGACGCTCGCCAACGCGCACCGCGTGCGCGTGAATTCGCTGCATCGGCAGGGCGTTGCCGCGCTCGCGCCGCGGCTTGTCGTCGAAGCTCGCGCGCCCGACGGTCTGATCGAAGCGTATCGGCTGAACGGACACGACTTCGCGCTCGGCGTGCAGTGGCACCCGGAAGTCATGACGCAACACGACGCACTGTCGCGTTCGATCTTCGAAGCATTCGGCGCGAGTTGCCGCCGGTATCGTCATGCGGCACAGCCTGCAACCAATCATCATGAGGGTTAGGACCATGTCAGCGGATCGCATCGACCTGAACCTGCTGCGCGTATTCGACGCGATCTTCGAAGACCGCAATCTCGCCCTGGCGGGCAAGCGCCTGAATCTGAGTCAATCCGCGATCAGCCACGCGCTTGGACGCATGCGTCAGGTGCTCGGCGATGACCTGTTCGTGCGCACGGGCAAGGGCATGGAGCCAACGATGCGCGCCGTCGGCATGGCTGCGCAGGTGCGCGGTGCGCTGGCGCAGATCAGGGCGGCGCTGGGCGTGGATGCATTCGATCCGCGCGTCGCGCAACGCAAGTTCGTCGTCGCGGCGAATGACTACATCACGTCGCTGGTGCTCGGGCGTCTCAGTCAACGGCTGCGCGCGGAGGCGCCGCTCGTGGACCTGGTGATCCGTCCATCGACGCGGCTCGATCTCGCAGGCCAGATCGACGTCGGCCGGATCGATGTGGCGATCGGCATATTCGCGGACGTGCCGACGCGCTTGCGGTCGGCGCAACTGTGGGAGCAGACGGATGTGGTGCTGCTTCATCGAGACCACCCCATCGCCGAGCGCGCCGTTACGCGTGACGATCTGCTTGCTTATCCGCTTGTCGCCATTTCGCAAGGCGGCGAGGAAGAGGGCGCAGTGAGCGGCTTCATCGTCGAGCGCGGGCTCGCGCGGCAATCGGAGATGTTCAACCGCGATGCGCTCAACCGCGCATTCGCCGACGGTGCCGACGTGCCGCGCATGCGCATGTCGGTCGCGCATTCGCTGGCCGTTCCCGCACTGCTTCGTCACAGCGACATGCTCGCGCTCGTGCCGTCATCGCTTGGCCGTGAACTGGAGCGCTACGGCGAACTGAAAATGTGCGCGACGCCTTACGAGTGCCACAACGCCGCTGTGCGCGCCGTCTGGCACGAACGCAACGACACGGACCCCGCGCTGCAATGGCTGCGGCACCAGCTTGCCGATGTCGCGCGGCAGGTTCGCAGCTGTTGATCCGGGCCGTGCAAGATCGGTATGCAAACAATTCACTGCGCGTGCGCCATGGCGAGCAATCTCGTCAACGTCGTCGAAACGGCCTGAAAACATAGGTCTTCTCGATTCAACCCGAACGCATCGCGCGATGCTTGCCACGCCGCGCGAGGGGCATGTGCGCGCCGCGTGCGTGCTTCGCCGGGTTGTTGGCCGTATTTGGCGCTCTTAACCTTGGCCCCCGATAGATCGGCGAGGCACGCAGCAAGCGCTGACGTGGCGACGCCGGCAATTCAATCCCATCAGTGAGGATGCAATGGAAGAGACCCGGACTGTCGATATACAAGCGCTCATCAACGAGCACCCTTTCTCCCGCTTTCAGTGGCTCGTATTTGCGATGTGCTTCGTCATCGTGCTGATGGATGGCTTCGATACGGCTGCGATCGGCTTTATCGCGCCTTCGCTGCTGTCGGAGTGGCATATCGGCAGGGCGGCGCTTGCGCCTGTGCTGAGTGCCGCACTCTTTGGGCTTGCTTGCGGCGCCTTACTTTCAGGGCCTGTGTCGGACAGGTGCGGTCGACGCCTCGTGCTGACCTTGTCCGTGCTGCTGTTCGGCGTGGCGTGTTTCGCTTCGGCTTACGCGCAGGATTTGACCGCACTGACGACGCTACGTTTCGTCACTGGCGTCGGACTTGGCGCCGCGATGCCGAACGCCGTCACGCTGATGAGCGAGTACTGCCCCGACGGCCGACGCGCCACGATCGTCAATCTGATGTTCTGCGGATTCCCTTTGGGCGCCGCCCTGGGCGGATTTCTCGCTGCGTGGATGATTCCGCAGTTCGGCTGGCGCAGCGTTCTGCTGCTCGGCGGCGCAGTGCCGTTGCTGCTCGCCGTGGTGCTCGCGTTCAGGTTGCCGGAGTCGATCCGTTACATGGTGGCGCGACAGCAGCCGGTAGAGAAGATTCGCAACGTCATGGTGCGCATCAGTGCGGACGCGCGTTTTGCGCATGCTTTCGTCATGCAGGAATCGGTCAGGCACGCACCGGGGAGTGGCGGCATTCGTATCGTGTTGTCGCGTTCATTCATTCTCGGTTCCGTGATGCTGTGGCTGTGCTACTTCATGGGCCTCGTGATTTTCTACGGACTGGTCAACTGGATGCCCGTTCTTCTCAAGGATGCGGGACTGAGCCCGCAACGCGCGGCGCTCGTGTCCGCGCTGTTTCCGCTGGGCGGCGTGGGTACGGTGCTATGCGGCATGCTGATGGACCGCTTCAATCCCAATCGCGTCGTGGCCGCCGCTTATGCATTCGGTGCGATCAGCGTGTATGCCATTGGCCAGGCAGTCGGCGATATCGGCATGCTGATGTGCGCGGTGTTTATCGCCGGTGTGCTGGTGAATACCGCGCAGGCGTCGATGCCCGCTCTCGCGGCTGCGTTCTATCCAACGGCGGGACGCGGCACGGGTGTCGCGTGGATGCTTGGCGTCGGGCGCTTCGGCGGAATCGCGGGTTCGTTTCTCGTCGCGGAGTTGTCGCGGCAGCAGGTCAGTCTGCCAGGCATTTTCACGGTCGTTGCGGTATCGGGCGCGGTAGCGTGCGTGGCCCTGTTGATCAAGCAGGCGACGTGTTCGAGCGCAGGCGTGCAGGATGTGGCGGAGGGCGAATCGCTCGCGCACTAGTGGTGAACTGTTGAAGCTGGATGCGATTGCTGCGAGCCTCTGTTGAGGCTCGCAGTGTTTGTGCAGTTCAGTGTACGGGCGGCGTGATGTCGTATGCAATGCGTCCCGAGGGCAAGAAGAACAGCGCGATCACCGCCCCGCCTTTTGCCTCGGGGAAGTGGTGACTGCCTGGTGCGGGCGCGGTCCAGCCGCCGTAGCACCATCCGCTTGGGCCGGCGAGCGCGGCGCCTTCGTTGAGCGGCACGACGAGATTGAACTCGCCATATGGGTGCGAATGGTAGTCGCCGCGAAACGCGTCTTCAGGGTTGTTCTGCGCATTGTCGGTACTGTTCATCAGCACCGCCGTGATGCTGAAAAAGAACGTTTCCGCAGAAGGCGCGACGAGCCGCGCACGCCGGTACTTCGGGCCGGAAATCTCGACATCGGCCGCCCAGCCTTCTTCTACGCCGAGCGTAATGAGGCGGGCGAGATCCTTGTACAACTCGCTATCGACGCCGTATTTCGTGTTCAGCCATTGCTCGACCTTGACGCCTGTAGTCATGTCTCTCACTTCTTCGAGAAACGGCAGACAGCGTGCTACGAGCTGGTCTTTGGTACTTGTAGTGGGGGTTTGAGACATTGCGTTTCCTCCGTGGATTGAGTGCCTTGCACGTCTGCTCCGCCGCGGCGATGCGCGCTTCCGATGTGCTTGATGGCCGTTTCAAGATGCCATAGCCATACCGCTCGAAGAAGCGAAACTATTGCAAGTCCACAATGCACGTTATTCATAGTGCGGTCGTTCATCTTGAGCGGCGCGAGATGGACCGCGCGCTATCGCGTGCATGCCCAGCTTGCCGATGTTCCATTGCGCGTTGTGAGAACATGCCGGTCCACAATGGTCACTGCATCTCCATGTTATGCACTTCACCGGTTCCGATTTCTGGCGATTCCTTCCTCTCGTTCACGCAGGTGTGTTTGGCGCAACGGCTGTTGTCGGGCGCATGTTGATTGCGCGAACGAACCGACACGACGCCGTGTCGTTCTCGCGCGGCGAATCGGCGCACGACTTTGTCGCGCGATGCTTCTATTTTTGGCTGCCCGTCGTCGACGGGATGTTTCTGGCGTTTTACGGCATCACTGGCGAACGCGGACAACTCGTCGCGCAATGGTTCGATCAGGAATGGACACGGTGGATTGGCGTCACGTGCATGGTTGTAGCGCTGATATGGGTGATTTGCGCTCAGGCCACGATGGGAACCGCGTGGCGAATGGGCGTCGATACTCGCACGCGAACCGAACTGATCACGACAGGCCCGTTCGCGCTTTCGCGCAATCCTATCTACCTCGGCATCCGCGCAACGATACTGGGCCAATTGCTGGTGGTGGGAACGTGGCCTGTGCTGGTGATCTGGGCGATGTCCGAGTTGCTCGTCCAGATTCAGGTCAGATTCGAAGAGGCGCACATGTTCCGGTTGCACGCGCAACGGTACGCCGACTATTGTTCGCGAGTCAGACGCTGGCTTTGACATGCGATTGCTCAAGCGAGCCGCACCCGCCGATTCGGCGCGTTCAAGATTGGATTGAATACATTTCACGTTCGAATTTTTCATCGCGCTACGTGTGCGCATCATCTCTGTATCAGTAGATTTGTCCCGCGTATCGCGCTGTCGATAGAAGAATTGCCACCCGCTCGAATCGAATTCGAGTAGCAAAATCCTTCCGCTTTTTCCTCGTCGCTTCGATCTGCATGGAGGCGTTGAGGTTTTCCCCGTTGTTGCTTTTATTGTCCAACCCTAAGCTCGCCTGGCATGCACTCATCCGGAGACAGTTAAGTTCGTCATCCGAAATAATGATTCGCAGTCAAGGAGACTTCATGAAATACGGCAGGGTTGCGGCATTGGCAGCGGGGCTTTTCAGCGCGTCCGCATTTGCGCAAAGCAGCGTCACGCTTTATGGCGTGCTGGACACGGGCATCGAGTATGTTTCCCATGCAAATGCCGCAGGTGATCATGTCATCCGTATGCCGGGCATCACGGGTGAACTGCCTTCACGCTGGGGGATACGCGGCGCCGAAGATCTTGGTGGCGGACTCAAGGCCGTATTCATTCTCGAAAGCGGATTCAACCTGCGCGGAGGCGATTCGGGGCAGGGCGGACGGCTGTTCGGACGACAGGCGCTCGTTGGACTCGAAGGGCCGTGGGGTTCGCTCACGTTTGGCCGTCAATACACGATGTCGTATTGGGCGATGTCGGATGCCGATATTCTCGGGCCGGACATTTACGGCATCGGCGCGCTGGATGCGTTCTTGCCGAACGCGAGAAGCGACAACACGGTTGTCTACAAAGGCAAGTTCTATGGATTCACATTCGGCGCGTCCTGGTCGTTTGGACGCGACGGCGCGGGGACGGGCAATTCTCCAGGGCAGGGGACCTGCGCAGGACAGGTGCCCGGCGATGTGAATCAATGCCGCGAATGGAGTGCGATGCTGAAGTACGACGGCACCTACTTCGGCGTGGCCACAGCGTACGACGAACAACGCGGCGGCACGAATGCAGCGGCAAACTTCTTCGATGGCGTCGCGCCGTTTGCGATTCGCGGCAGCGGCGACAAGGATGCGCGTCTGCAGGCGAACGGCTATGTGAATGTCGCGGGCGTGAAGCTGGGCGGCGGATGGATCGGCCGCCGCGTCGAATCGAACGGACCGGGTGGCGACGTGCACTCGAATCTGTTCTACCTCGGCGCGCAATACTATGTGACGCCCGTACTTGCCGTCGATGGAGAAGCCTACCGCGTCGTCGTGCAGCAGCAGGACGCACGCGCAACGTTGGCGAGCCTGCGCACCACCTACTTCCTGTCGAAGCGAACGGCTGTTTACGGCAACGTCGCGTACCTGTGGAATAGCGCGCACGCGCGCTATTCCGTCAGCGCGGGCGGCGGCGGCACGACGCCCGCAGCTGGCATCGGCCAGCTCGGCGCGATTGTCGGTGTCCGGCATTCGTTCTGACGAGGCTGGTTGCAACGACAATCTTTGTCGCAAGAATCTACTGCGATCGGTCCATGCGGCGGGGCTCCCGTTGCCTCGCTCCCGGCGAAGACTGTGCAAATTACCAGACGGTCTGGAGATTTCGCGTGTACAGTGAAGTGTCTTCTGCCGTCTGCATCGGACGACGCGCTAGCTATGCGCGGCTTTTTCATCAATCGAATCAAGACTCAAGGAACGATCTGACTACCGTCATCCCCAAACCCAATGAGCCCGTCGAAGTTGCGCTTCGACGTTTCCGCCGTGCAATCCAGAATAATGGACTGATCGCGGAGTTGCGTGCGCGCACGGCGTATGAAAAGCCCACCACGGAGCGCAAACGCAAGAAAGCGGCCGCCGTGGCCCGGTTGCGCAAACAGATTCGCCGCGCGCTGCCGCCAAGGAAGTTGTATTGACCCCGCGTCGTCAATCTTCGTGTGGCTTCTGAGGCGCTTGTCTGGCGAGTGGCGGCTCAGCGGAGCGGCTCGTTTCGATGACGTTGACTGGCGCCGGGTCGAGAATTACCCGGGCCAGTTCACTGAAACCTTGCAATTGTGGCGCACAGGTGTTAATGTGCCCCGAAGTTCAAGAAGTTCGATTGCTGTTCATCAATAGTTCCGTTGCCCCTCGGCGGTATTCGTTGTCCTCTCCCTCCTTGATCCTTTGGCTCCAAACTCTGGAGCGATAATCTCTTCAATTTTTCTGTTTCAAGGATTCGTATGGATACCGGTACTGTAAAGTGGTTTAACGACGCAAAGGGCTTCGGCTTCATCTCCCCGGATAACGGCGGCGACGACCTTTTCGCGCACTTCTCCGAAATTCGCGGCGATGGCTTCAAGAGCCTCGCTGAAGGCCAGAAGGTCAGCTTCGAAACGAAGCGCGGCCCCAAAGGCGTGCAAGCTGCAAACATCACGCCGGTTTAAGGCGTAGCTGTGCGGGGCCCGATCGTGGCCCCGATTCGTTTTATCCCCGAAGTCCACGCTCCACGTCTCCCGCACTGGCGCTTGCCAGTCGCATCTTAAACGGCGCGAAGCCGCCTCTGTCATGCTGGTTGCCGTCTCAGCGGCACATGCTTTCCAGGCGTGACTAATACAATTCAAAACATCAAAGACAAATGCAAAATTCAACAACCCAGCAATACGGGGGTTATACCGTACGTCCGTCTGCACATTGCCTGCCCGATGGTCTGTTTTCCGCGAATCTGCTGCTCGAGCGCGATGGCGCACGACGCTCACCGAATCAATACGAATTCTTTTCGCTCGACTATTTCGTCGACGAGGCCGACGCGGTCGATTACGCGCGAAGCTGGGCATGCCACTGGATCGACACTCGCGGTTGATGTGAGTCGGTAGCAAGCCGAACGGACTTTATACGAGTCCTGATTCACCGGCCTCCGCGAAAAATGCACGTGCTCGAAACGAGTATCCAACGCGTGCGCGGGCAGTTCGATATATATCGGACGACGGTTCTAGCTCATGGTCATTTGAAAATCTGAATACTGCGAGCATCGCTAAAGACGATCGCTTGCGAACCACGTCGCGCGCCGGTTCAATTCGCGAGCCGGCCAAGGTAATACCCCAGTCGCTCTTCAACGTCGCCCGGCTTGTGGAACCCACGGGCGAGCAGCGCCTTGATGGACGACTTGTTCCCCGCCCGAAAAACTGAATTGATCCGCGCTCGATGCATCGGCCAGCCTGGCGCAAGTACAGTGTCGTCACCGGGTAAGCGATACCCGGTCCTATCGACAATCACGCATTGGCAAGGTCGTTACCATGAGCAAATCTCGGCAACGGGTGTTCCTGATTACGGGGGCGAGTTCTGGATTTGGGCGCGCTATTGGGCAAGCTGCGCTGTCGGCCGGACACGTCGTCATCGGTACGGTCAGGAGCGAGGCGGCGAAAGACGCGTTCGAGCAACTGCAGCCGGACCGTGCTCATGGTGTGGTGCTCGACGTAACCGATTTCGCCAAAATCGATGCGGCCGTTGAAGGCGTGACTGAACGAACCGGGCCGGTCGATGTACTCGTCAACAATGCGGGGTATGGCCACGAGGGCACGCTCGAAGAATCTTCGCTCGAAGAACTGCTGCATCAGTTCAACGTGAACGTGTTTGGCGCCGTTGCGATGATCAAGGCTGTCTTGCCATCCATGCGCGTGCGCCGAACCGGTCACATCATCAATATGACGTCGATGGCGGGCCTCACGACGTTTCCCGGCATCTCGTACTACAGCGGCAGCAAGTTCGCCCTCGAAGGGATTTCCGACTCGCTGGCCCAGGAAGTTCGCGGCTTCGGCATCAGCGTGACGGCCGTCGCGCCGGGTTCGTTTCGCACCGATTGGGCGGGCCGCTCGATGGTGCGCACTGAACGCAGCATTGCGGACTACGACGTGGTATTCGATCCCGTTCGCCAGGCCCGCCAGGCGAAGGACGGCAGACAGGCGGGCGACCCGGACAAGGCTGCGCGCGTGCTGCTGGATCTCGTCGAACATCCCGATCCACCCGTCCACCTCCTGCTTGGTAGCGATGCGTTGAGTGTTGTACGACGAAAGCTTTCCACGATGCAAACGGCTATCGACGCGTGGGGAGACGTAAGCAGATCAACTGACTTTTCGTAGACTGCGCGTTGCCGGTTGGGCCGCAAGCAATCAAAGCGACCATCACGCTTCATAGTCACCGCTAACGGCTTTCGTCGAGAACGATCCAGCTGACCGTGGCTAGCGCGCCTTTTACACCTGACGATCAATACGCGGCGCGCAGCGCTTCATCGGCAACAGCGAGCCGCGACGCAATCGTCTTGACCAGAAAGCGGTGAAACTGCTGTGCAGTGACGGGGTCTTCGCGTTCGAGCGCGAGCAGTGTGGGCACCGACAGACGGTGAACGCGCGTCGCCGTTTCGGCGATCACATCGGCGCTTCGAGTGGTCTGCGTGTACACGGCCATTTCGCCGACCACCGTGCCGGGGCCGAACGAGCGCAGCCGCACCAGCCGGCCGTCGGGCAGCGGCAGCGAAACGGCGACGCGTCCGCGCTCGACGATATACAGCGCGTCGCCCGGCTCGCCGCGCGAAAACAGGTGCTGACCTGCGTCGAGATCGCGTACTTCGAGGCACTCACATAGCCTTTCCAGCGCAGATGGCGTGAAATGCGGAGCGAGTGTCGTACGGAAATTCTGTTCCCCCGATAGTTGCATCGCGGGACCCGATCCGAGCAGCGTGTCTTCGATCCATTCGAGACCCGCATCGAGCGTGGCGAACTCGTGTATCCGCAAGTTCAGCGTACCTGTCCTCACGAGCAGACTGCGCGAGCGCGCCGGCAACGCGGTGAGCACAAGGTCGGCGCCCGATGACGCGCATAGTTGCCGCAGCTTCACGAAGGCGATCGATACCGACGCATCCATGCCGTTGGTCGACGCGAAGTCGAGCACGATGTAGCGCACGGATACGGCATCTTTTGCTTCGAGCCGTTCGCGCACGCGTTGCAGAATCGAATTCGCGGTGCCGAAGAACAGAAAGCCCTGCAGGCACATCCCGCACACCTGCGTGCCGAGTTCGCGCAAACGCGCGGCATCCTCGATACTGCGCTCGACGGTCGAGGTGCGCGTGGTCGCATCGAATGCCATGCGCACGCAGCTAACGCGTCCATACAGCAGCGTGAACATCACACACGCGGCAATGACGCCCGCGATCACGCCCGCAACGACGCCATAGAGCGCCACGACGGCAAGCATGCCGGGCACGAGCGCGTACTCGTACCAGCTGAGCCTTGCATACGCACCGATCAGCCATTGCATCAGTAGCCGCAGCCCCATGAAAAGCTGCAGCCCGACCAGCACGGGGACGGGAAAGAGGGCCACCAGATCGGGCGATACCATGAGCGCAACAAGGCACGCGAGCGCCGCGAATACGCCCGCCATGCGGCTCGTCGCGCCGGCGCGCGCATTGAGCATCGAGCGGTTGTACGACTGATAGCCGACCATCCCGCCCAGCAACCCGCTCGCGATGTTGGCAAGGCCCGCCGCGCGCATTTCGCGGTTCAGGTCGACGTCCTCGCCTGTTGCCGCGCCGATGGCCGTCGAGTTCATCAGGATCGTGATCGCCGACGCAGACGTCACGACGAGCGTCTCCGGCAGATGCGCCGCGATCGCGGCCCAGTCGATGGCGCCATTCGCGAGCGGCGCGGGCATGTGCATATCCGGGAAGAAGTGCAGCTTCACGTGGGGCAGCAGCAGGCCCATGTTGCGCGCATCGTCGATGGAGAGTCCGGCGAAGTGCAGCGAAAGATAGAACAGCACGATCCCGCACGCGAGCACGAATGGCAGCGCGGCAATGTGCTGCCGGCCGCGCGTGAGAACGGTGGTGAGCACGCCGATGAACAGCGCCGGCATCCACGCGAGCCAGTGCAGATGCGTGATCAGGGGCAGGGTGTGCCACTGCGGCGACGCGCCCGTCAGCACGCGGAATGCGCCCGCCAGCAGCAGATAACCGGTGCCCGCCAGAAATCCGCCGACTACGGGATACGGCAGGAACTGCAATGAACGGCTGCGCTTCGACGAACCGATCGCGTACAGCACGATGCCCGTCATCACCGAACACAGGGCGATGGCGATCAGTACAGTCAGAAGAATAGTTTGCGGCGAGCCGCCGTCAGCACGCACGCTGCTCGCGACGCCTGCTGCCACGCCCGCGAGAAATGCCGTCGCGTTGCTGTCCGGCCCGGCGATATTCAGGCGCATCGAACTGGTCAGCGCGATCACCAGTGCCGTGACGATGCAACTGACCAGCGCGGTAGGCACGCCGAGTTCGGCGTAGCGCGCGAGGTCCGCGCTGAAGATCAGCGTGCCTAGGCTCATCGCGTAGCAGAGCATGACGAGCGTCGAGACGGCGCCCGCCGTCAGGTCGCCGAGCAGGCCGGCGGTCGTCATGCGCGGTGCGGCACCGCTTGCAGACGCAGACTCGGACGCGGAACCTGTGGCACCTGGCTTCACGGCGCTCCCCCGGAACGCGCGGCGCCGGGCACGAGGGGGCGACCGCGCGACCCAGTATCCGCCGGCCGTCTCGCGCCTGTCAAACCGCCGCTACACGAGCGCCGGCCCCCGGGTTTTCATGCTGACATTCGAATGTCGGCTTCACTGAGCTATGGGACCTTCGCGCGCCGATCCTGTCCGGCACTTCAGGGCATGTGCGCCGATGTCAGATTGAGTGCCAACGCTTGCGCCACTTCGATGCCGTCGATGGCCGCCGAATAGATACCGCCCGCATACCCCGCGCCTTCGCCGGCCGGATACAGACCGTCGACGTTCATGCTTTGGAAATCGTCTTTGCGTCGAATCCGCAGCGGTGACGACGTGCGCGTCTCCACGCCGGTGAGCACTGCATCGTGCATCGCGAAGCCTGCGATCTTCTTATCCATCTGCGGGAGTGCTTCACGGATTGCTTCGATCACGTAGTCGGGCAGCGCGGTGCTGAGGTCGGTCGGGCGCACGCCCGGCTTGTACGATGGCACCACCGCGCCAAGCGATGTCGACGGCCGGCCGGCGATAAAATCTCCGACCAGTTGACCCGGCGCGTGGTAATCGCCGCCGCCGAGTTCGAATGCGCGCTCTTCCCATTTGCGCTGGAACGCGATGCCGGCCAGCGGACCGCCGGGATAGTCTTCCGGCGTGATGCCGACGACGATACCCGCATTCGCGTTGCGCTCGGCCCGGGAATACTGGCTCATGCCATTGGTGACCACGCGGCCCGGCTCGGAGGTCGCCGCGACCACCGTGCCGCCAGGGCACATGCAAAAGCTGTAGACGGCCCGTCC
The DNA here is from genome assembly GCF_046534875.1 of Paraburkholderia sp. SIMBA_054. NCBI lineage: Bacteria > Pseudomonadati > Pseudomonadota > Betaproteobacteria > Burkholderiales > Burkholderiaceae > Paraburkholderia > Paraburkholderia sp. SIMBA_054. The sequence goes on along the minus strand of NZ_JAWRXV010000004.1, from coordinate 32,739 downwards.
ATTACTGCAGTGATGGACCACCTTGTAGTCGGCCGCACCGAGTTGCTTGTGGCCCGCAAACTTGCCGAAGCGGCTGCGATCGATCAGCCCCTGCGGATGCTCGATGCGAAACCCCAGTGAAAAAGGCTTGGCTTCCATATAAACGCCGCGATCGTGCAGCATCTGGAAGGTGTCGCGCGCGCTGTGGCCCACGGCCAGCACCACGTGATCGCACCGCAGCGTTTCGCCGTTCGAGAGCTTGAGCGAGCGCACCTTGCCCTGATCGATTTCGATGTCCTCGACCCTGGTTTCGAAGCGCACTTCGCCCCCCAGTTCCTCGATGTTGGCGCGCATTTTTTCCACCATGCTGACGAGGCGGAAAGTGCCGATGTGCGGCCGGCTCAGATACAGGATGTCTTCCGGTGCGCCCGCCTTGACGAATTCGTCCAGCACCTTTCGGCCGTAGTGGTTCGGATCCTTGATCTGGCTGTATAGCTTGCCGTCGGAAAACGTTCCGGCCCCGCCTTCGCCGAACTGCACATTGGATTCCGGGTTCAGTACGGACTTGCGCCACAGGCCAAAGGTGTCCTTGGTGCGCTCGCGCACGGCTTTGCCGCGTTCGAGGATGATCGGACGGAACCCCATCTGCGCGAGGATAAGTCCTGCGAACAGGCCGCACGGCCCCATGCCGATCACGACCGGGCGCAGGGAATCTGTGTGCTCGGGGGCCTTCGCGACAAAGTGGTACGCCATGTCCGGCGTCGGTCCGCAATGCGGCTTGCCGGCCATCCGCTTGAGCGCGGCCGCTTCGTCCTTGACTTCGACATCGACGATATAGGTCAGCTTGATGTCTGAGCGCTTGCGTGCGTCGTGCGCACGGCGGAACACGGTGTAACGGAGGAGCCCGTCTGCCGGCACGCCGAGATCCGCGAGGCGCGCGCGAATCGCGGCTTCGAGATCGCTCTCGGGATGGTCGAGCGGGAGTTTGACTTCGCTTAGACGTAGCATGAGTACTGAAATGTGATCACCACGGAATCGTGGCGGTGTTGAAACAGGTGGAGACCGGCATGCTGATGGCGGCGTTGTTCGCTACGTGGGCATCCCGGATGCAGACCTTCCATCGGCGGAAAAAGCTGTACGCGGGGCTGCAAACTGACCAGGCCGGACAACTCAAGCAACTTCTTCACGATGAGAAACTGAAGCGAGCATGGGTGGGGAAGGTTGTTCCGCCCCGAAGTCATCATCAGGCAAGCACGCGACCGGATCGTACGATGACCGGGGGCACATGAAAGGGGGCAAGCCTGTCCATCGAACGATCCCGCCAAAGCCGCCATCTTGCGGCGTCCCATTGCCAACCCGGAAGGCGATGAAGCTGATGCAAGCCTGGACGCCGAAACCGCCTGCCTCATAGACGCCGACGCGCCGCGCTAACCCCGTCCTGCCCGGGCGCCCGGCAAATTCCGTGGAAATTCGACCGGCGACCTGCCGTGCCACGCCTTCCGCCACCGCGTCTCCAGCCCTCTATTATAGCGGTGCAAGCGGGTGGCTTGTGCGAAGCCACGCCATGTGGGCGTGGCCGCGCTCGTTGTTCAAGCTGGCCAGCCTGAGCACCTATACATGAACGTCGCGCAGAAGACAGCCGCCAGAGGCAAAGGATCATAGCGACGTTCTACGCACACAGTGTCGCTTTCCGGGGCGCAGGTCGGGTCTGTAGTTGGCTCACCAGGAGTGGCGCGGGAAGGCGCCAACGGAGCTACCAGGCATGGCAGCTCGCTTCTGTCACAATAACGCTCGGCCGTTTCGCTGACGTACCGTCGGCAGCGCCTTACAACTGAGCTTCCCGTCAATGCGCATCTTCGGAATCAGCCTTTACGTCATCATCGCCCTGTTCTTTGCGGTGCATGCCGTGCGCAACCAGCAGAACATGTACTGGCTGCTGATCCTGTTCCTTTTCCCTGGCCTTGGCAGTGCGGTCTACTTCTTTGTCATTTACTTGCCCTCCCTGCGCCAGTCGCGTGGGGCAAGGACGGCAACGAGGGCCATTTCGCAGTTTGTCGATCCCAACCGGGCGGTGCGCGAGGCGCGCACGTATTTCGATCGCGCGCCGACCGTCGAGCATCGCATGCGTCTGGCTGCCGCGCTTCTCGCTGCAGGAAATGCCGCCGAAGCCCTGGAGCATTACCAGGCAGCGGCCAGCGGGCCATTCTCATCCGATCCGGCTCTGCTCCTGGGGCTGGCGCGTGCGCAGTTTGCCAACGGCAATGCTGCGGCCACGCAGGACGTGCTGGAAAAGCTGTTCGCCGCCGATCCTCTCGCCCGTCGGCAGCCGGAGCCTGCCTTGTTGTATGCGCGGGTTCTGGCCGCGCTTGGCGCGCCAGGCACACGCGCCGCGTTCGATATCGCGCTCGCGAGCGCGAGCGACGCCGCACCGCGTTGCCTGTACGCCGATTGGCTGGTGGCGCAGCCCGACGAGGCCGACCGCCAGCGTGCGCGCGAACTTTACGCTGAGATCGTGCACGATGCCAGGCATTGGCCACGCCACGCCCGCGAACATAACAGCGAGTGGCTGCAACGGGCCCAGGCCGCCCTAAGCCGATAATCCACGGGCGACCTTCGCAAGCGACGGGATGTGGGCATTCGGGCGTCTGTCCGCCCGAAAGAAGCGGCCATTCAAATTGTGGGACGGGAGGCACTTCATCGGCCTGAGGCGACCGGTGGTGGCCCTGACTGCGCCACGCGGAAGTGTTCACGTAAGCGGTCATCCGGGCGCGGATGACTTATCGAATGGCTCCGATCGGTGAACGCCGCAGGCTGCCCGATCTTTCCCGCCATCTCCGGCGCGCCTGCGCCACAGCTGACCAGATGGTGGGCGACCATCTCATCGGCGTGGAGACCAGGATTCGCGATCTGACGCGGCTTCGAGAGGCGCTTCGCGAACTCAGTGCACGCTCCGGCCGCACGGCTCGACGTTGCTGGCTCTGGATCGTCGCCAGATGACGTCTGCGCACGGTCAATTCTGGAGCGCTACCTTTTTGTCAAAACATGTGCCGCCGGTAACGCCGTGCATGCTCCACCTGGTTGGGCCCGCTTTGCGACTGTTCGCGATGGCTTGACCGTGCATCTGGTCGCGACGCTACGTCGGCGCCCACGTTGATTGCAGTTTGACAGACTGGGAACCTGGCTCATCAGCACGCGACCTGGAACCCAACCGAGGATCCATCGAGACAACACGAAGGAGCAGAAAATGGGCATGGTCGTCAACAGCATTGCTTACCGGGCGGGTCGACGCTTGGGCGACGTCACCATCGACGACATCAGCGAGGTGTTGAAAGAGCCGGACACATTCGTCTGGGTGGGCATCTGGGAACCTGACGACGAATTTCTGCGCAAGATCCAGGAGGAGTTCAGCCTGCATGACCTTGCTATCGAGGACGCGCTCCAGGCACACCAACGGCCCAAGATCGAGGCGTACGGCGACTCGCTCTTTATCGTGGTCAAGACCGCGCAACTAGTAGATGGTGACGTGCAGTACGGCGAGACTCACCTGTTTGTGGGGACAAACTTCCTCGTCACGGTTCGACACGGCGCCTCGTCAAGCTATGCCGCCATTCGTACGCGTGTAGAGGAGAATCCGAAGCTGCTGAGCAAGGGTCCAGGATTCGCGCTGTATTCGATACTCGACTTCGTGGTCGATAACTACCTGCCGATCGTCAGCCGGTTCGAGGAGGAACTCGACCGCATCGAGTCGGACATGTTCAAGTCCGACTTTGACCAGGTGGCAGTTGCGAAGCTATACGACCTTCGGCGCCATCTCCTCAAACTGCGGAATGCCGCGGTTCCGATGGACGACATTTGTAATCAACTCATCCGGTTCCATGAAGATATTGTTCCGAAGGAATTGCGAGCCTAAGTGCGCGATGTCCAGGATCACGCGCATCAGATAACGACCATCACGGACGACATGCGCGAGATGCTGACTAACGCCATGCATGTCAATCTGGCGCTCGTGTCTGTGAGGCAGAACGAGGTCGTCAAGCGACTGGCCGGGTGGGGCGCTATCCTCGCAGTACCAACGGTGATCTTCAGCCTGTATGGGATGAACTTCGAGAGCATGCCCGAACTGAAAACTGCCTGGGGTTATCCGGTGACATTGTTTGCCACGGTTACGGGTTGCCTTGTGCTGTTTCGGAAACTCAAATATGAGCGTTGGTTGTGAAAGTCACGCTATCTGACCGAGGACATTCGAACATATCGCGCCGGGCGACATAGACAGAGCGTGCTGACGGGCATACCGAAGGTCGCAGATTTGCCGGTTGCCGGTTGCCGGCGAAGGGCAAGGCGAGCTGCTGCATGCTCCTCCCGTCAGCAAGCGATTGATTGGACACGCAATTGCTCAGTGCGCTACGTCAAACCCGATCGCACACAAGCCAACGTCACACAGAAGCTCACGACAAGTCCACTTGCGACCGTTTCGCCGTAACCAACCGGGCACAACACGGCACAAGACAAAGCAGAGCAGCCAACATCCAGAACGCCCCCGGCAGTCCCACTCCATTCGCAACAAACCCCACACCCGCCGGGCCGACGAGATTCCCCGCATAACCGGTCGTCGTGATCGCGACGACAGCGAGCGCCGATGGCATCGCGCGTTGCGAGCCCGCCTGACGAAACAGCACCGGCACCACGTTGGATGCGCCAAGACCGATCAACAAAAAGCCTGCCATCGCAATCGCAGCGCTCGGGGCGGTCAACAGAACAACAAAGCCGCCCATCGCGACCCATCCACCCCAGAACACCATGGCGCGGTCCCCGACGCGTGCGGTCACCGCGTCGCCGCCCAGACGGCCAGCCGTCATCGCAACCGAGAAAATCATGTAACCGACTCCGCCTTGCGCAGCAGCCACCAGTCCCGCGCCCGTGATCAGCAGCGCGCTCCAGTCGAGCAGTGCGCCTTCGACAAGAAACGTGATTGCTGTGAGTCCGGCTAGCACCAGCACGATGCCGCGTGGCGCGACGAATAGCGGACCTTCTTTCGCGTGAGGCGTTTCGATCAGCCGTGACCGTGCAACGGCGATTGCGCCGAGCATCGGTATGGCGCATAACAATGTGCTTTCGAGCGGGCCGATGTGCATCGAAAGAAGAAAGGTCATCACCATCGATCCAGCAAAGCCACCGATGCTGAACAGCGCATGAAACCCCGACATCAAAGGCCGGCCCTCCGCCCGCTCGACATCGATCGCGTGGATATTCATCGCGACGTCGAGCGAACCGAGCGACGCGCCGAACGCGAGCAAGGCAATACCCAGTGTGAGCGGTGTGCTGACAACGGTCAGAAACGGGAGGACGACGGCCAGGCCGAATCCCGCCGCGACGATGATCGGCTTGCTGCCGTATCGCGCGCTGAGCGCGCCTGTGATCACCATCGCGATCACCGATCCGAGGCCGAGGCAAAGCAGCAGCAGGCCAAGCACGCCGTCATCGACGCCAAGCCGCTGCTTGGCGAAGGGCACGAGCGGCGCCCAGCACGCGACACCGAATCCGGCCACGAGGAAGGCAAGGCGCGTCGCGAGTCGGGCGGCGGGTCGGTCGAACGTCATTGTCACAGGTGTCCTGAATGAGTTGGCCGCGCGCTCACAGGCTGGCGGGCGGCTCGGCCTTCACAACCGACGGGCCGGATTTCGACAGGGCCGTACGCTCCGCGCGCGGCAGGTCGTGTTCGACGATCACGCATTCGATCGCCTTGAGCGTGGCGACCCGATGAGGCGCACGGGCGTCGAACTTGTCGGTGAGCGCGAGTACCACGCTGTGCTCGCTGGCCGCGAGGACCGCGCGTTTGAACGTCGCGTCGGCGAGACCGAATGCGCTGATCCCGCTCTTCGGCGATATTGCACACGAGCCGATGAAGCATCGATCGATATTCAACTGGGCGATGGCCTCCACCGCGCTCGCATCGACGCATCCGCCCACGGCCGGATCGACCGATCCACCGATCATGATGAGATGCAGATCGGAGCGGCGAAGCACGGCAGCGGCGATGTCGATGGAATTGGTCGCCACGGTGAGTTCGCTTTCCTCCGGCAACACGTCGACGAGCGCGAGATTGGTGCTGCCGCTATCGAGGAACAGAAGCTCGCCTGATTGAATCAGCGGCACGGCTGAACGAGCCAGCGCCGACTTGCGCTCGCGCGCCAGGTCCATGCGGGCCGCCATTGGTGCGGACGCGGGCGTGATCGGCAACGCGCCGCCATAGACCCTGCGGCAGCGGCCTTCCGTTGCCAGCGCGCGCAGGTCGCGACGGATCGCGTCTTCCGAAATATTGAACTCAGCAGCGAGCACGGCCGCGATGACAGGCTGGCCTTGGGCGAGCCGGTTCGCGATCTCGTCGCGTCGTGCGAGGGGAATGTCGTCATTCATGTTTGCATCATATCGTGCATGAACAAGAATGTAAACGTGCACAAACGTGCACGAATCGATCAAGACTCCGCGATGAAAAAAGCCAGGTGCGATCAGTTCGTCGTCAGCAGCGGACTGGAGACGTCGAGGCGGTGGACTCAACCCAGTGAGATGGAATGCGCGATAATTTCCACCTCCACGCAATTCGACAGCGACACGACCGACCATGAATATCCATCGCATGCTTTGCTTCGGCCGCAATGACGAGAGTGGCAACGCTGCGATCGTCGTCGAGGACTCTGCTCTGGCTGAACCGGAGCGGCTGAAGTTCGCCCAGCGGCAAGACGCAAGCGCTACGGTGTTTGTGGAAGCGGATGCGGCCGGTGACATGCAGCTCGACTACTACTACCCGCATGCCCGCAGCCCTCTTTGCCTGCATGCGACGCTTGCGGCGGGCGCGGTTTTCTTCGAGCGGCACCCAGACATCGGTTGCGTTCGGTTCGTCACAAGCATGCATCGGCAGACGCTCGAGGTCGAGCGCGTTGACGAGGGAATCTTCGTCGGCGTGAAGGCGCAGCCTTGCCCGGCGTTGACCAGTCATGTCGCGGAGACGGCGCGGTTGCTTCGCGTCGAACCGACTGACGTGATTGGTACACCCGGGCTCGCATCGGTGGGGAGCCCAAAGCTGCTGGTAGAGGTGGCAGAGCAATCCGTGCTGGTCGCCTTGCGCCCCGATCTCGAAGGCATTGCAGAATGGAGCCGCAAACACGGCGTTTCGGGCATGTACGTGTATTGCCGCCTTGATGACGGTATCTACGCGGGGCGGAACTTCAATCATCTCGACCCGCGCTTCGAAGATGCTGCGACGGGGGTGGCGGCTGGTGCGCTGGCCTTGTCGCTGAAGCGAAGCATTACGCTGCTGCAAGGCGACGCGCTCGGCCAGCCGTGTACGCTGATGGCGCGATACGCGGACGGGACGGTGCAAATTGGCGGGCGAGCGATCAGGACCGCAATCTGACACGTCCCGCCATCGCGCTGAGACGGACAGTTGCGTCAATACCCTGAACGCTTCTCCCGGCGGCGAACCGCGACGCTCAGTTCCCCGCGACACGCCGTACCGTCTTCGCGATCCACGCAACGAGCCCGTTGCGCACGACGACGCCGACGATCCTGCGCGGCCCTATCACCAGCGAACCGACAAGCACTGCCGCGAGCAGCGTGACGTTCGGCGCGATCGATACCAGCTCTCGCGCGCGCATCGTCAATGAAGGCCTGCTGGCGCCTGGAACCAGGCGCGCTGCTTCCCGCGCGGCAACCAGGTTCGCGCGCGATACGGCCATTCGCGCCCGCACGTCGGATTCAGCCGCGGCAAGCGCCGCCAGTCGCGAAGTCATTTCAACGCCTCCTTGACCGCTTGAAGGTCGTGGTGAATTTCATCCTGAAGCACGCGGAAAGAGCGCACCGGCTTTTGTGCACGAACGACGATGAAGGAAATCACGCACAACAGCAGCCACGCCGCCGCGATCGCCCACGCCACCTGAACGAAGTACGGCGTGGACAATGCCGTAGCGATGATCGCGATGCAGAAGAATGACAACGCAAACAATCCCGCGACCGCCAGCGCCACGAGCGCAATCACTTCGCGAGCGAGCTGGGCACGCGCCTGCGCCAGTTCGATGGAAATGAGTTCGCCGTAATCTGCCATCCGGTCCATGCAGAACCGGCTCACGGTGCTCCACTGGTTCACTTTGGATTGGATCGACATCTCACGGCTTCCTGAAAGTAGGGTGGCCTGCGCGGTCTCTCGTCCCAGGCTGGGTTAGTCGGCAGTGTCACGCCTCGATGACCACAGCGCGCCTATCACGAAGCCGATTGCAGTCGCGCCCGCCAGCACGGCAAGCGGGCGGGACGACATGGCGTCGCGCGCCAGGTCGGTTGCGTCCGCGCAGAGTTGTTGCGCCTTGCCGTGCAACTCATTCGCTTTGCCCTCGAGCTGCATCCCGACATCGCCTGCGAGCGAGCCGATTGTTTCCTTCACATTGCCCGCAGCTTCGCGAAGGGTACCTTCCGCCTTGGTCGTTTCCATTTGTCACTCCAGTTGAGCACGATGTGATAAACCGCCATGTCGACGACGGGACAGTGCAGCATCGGCGCACCGCCTGCGATGAGTTATGAGCAAGCACCGAACCCGACGCGTGCACCGGGTAATACTACGCTGTCGAATGCGTGGAGTGGCCGAGGGATCCGGCTCGGGAGTATGAGGCGGTGTGTCTGGAGTGTGCCGTAAGCGGTGACGCCAGGTGGGTCTGGCGGCACGGCGGCGATCGCGACAGGCGATGCGCCGCTGGACGTCGTTCCGGACGTCCGAAGGGAAGATGACCTGCGATGGGGAGTCGGTACTTCTCGGCCTAGCTGCCGGATTTATTGGGCTTATATAGCCAAACCAATAGCGCGCAGATGGCAAGCAACACTATCTTCGCGAAGAGCGTCGGTGCCAATGCCGCCAGCACCAGAAAGCACAAGAGCCAGATGATCTCGGCCGTCAGCAAGGCCAACCGTTTCTTCACGCCATCTCCTTGGTCTGCCAGCCGGCAACGCGTCCGAACGTCGCTGCACCGAGAAAAGAATCCCAGATTGTTCGCTGGGTCGCGGGCTGCGCGAAGTGCGCGACCCCCGCGAAGTATACTGGCACCATTAATGCATGGCGCGAAATTCATTCTTGTGGATCAGACAAAAATCGACGCGCGGCGCGCCAGGAGCCGCTGAGGTTCGACACGTATGAGTGGACGCTCAGCCCATCGCTCCGGCGCCGAAGCTGTCGTCTTCCTCGTCGTCCGCGTCAGGGTCGCCGCCTAACGATCGGATGCAGTCGTCGAGAAACTCCATCGTGACCACTTCGTATTCGAGCGTTCCGGGCGTGCAGTCTTCCGGGTTCGATTTGCCGCGGGCCTTGCGAATGGTGCGGACGCTCCCTTCGACTGCCTGCGCAACACGCCACATCGGGTCATCCGGGACGTGCTTGTCAAGTTCATTTGCTTTCATGCACCGGATATCGGCGATTGCAATTCAACCTTGAGCATAAAAATCCGCTTTATGCTCGATGTGGGACGAAACTGAGGCGTGCCTCTAACGTGACGCGGCGCTAAGCCTGTGTCCCGCATCGCGGGCGAGCCTTACATAGCCGTACACCGATACGATCGTCAACGCGCCCGCACACAGGAACGCGAAGCGGAAATCGTCGAGTGTGAACGCTTGTCCCTGACCACCGCCCGATCCGTTGACGGCCGCTGCCGCGCGCAGCGCCAGCGCGCCGAAGGCGATCCCGAGACCAATGCTCATCTGCGCCGCCGCGTTCCACAGCGTATTGGCCGCGCTCGTCTGTTCGGAGGGCACGTCCGCGTAGGCGAGCGTGGCCAGCGTGGAAAACTGTAGCGAACGCGCGAGCCCGTAGATGAACACGACCACCAGTACCCAGGCGAGCGGCGACGCAGGCGTCAGCACGCCACACGCGATGGTGAACACGCCGCATACCGCGCTACCGGCTATCGCAACGCGCCTGAAACCGTAGCGCCGCAGGATCCGCGTCGTGAGCGCTTTCATGCCGAGATTGCCGGTTGCGCTGACAAGCAGCAGCAAGCCCGATTTGAACGCCGACAATCCGAAGCCGATCTGGAACAGCAAAGGCATCAGATACGGCACCGCGCCAATGCCGATGCGCGTCAGCGTGCCTGTGACCACCGTGACAGAGAACGTCGGGATCTTCAGCGTGGTGACGTCGATCAACGGATGCCGCTGGCGGCGCGCCTGATAGAACGCGACAGCGCCGATCGCGAGCCCAAGGGCAATGATGCCGAGTCCGACGAGGGGATTCATGTCCGGCTGGCTAGCCACATCGGCGCCGTACAGAATGGCCGTCAACGCCGCACCGCTCAGCACGAGGCCGAGCGCGTCGAAGGGGCGGCGTTCGGCGCTGCGCAGATTCGGCACCCACTTGAGCACGGCGATGAGCACGATGAGACAAACGGGCAGGTTGAGCAGGAAGATCCAGCGCCACGACGCATAGGTCGTGATGAAACCGCCTACGGGCGGCCCGATCACGGGCGCGACGATGCCCGGCCAGGTGATCGTTGAAATTGCCTGCATCAGTTGCTTCCGGTCGATGCTGCGCACCACGGTCAGCCGTCCCACGGGCACCATCAGCGCGCCGCCGACGCCCTGCAGCACACGCGCAGCGGTAAATTCGACCACGTTCTGCGAAATGCCGCACAGCAACGAAGCGACCGTGAACGTGACGATGGCCGAGAAGAACACGCTGCGGGAGCCGAAGCGGTCCGCGACCCAGCCGCTTGCCGGAATGAAGATCGCGAGCGCGATCATATAGGCGCTCATGCCGAGGCTGAGCGCGTTGGGGCTCGTGCCGAACGAGCGCGCCATCGCCGGCAGCGCCGTGGCGATGATCGTGGTGTCGAGATACTCCATGAAGAAGGTCGCGGCGACGACATAAGGCAGCGGCCCGAGTGAACCTGAGCGTGATGGCGAGTCTTTCATGAGTCGGGTGGGAGTGCGTGCGCAGCGGTACGCGATCGTACGATGACCGCGTCCATTCTGCAAAAGAGGGCTTCCGCGCTGGAGGCGCCGAGAGCGAACAATGCCACAACAATCGGGAATACCGTGTTTGAATGGACTGTTCGCGTGGATTGACGGAGTCTTGCATGCCCAAAATCGACATTGCCGGCATACCGGAACTTCAAGGCACGGGGTATCCACCGCAGTATGCCGCGCGCAGCGCTGAACGCATTCGCCAGCGGCTGGGCGACGCCGGTGGACTGTTCGATTTTGGAGTGAACCTCATGCGCCTGCCGCCCGGCAACTGGTCGAGCCAGCGCCATTGGCACTCGGCCGAAGACGAGTTCGTCTTCGTGCTCGAAGGCGAGCTGACGCTGATCGAAGACGGCGGCGAAACCGTATTGCGCGCGGGCGATTGCGCGGCCTTTCCGAAGAACTCCGGCAATGGCCATCACATGATCAACAGGTCGAACGTGACGGCCCTTTACCTCGAAGTCGGTTCGCGTTCGGCCGCGGATGTCATCACCTGCTCCGACATCGACATGATGAGCCCCAGCAGCGACGGCCGTTTCCTGCACAAGGACGGCACGCCGTATTCCTGACGCTCATCATGCGAATGACGGCGGCGCGCGCAGCGGCGCAACCGTGCAACCGTGTACACCCGCCGCCGCTATTGCGCGGCTGTGAGCTTCAGGCTTGGCCGCGAACTGTCGACAGCGACTTCCTGCGGGATTTTGCGGCGGTCCGATACCAGCTCGATGCCCGCTTTTGCAACCTGTTCGCAGAACGCGATGCGGGATCGGTAATAGTCGGCTTGCAACTGCGCGTCCAGAACCCGTTGCTCCGCCAGGAAAAGACCCATTCGAAGCTCGCTCAAGGCCCGCTCGGCCTGCTTTTCTGGAGTCGGGGCGTGATGGGAAATCAGGTTTGCAAGCCAGTTAAGCATGAGCGTACCCTCCGGTACTCAAACACCTGGTCGAATTTCTCTGCCAGCGCGCATTTAAACGTCACGCGTGCTGTCGGATAAAGACTATCAAAAACCAGGCTGCTACTGTGTGACCTTGCGCACCTGTTGCGAAAATGTCGAATGCTCACCACACGATGCGCGTTTTCGGCAGCGCCGCCTTGAGTTCGTCGACGTTCCTGGCCTTGGTGCCATAGAGAACGAGTTCGCGCAATCCGGTGAGGCCCTTCAGCACGTCGATATCTTCGACAGGGGTGTTCGCGAGATACAGCTCCTGCAAATTCGTCAAACTTTTCAGCGAATCGATATTGCGAACTCTCGTGCGGAAAAGATTGAGCATGCGCAGGCTCTTCAGGTCTTTTAGCGCGTCGATGTTCTCGACGCGGGTGTCGGCAAGATTCAGCCTCTGCAGCGCGGTCAGTTCCTTCAACGCGTCGATGCTGGTGACCTGCGTGCGGGCGAGCACGAGCGTATCCAGTTGGCGCAAGCCGCGCACCGCGTCGATATCGTCGACCTTGGAGCCGTCCAGCACGAGCGTTTTCAGCGACGGCATGCCCTTTATCACGTCGATGTCGCGCAGCGGCGTGTTCGCAAGAAAAAGTGCCTGCATGTCGCGCAGCTTCTTCAACGCAGCGATGCTGTCGATCTGTGTCTCGTTGAGGTCGAGTGTTTTGAGGGCAGTGAGCTGGCCGAGCGCATCGATGTCACGCACGTTCCGCGCGCCGCCGAGTTTCAGTGTTTCCAGATGAGGCAGGTCTTCGAGCGGATCGAGATCCCGAACCTGGGTGTCGCGCAAGTCGAGTTGCCGAAGGTCGGTCAGATTCTTTAGCGCATCGAGATTCGAGACCCGCGTATCCCAGAGGGTGAGCGATTGCAGACCGGTCAGTCCTTTAAGCGCGGCGATGTTCTCTACTTCCGTGCGATGAAGTACGAGCCGCTTTAGCGAATGCATGTCCTTGAGTGCATCGATGTTCCAGACGGGCGTGCCCGTCAGGTCGAGCGAATCCAGAGTATCCAGTTCTTTCAGCGGATCGAGGTTGTCGATTTGCGTATTGGCGAGGTTCAGTTCGATCTTGCGGTCCGAATCCTTCAGGTGCGGAATAGCGGCCGCGACTTCGGATGCCGTCAGCGTCGGCTTTGCACGCAAGGCCAGGCAGGCGGAGTCAGGTGGTGCGGCAGAACCGTCGCTGTTGCTGCAGGTGGCCTTGATGAATCCGAGTTCGCCCAGCGCTCGTTCGTCCGGGCTTCTGCGCGACGAACTGAACACGGCGAACAGAATGATGAGCAACAGGACGACTGCGGCGCCGATGGCCCACGGTGTCGCGCGACGCCACGTGGGTGAACGCGAGTCTTCGATGTTTGGGTTCGTGCTTGACGGCGGCGTTTCGGACACGGAGCGCTCCGTTGGTTCTGGCTTCCTCCTTTATACACGAAGCGCGACGCGCATCCCGTCGCGGCAAAGGCGATCGATCTACTACGCGTGAGACGCGGCGACGCGCTCTGCCAGCTTCGTGTCATAGCTCGAATGGATGTGCACGCGTTTCTTGTCGGGAAACGCGTAGTTGTACGCCTTTCGAAGCGCGAGGGACGCCTCGTGAAATCCCGAAAGAATCAGCTTCTGCTTGTTCGGATAGCCCGCGATATCGCCCGCCGCAAAGATGCCGGGACACGTGCTTTCGTAGTTCGACGTGTCGACCGTGATGCGTCCGCCTTGTACTTCGATTCCCCACTTCGCTATCGGACCGAGATCGGCAACGAGACCGAACAACACCAGCACGTGATCGGCTTCGAGATGCGCAGAGCCTTCGGCCTGTCGGAGCTCGACCGATTGGAGTTGCCCATCAGGTGCGCTCAGGCTCGTGATCGTGCCGACCGCAAAATCCATTTCGCGCGCTTCGACTGCGCGGCGCATGTTGGCGACGCTGGAGTCCGCCGCGCTAAAACCATTGCGACGATGCACGAGCGTGACGTGCTGTGCAACCTTGCGCAGCGCCAATGCCCAGTCGAGCGCGGAGTCGCCGCCGCCCGCCACGATCACTTTCTTGCCGGCGAAGTCGTCGAGTTTGGGGACGCTGTAGTGAACGTGACGGCCTTCGAGCGGCGCGGCCTCTTCTAGCAGCAAACGCTGCGGGACAAACGACCCGTTGCCGCCCGCGATCAGGATGGCCGCTGCTTCGAATGTCAGTCCTTTATCGGTGCGGGCGAGCCAGTGTCCATTGTCGAGCCGCTCGACCGTTTCGACACGATGGCCGAGATGCAGCGGCGGAGCGAAGGGCCGGATTTGCTCGACGAGCCGGTCGACCAGTTCGCGCGCGGTGCATACGGGTATCGCCGGAATGTCGTAGATCGGCTTGTCCGGATACAGCTCGATGCATTGCCCGCCCACACGCTCGATGTTGTCGACGATCTGGCTCGACAGGCCGATCACGCCCGCCTCGAACGCGGCGAACAGCCCCACGGGTCCCGCGCCGATGATCAGCACGTCGGTGCTGATGGGTGAAGCGGGCGGCGTGTCTGCCGGAGTGGTCATGGGTGGTCCTCGGGTCGATGGCTGTCGCGTGTGTCAATGCACGATCTCACGATACAGACGCGGGCATGGGTCGGCAACGAAGGCACCATGGCGGACAGGGGTAAGCCGCGTGTGTCGACGGCGCTACTTTGAATCTTCCCTACGACGCGTTTGTGCGCTTTGTCGCGAGTCATCCGCGCGATTGAGCAAGAGTTGCAGGCAAGTGCAACGCTCTCTCATCGAATGAAAAACTTGCCGATTTGACAAATTCGGTTCCGCGAATTTGTGCACTCTACAAGACAAATCTTCAAAACACTGCGCACGTAATCTTCAAAACATCCCTTTCCATGCCATTTATCCGAGTGGCATGGATGCTGCTCTTCCAATGCGCCATGCATTGAATGCCCATTGTGAAGGGGTGAAGCAACGCCAGTCGATGGGTCCAGGACAACACACGTCACTACAACCGTTAGCCCGGAGGCGACGATGTTCGACGCAGCGCTTCTGCGCAATGACCTCGCACCAACCTTCAGACAGATAACCCTTCGGCGTCGGGCTGCGCTCGGGTCACGAGCCGATTTTCCGTTCGCGTTTAAGCGAATGCCTTAAACGATCGTCTTAGAAGTCATTGCATGCGCAGGCATGCCACTCACACAGCACGCGGGAGAGACCATGTTCGTCGAGAACAACTTGCAATGGATACTACACAAGCAGATCAGCGCATCATCAACCACACAACGCATCGCTTTCGTACTCACTGAATCGTGCGATCTGCTAGGGATAGGCGCCATCGCCGAGGCGCTTGAATGCGCGTGCTCGATGGCGATGAGCGAGACTTCGAAAAGATACGAGATGCGATTTCTGTCCGAAGCCGGTGGACATGTCAAATGCGATCGCTCGCTGTTCGTCGCGACAGATGAATTGCCGAAGAACGGTGACGAAACGTTCGCCCACGTGTTCGTCGCCGGTAGGGCGCATTCGGGAGCGGCCTGCGATACGCCTTCATTAGGTGGCTGGCTGCAACGAATGAAGGCCAATGGTGCGCGCATCAAGTTCCTCACAGCAGGCTTCGAAACGTCGAACGGAACCGACAATCAAGGCACGGTCAGCGGATACGAACAGACGCGCCGTCGAAGGGCGCAACTGGGTAATGCGGTCAAAGCGGCATTCGAAGTTATCCGCGCGGACTTCGGCGAATCGATCGCGCACGAAGCGCTGCGCTGCATATCATTCGTGGATTCAAGCGAATGGCTTTCGCCGTCCGTAGACGCAACCAATACGGCGGGGGACCGAATTCGCGCAGCGGCCCGGTGGCTGCAGGACAACTGCCATCGCGCCGTCAGTGTGAACGACGCCGCCGAAGCCTGCGCGATGAGCCAGCGGACACTGCTACGCAACTTTCAGACATACATTGGCGCGTCGCCGTCGGAGTATTTGCAACGAGTCAGGCTCGAGCGTGCGTGCCAGTTGCTCGCGGAGACTTCGCTGCCTGCGGACAAAGTGGCGCGACGCGTTGGACTGACCAATGGCGATAGACTTGGCAAGCTGTTTCGCCGGTGCGTGGGCAAGTCCCCAATCGAGTACCGTGCGTGGATGCGTGGCAACTCAGGTGCAAACGAAGCGAATGGCGGGACGGCGTGCAGTGTCGATCAGCAGTCGGCGCTCGCGACGTGTGACGAATAACGGGCGCTGCGCGCGGGGATAGCGCTGTGTGGTTCAAAAGGCGGTGCGCGACGTGTGTTCCGCACTGCCAATTTCGCCCGCTCTTATTGGATGGGGGGCGGGCGCCGATTGAGTTGAACCCTGGTTCGTTGAATGCATCCAGGGTCGACGCAGAGTGCCTGATATGGGCCGCGATACGCGCACGCATCGAGCGTCGTGTTTCGCGGCCCAATTGCTTGCATCCTGTCGTGCGGCATCAGCGTGTCATTCAGTGCTTCGTTAAAGACGTCGTAGTGCTGCGACTGCATTCTGTTGGGCGACCACGTACATCAAATAGAAAACAGTTGGCAGCGGCCCGACAACATGACGCCTTGCGCGTCGAACGGATTCGCTTTTCAATGCAGCAATTCTGTTTGTTTTCAACTGCCTGACGGAAGTTGGCGACAAACATAGCCCGGCTGGCACAACCCCTGCATTGGTAGCCGCGGGCACAACGACGGCCAGTTTGACGAGGCCGCCACGGCGTCAACAGCATTGCTCAGATTCCTGGAAAGTGTTGTTCGTTTGAGCCTCTTTGGCAGCGTGCCGCACGTCGGCCCTGCACATCGTCCCATCAACATTGAACACGACACGACGCAATGGACATCGTCCTTGCGCGTCGATCCGTTCATTGATTTAATTGGAGTCCTTATGAAATCGAAACTCATCGTTACTTTGCTCATCGCAAGCTCGGCGTCGTTGGCAGCACCCGCTTTCGCAAGCGGTTACGGTCCTGCGCCTTACTATCGTCCGGATGTCGGCGCACCGGCTTCGCAGGCTGGCCAAAGCGCTCAAACACTCGCGGCAGAAGCGGCCCAGGCCGGCATGATGGACGAAAAGCGCGCCGGCGTCGGCGGCGACGAAGCGATGACCACGCAGTCGGGCCGTCGCGCGCCTGCCGATCGCCAGGGTCCGGTCTATCGCGGAAGCTGATCCGCAGATCGCGAAGCGCCGGCTCGCCGGCGCTTCGCTTCTCGCCTGGTTTGCACGCCCAGGTCGAGCAATGCGGTCGAAAAGAAGCAGCCCATCACCGCAGACAGGATGATGAAAATCGACGCTGCGTCGACGAGCAAGCCGACGTATTTGAACAGCAGCAGACAGCTCGCGAGCAACAGCAGGTTGAGCAGCAAGCCGAGGACCGCGGACGCTTTCGGCACGGCCCGCACGAATGCCGCAAGACGCGAATCGGTATGCGGCAGATACCAGATGATCAGAATCCCGAATGCGAGGACGAAGATCGTCTCGGCCCACTTGAGCCAGACAGGGCGGCGCAGGAAACGCCCGTCGAAAATCGTCTCGATGATCTGAGCCTGAATCTCGATGCCCGGCACCAGTTCGCCCAGCGCGGTCGTGCGCATGTCTGTGTTTCCTGTTCCCGTCAGCCCGACCAGCACCAGCTTGTTATGAAAGCGTTCGGGATCGACCTGGCCTTGCAGCACGTCGCGTGCGGAGACGTAGCGATGCTGCATCGAGCGTATCGACGCGAAATGCAGCCAGATGTCGCCGTCGGGCTGCGTGGGCACCTGCACATCCGCGACGCCGACTGACTGCATGCCCGCCGTGTCCGCATACACATCGACGGCCGCCGAGCCCGTGACGACGCGCAGTATTTCGATGGGCATGCACGGCACGAGCTTGTCGCCCAACCCGAGGATGAGAGGAATGCGCCGGACGGTGC
The DNA here is from genome assembly GCF_046534875.1 of Paraburkholderia sp. SIMBA_054. Lineage (NCBI taxonomy): Bacteria > Pseudomonadati > Pseudomonadota > Betaproteobacteria > Burkholderiales > Burkholderiaceae > Paraburkholderia > Paraburkholderia sp. SIMBA_054. The sequence continues at coordinate 14,949 of NZ_JAWRXV010000004.1, read as the reverse complement.
CCTGTTCTAGCGCGACATTCAGCATCGCCTGTCCGTGCGCCGCCGCCTGCAATTCCGGCAGGCTCGCGAGCACGTAGGTGTACCGCTTCACCCGGTTCAGCGGGTCGACGCCGTGCACGAGAATCGGCGCGCTGCGCAGGTCGGTGCTGGTGTCGAACGCGGCGTGATCGACGGCGGCGGCGCCTAGAACCGAAGGCGCGGCGCGCAGCGAGTTCGCGAGCGTGGTCTCGTGGCGAGGCAGCGCGCGCAAGCCGGCCGCGAGCGCGGCGGCCGAGTCGGGCAGGTTGTCGGCGACCTTGTCCGGCGAGGTCTGATCGGCCTCGGGCATGTAGATGTCGAGGCCGATCGCGAGCGGCTTTTGCGCCGCGATCGCATCGACGAGGCTCGCCAGCCGGTTGCGCGGCCACGGCCATTGACCGACGGCCGCCAGCGTCCGGTCGTCGATCGCGACGATGGTCACGGGCTGCGAGGCCGGGATGCGTGGGAAGCGGCGCTGGTAGTGATCGAATAGCAGCTGCCGCGCCGTGCCGAACGTATCGGGCACCATGTCATCGAGCTTGTCGAAGAGCGCCGGCCGCGGAATGACGCCGGGCGATTCGCTGTACAGGTTCAGCAGACTCAGGCCGAGCAGCACCGCGAGCGCGACGGGGCGTCCCTGTCCCGCCCTCATCAGCTTCATGAAAAATATCAGCCATGAGTAGTCGCGAAAGCGTTTCATGTCGGCAGCGGCAGATCAATGCCCGTGACAGGCGCAGTGACGGATCACCCGGATCACTGGATTGTAATGACGACGCGCCGATTCATCTGGTTAGGGACACCATCCGCCGTGTGCACGAGCGGCTCGCGCTTGCCGCGCCCCGCCGTTTCGATTTCTTTCGCCGGGATGCCCGCCTTGACGAGGAACTTCGCGACGGTCTGCGCGCGCTGCATCGACAGCTTGTCGTCGTATTCCTGCGAGCCCGCCAGGTCTGTATGGCCCACTACAGTGAGATGCGGCGCGGGCCACGTCGCGAGCGCCGCTTTCAGTTGCTGGACGGTGGCGTTGGACTGCGGCGCGAGTTCCGTGGCCGAGTCGAACAGGAAGTTGATCGTGTAGGTCTTCGGACGCGGCGGCTGCGCGGCGAGTACCTCGCCATAGCGTGCTTCGACATTGGCCGGAGTGGTCGCGGTCTGCTCGATCGCGCCGCCTTTTGCCACTTCGGCCGTCGCGTAAGCCTTGTCGATGACTTGCGTCTTGTTACCGCTTCGCACGATGACGCTGCCGACCGTGCCGTCCGGATCGGGCAGCAAGGTGATCTTGTCGGGCGTCGAGCTGCATGCCGAAACGAACGCCAGCGTCGCGCAGGTTGCGCACCATGTGAGCCTTCGGCGCAGTGCCGCGGGCCTCAATGCCCGTTCTCCCCGTCGCCGACCTCGATGATGAATTCGGTGCCGCGCACGCCGAGCGTCGTGGTCGGCGTGCTGAAACGCACCGCTTCCGGATGGGCCTTCGCCAGCTTGCCGTCGACGACCGCGAGCGATCCGCGCCGGATCGTCGCGTCGAGCGTGCCGTCATGGGTGGTGGTGTCGAAGGCGAACTGGTTGAGTTCCAGCACCGAACTGGAGCCCTCTGAAAGCAGCGTATTGTCGCGCAGCGTGATGCCGACGGAAGACGCGGGGCCCGTCACGATACGGTCGCTTTTGAACACCTCGCTGCCGACGGCGGCGTCCATGCTTTGCGCGGTGCGCTCGATATGAACTGAGCCTTTGACCGTCTTGACGACGCCGATCGAATCCGCGCCGAATGTGTCGATCGCGGCAGCGCATCCGCAGGCGAAAACCAGTGCATAGTTGACGGCTTGCTTGTGCATGGTGACGACCGTGATGGCGGTTGGACGACGCGCGCCAAAGCGAAGGCCGCGCGGGAGAAGGCGGCGCGGTTCTTGGTTATCTTTGGGATAATAGCGTGCCGCGCGCGATCGTTCAGTGCGCTGCCGCACATATCGCGCGGTTATTCGGCGTGTTTCTGGCAGAAGACTTGCAGAGTTTCGGGCGCTTTTCGACGCCCGAAACTCCATTACGTCATATCAACTCGCGAAGCGGATATCCAGCGAACGCAAATAGGTCTGCAAGCCTGCATCCTGCAGAGGAATCACATACGCGAAGTCGTCCGATTCGTTGAAGTGCGCGTGCCAGTAGCCCGGCGGCGTCACGAACGCCATGCCTGGCGTCCAGTCGACGCGCACGGGATCGACGATATTGCCTTGCGCATCCACTTCGGTGCCGACCAGCGTATAGACGCCCGGCTTGCAGTCGGGAATGAAGTCGAGGGCAATCGATTGATGCCGGTGCGGCTTCTGCATGCTGTTCGGCGTGACGACGCCGAACATCGCCCACATCGAATGCGTGACCGTGCGGGTCTGCGGGAACAGGCGGTTGCCGAGCAGTACGCTCACGCGATTGCGTTGCGCGGCGCCCGGTGCGCGCGCAACCTTTTCGAGTTCTGCTCTCGCGCGCGCAGCCGGATAGAGCGTCGGCTGGAAGCGCGCACGCGACACGTCGACACCGAGGTAAGCGAGCAGCGGAGCATCGTTGACGTAGTACAGGCGCGCCGTCGAATCGGCGGCCAGCAGTGCCTGCGCGCCGCCCGGCAACGAGAAGAAATCGCCTTGTGCGAAGCGGAATGCCGTGTCTTTCTGCGTGACCGAGCCGGAGCCATCCAGCACATAGAACACTTGCGACGTCGCCTTCGGATGGACCGTCAGCGATTCGCCCGCGACGATGCGCAAGAAGTTCGCCATCAGGCCGGGGCCCGTCGCCGGATAGTCGCATCCGAGTTCGGCGGACAGATCGAGCGGCACCATGCGCGTCGGCCCGCTGTCGTACAGCGAGGCGGGAAACGTGCGGTACGGCACGCGTGAAATCAGCTTCGCGCCGATGGGATTGGCCGACGAGGTGTATTCGAAGTACTCGGCGTCGAGTGTCACGGCTTGATCGTCGAGTTGCAGCGTCGACGGCGCGGTCTTATCCAACATGACTGAATTCCTGAATGAGGGTGAGCGCTTCTCGCGCGGGAAGCGTCGTCGCGGCGGCTCATCACAACTGGAGCCCGGTGCAACGGCGTTGAGTCAACTATAGGGACGCGATTCGTGTGACAGAATCACGCTGACCGGAAATCAGCTTTGCAGAAAGGGGATAACTTCGGGCGAGGCGTTGCAATACACTGGGCGCGGCTTTTCATTCGGAACGCGGCATTCACATGGATTACTTTTCTGCCATACGTGCATTTCTTTTTGCCGCCGAATTGGGGAGCTTCAGCAAGGCGGCGAATCGCATCGACGTGAAGACGTCGACGGTATCGCGCTACGTCAGCGAGCTCGAACGCGATCTCGGCATTGCGCTGTTCAACCGGTCCACGCGTGGCCTCGTGCTGACGGAAGGCGGCCGGGTGTTTCGCGAGCATGCCGTCGTCGTCATCAAGACGCTGGACGATGCGCGCGAAATCACCTCTTCGCTGAATACGTCGCCGCGCGGGCTGTTACGCGTGACGATGCCGCGCTCGTTCGGACTGCGGCACGTGATACGGCATCTGCCCGAATTCATGGACCGCTATCCGAAGATCGACGTCGATGCCGTGATGACCGACGACACGATCAACGTCATCGACTCCGGCATCGATCTCGCGATCCGCATCGGCGTATTGCCCGATTCGCAATTGATGGCGCGTCAGCTCGCGGTGCAGCGGCGCATCGTGTGCGCGAGCCCGGCTTATGTCGCGCAAAACGGCACGCCCGCCGCGCCCGACGATCTCGCCACGCATGCAGCGCTGCGCTCGCCGCTGGCGGCTGACGACCGCTGGCTTTTCTTTCATCGTGCGCGCGGCGCAAAGGCCGTGGAAGCGGCCGTGCAACTGCATGGCCGGCTGCGCGTCGACGACGTCGAGGCGTTGATCGCGCTGGCGCTCGCAGGGCGCGGCATCGCATTGCTGCCGACGTGGGCGATCGGCGCCGCGCTGCGCGACGGCAAGCTCGTGCATCTTTTGCCGGAGTGGGACGTTCAGCCGACCCGCGCGGCGCCTGCGATATGGGCTGTGTATCCGCGAAAGAAAACCGTGTCGTCGAAGGTGCGGACCTTCATCGACTTTTACACGGCGGTTTTCAATCAGAAAGGGTATTGGGAGAGTTGAGTCCGCAGCGACGCGTCAGCGCTCACGCATCGGCGTGCGCCTGCTTCATGTCGCGCAGGTTTGCCGCGGACGCGCTGAGCATCTGCGGAATCTCGTCCCTTAGAAACTCGACGAAGGTTTTGATCTTCGCGTCGAGATAGCGGCGCGACGTGTAAAGCGCGTAAGCCGAGAGCGGCTGCAAGTGGTAGTCCGGCAGCACGCGTATGAGCGATCCGTCTCGCAGCGCCGACACGGCCGTCGACATCGGCACCGCGCCGATACCGATGCCTTCCTTCAACGCGACGGCAAGTCCGTCCGCGGAGTTGATGCGAAAACCGCCGGCCCGCAGATGCACGGTCTCTATGCCGTCCGGCCCTTCGAGCAACCAGCGGTCGGTGGGATAGACGGGGGAGACGAACTGGAAGCATGCGTGCTGCGTCAGTTCATGAACGTCACGCGGCATGCCGTGCTCGCGCAAGTACGCGGGCGCTGCGCATAGCACGCTATGCACCGTGCCGAGCCGCTGCGCGACGAGGCTCGAATCGGGCAATTCCTCGACGCTCAACTGGACGCTCACGTCATACCCTTCGTCGATGATGTCGGGCATATGCTGCGACAGCGTCAATTCGATGGAGACGGACGGATAGCGCTGCCGGTAGCGAACGATAGCGGGCGTGACATAGGTTTGACCGAAGCTCGACGTCGCATGCACGCGCAACTGGCCGGTGGGACGGACTTGCGCATCGGCGGCCTCGGCTTCGGCCTGATCGACGAAGGCGAGAATCTGCTCGCAGCGCTGCAGGTAACGATGCCCCGCTTCCGTCAGAACGACCTTGCGGGTGCTGCGGTTCAACAGGCGCGTGCGCAGATAGGCTTCGAGCGAAGAGACGGCGCGCGAGACGGCGGGCACCGTGACGTTCATGCGCTGCGCAGCGCCCGTAAAGCTGCCTTCCTCCGCTACGCGAGCGAAGATCCGCATGTTGGTGAGAGTATCCACTTGTCAAACGCTCCACAGTGCGCGCCGCGCACCTTCTTCAAGCTTGCGCACTGCAAATCTGCAATCGATGTTGATGACGCTTTGCAGAATACGCGATCAATCGATTTGCCGCTGGTAGAGCGCAAAGAGGCCGCCGCAAAGGGCGATGACGATCAGGAAGTAAAAGCCGTCCAGCGAACTCAGAAAGCTCGCCTGTTGCGAGACGACGCGGCTGATCTCGACGAGCGCGAGGCCCTTCGCATCGCCCGCCGTATGACCCAGCCCTTCGAATGCGCGTGTCAGGCTCTCGAAGGAGTCCTGGAACACAGGATTGAACGGATTTACGAACTCGGTCAGGCGTGTCTCGTGCACGGCCTCACGGTGCTGTTCGAGAATGATGATCGTCGCTGTCGAGAACGAGTAGGTCAGTTGCTTGACCATGTTCTTGAAGCGGTAGCCGTGGTTGTACTCTTCGATCGAGAAGATGCGGAACGTGAGATTGGCGACGGGCAATACGATGAACACGAGCAGCAGGCCGCGCAGCAGAAGCGGCGGCAACAGCCACGGCATGCTGACGTCGGGCGGCATGCTCGCCATCCAGGTACCGATCAGCGCGGCGATCAGAAAGCCGGGGACGATCAGCCAGCGCTTGTGTTTGATGAGGGGCGAAACGCGGAAATAGACGAACGCGACGACCAGCGACCCAAACGATGTGAGGCCGACCAGCCGCCCCGCGTTCTCGACAGGATATCGAAGTCCGCCTTCGAGAAAGCGCGAGACCAGATAGCTCATCGCATTGCTGATGTAGTAGAACATCACGTACAGCGCGATGCCCGTCTGGAACGTCCGTTCGCGCAACGCGTGAAGGCGCACGAGGGGAGCGGGTTGATGCCATTGATGCCACGCGAACCAGCCGAGCGACAGCAATCCCGCCGCCGTCAGTCCAACCAGCATGGGCGAACTGAAGAACAGTTCGAACCGCACCTGTTGCATCGCGATCTGCAACGCGCCCTGCGCGAACGCAAAGACCATATACGGCCAGAAGTGCGCTTCGCCGCGCGCTTCAGGATGCAGCTTGCCCGCAGGCGGCACGACGAGCAGCACGAGGAGCGCAAGGCCGACGGCCGCGAGCGTCGTGCAGGTGAAGAGTGCGCGCCAGTCGAACGAAGCGACCAGATAGCCGCCCACGAGCGGCGCGAGCGCGGTCGCCAGCAGGATCATGCCAAGAAACGCGCGCACCGCCGAAGCGCGCCGCTGCGGCGGGAAGTTCGTCTGAATGAGAATGCGGCACGCGCTCATCATCGGGCCGATGAAATAGCCCTGCGCGCCGCGCGCGAAGGCCAGTTCAATCGACGATTCGCTCAGCGCCGCCGCCGCCGATGCCGCCGCGAACAACAACAGGCATCCGCCGATATAGCGCCGGTAGCCGACCCGCTCGACCCACCATTGCTGCTGAAGAATGGCGAGCACGGAGGCGACGGCATACGCGCTCGACGACCACACGAGTTCATCCGTCGATGCATTGATGCCGCCCGCGATATAGCTGGTGAAGAACGAGAAGATCGTGTTGTCGAAATACTCGAGGCCGGTGGCGAGCGCGATGGCCCACGGGAAGAGGTCCTCGCGAAACCGTCTGGCGATGAACGGCGTATGTGCGGCTGACATGGCGGTTACGCGCCGCGGACGCCCGCGCTGCTGTGCGACACCGCCGCAGCGCGCGTAGGGAGCGTGGCGTCGATCGTGACGGCGGTTGGAACTTCGGTGGACATGCGGGAAATGCTGCTGCCATACGGTCAGGAAGAGCCGTATTATACGTCAACGTGAACGTTCGCGTACAGGTTTGCAGGTGCCACGGGTTTTCGTGGCACGAGCGTTGGCGCATCGAGGGTGTGAAAAAGACGAAGGGCTACTGGCGAGTCAACTGCGCAGCACAGCTTCGCCGTGTTCGACATACGCGTGCAGCAGATGATGCGCAATCGCGAACGGCTTCGGCGCCGACAGGTTATCCGTATGCGTACCCGCGAGCATCGCGGCGACTTCGGCGCGCGTGAACCAGCGCGCGTCTTCGAGTTCGTTGGTGTCGATGACGATGTCCTTGCTGCTGGCGCGCGCGAAGCAGCCAATCATCAGCGACGAAGGAAACGGCCACGGCTGCGACGCGAAATAGACGACCTCCGCGCATGTCACGTGGGCTTCCTCGTGCACTTCGCGGCGCACTGCGTCTTCGACGGTTTCGCCCGGCTCGACGAAGCCCGCGAGCGCCGAGTACATGCCCGGCGCGAACTGACGCTGGCGTCCGAGCAGGCAGCGCTCGCCGTCGATGGTCAGCATGATGACGACGGGGTCCACGCGCGGGAAATGGCGCGTGCCGCACGCATCGCAGGTGCGTTGCCAGCCGGCCGCCGTCGCGCGGCTCGGTGCGCCGCAGTTCGCGCAGAAGCGATGGCGGCGGTGCCAGTCGAACATCGATTTGGCCTGGCCAAGCACGCCGAGCATTTCTTGCGCGACGAGGCCTTGCATAGCGATCGAGCGCAGATCGATGCGGTCGTGCAATTTTTCTTGCGATTGCCCTTCGTCTTGCGCGAGACCGGATGCGAAGCCGAGCGCGAAACGTCCGCTGCCGTCGCTGTCCTGGCCGAGAAACACGCGTTGCAGCGGCTCGCCGAACGCGGCAGCTTCGCTTGCGACGAACCATGGCTCGTGTGTGTCGCCGCGCTTGAGCAAGGGAACGTCGCCATCGAAGACGAGAAAGCGCGCGGCGGGAGCGTCGTGCAGACTGGCGATGAAGGCCTCGTCGTCGCGTTGTTCGGAGCGGCGGTCGAGCAGATTGAGATTGAAGCCGATGGAAGCGGAAGGGACGATCATTACGTTGGAATGTGGGCCGGGACGATCCGCAAGTATGGCACGGCGTCCTGCCCCGCGCAGACGGCTGGGCGTTCCGGAACGAACCGCCGTCTGCGCGTGAAAGCGTCAGATCTGCTTCACTGCCGCGAGCGCATCGGCGAGTCCCGCGCCCGTCGCGCCGTCTTCGCCGACGCCCGCCGGCACGCCCGCGCCCTTCGGATCGCTCGCCGGGTTCGCGTGGCCCTTCGTCACGTCGCGCGCGGTGCGGCGCAGGATCGCCTTGATGTCGCCCGGCGAGAGGTGCGGGTCCGCCTGCAACAGCAGCGCGCACAGGCCCGCCAGCTGCGGCGCAGCCGCCGACGTGCCGCTGAACACGCCCCAGCCGTCGTTGGGCGTGGTGCCGTCGAAGGCGGCGTTTTCGCGGTCGATCTCGCAACCGGCCGAAACGGGCAGCGAGATGTACGTCGCGTGCGGCAGCATGCCGACCAGCCCGCAGACGTCGGGCACGCTGCGGCCCGAGTAGATCAGGCTCCTGAACGCGCTCGCGTAGTCCGACGCGCGCATCGCGCCGTGCTGATCGACGAACACACCACCCGCCGAAATAATGTCGGGCATCTGGCCTGGGAACGAATAGTGGCCGTTGCCCGCAGAGAAGACGATCACGATGCCGCGCTTCACCGCGGCCTGAATTTCCGCCTCCAGCGCGACGAGCCCATTCGGCAGTGTTTTCAGCGGCGTGTCGCCGGGGCCGCGCAGGTCGTAGCCGAGGCTCACGGAGATGACCTGCGGATCGTGCTTGAGCGCCTCTTGCAAGCCTTCGAGCACGGATGCGCCGCTGGTCGGATCGGCTTCGTTGTCGAGCTTCACGCCGATGAAGGTCGCGCCCGGCGCGATCGCGAAGATGTTCGCGGACTCGCCCGTGCCGTGGCCGTTGCCGTCGGTGCGGCGATCGGTGGCGCCCGGCGCGAGCACGATCGACGACGAATAACCGTGCGCCTTGAAGTACGGATGACCGTGAGCAAAGCCGCTATCGATCATCGCGATGCGCACGCCTTTGCCCGTGATGCCTTGCTGGTGCACGGGCGTCGCGTTGAGCTTGAGCGCGATGTCGGCGGGCGCGGCGAGATGGAAGTAGGGCACGGCGGGCGGCGTCGCGGACGGCGCGCTGGCCTCGTGCGGCTTCTTCGTGGCGGGGCGCTTCTTTGCGGCTGTCGTGGTCTTTTTCGCCTTCGTGCTCTTTGCCGCTTTCGCCGCTCTCGCCATGTAGATGTGCGGCCACTGGATATAGACGTCGTCGAGCAGCGATTTGATCGCGGGGTCCGGGTTCCATGGCGCGTCGTCGGGCGGATAGAGCACCGAGCTGAACTGCGCCGCCGACGCGCAGGGCGCCTTCATGCGCTTGAGGCGTGTCTGGAACACCGCTTCGAATTGCGCGCGCGTGCAGCGCATCGAAGCCGACAGCGAGCCGCGGCCCGTCAGCGTGAAGCCGCGCCGCGCGAGTTCGGCGAGCGCGAGGTCGGCTTGCGCGGGATCGGGGATGAACGAGGAGACCGTTTCCGTCGACATGCGCGCGCCGAATCGTGTCGGCCCGATGTCCTGGCCCGGCCGGTTGAACGTCACGGCAACACGGAGTTCTTCATTGGCGGCGTCGCCGCGTGCGGGCCGCGCGGCCGCGTCTTTGGGATCGTAGGCCTTCATCGTTTCTTCTCCTGTGTCGACGGGAGTCGGCGCATCGGCGTGTATGCGCTGCCCCGTCACATGCAAGACGAATGCAGGTTATTCGAATGAAAGATGTTGCGGCGCTTCGCTGATCGACGAGACGTACGGTTGGAGACTGCCCGGCACGGCAAGGGTTCCGCTCGTGCCGGAAGAACAGGAAAAAAGCTGGCGGAATGCGTCATCGGGCATACGCGCGGACAGCGTGGCATGGCCCTCGCCGCTGATCTGCATGCCGAGCTGCTCGGCGGCGAGTCTGGCCGCTTCGCGTGCGGCGTCGGTGCGGCAGGGATCGTGCAGCAGAAGCTGCAGACGACGTACAGGGCAGGTTTCGTTCGTCATCGCCACCTCCAGATGGGTCGCAACAGAACGCGCCGTTGTGCCTCGAAGAAGGCTTTTGATCTTACGCCTGCTCGTGCAGTTGCGCTGCTTTTGCCGTCTGCCGGGGATGCGCCTGCGACTGCGTAATGAAGCGGTTGATGGCCGAAGCCAGCGCATGCGGATACTGATACATCATCGCGTGACCCGCCGAGCGCACCACCAGCAATTGCGCGTCGGGCAGCGTGCGGGCGAGCGCTTCGGCGTTCTGCTTCGACAGGATGGTGTCGTCGTCGCCCGTGAGGATCAGCGTGTCGGTGTGCAGGGTGCGCAGTGCGCCGGCGGCGGCATCGTCCTGTTCCCATGCGCGCAGCAGCGCCGTCTGGCCGGCCGTCACGGTCGCGGAGATGGTCGGCGACGCATAGCCGACGGGCACGAACATGTTCTTGCGGAAGCATTCGCCCGCAGCCTTCGCAGCCGATGGCGGAAACAGGACCTTCATCACGTCGTTGAATGTCGTGCCCGGCTTGCCCGACAGCGTGGCTTCGACGTCGGGCGCGAGAGGCACACCGAGGCGGCCGGGCGCGGGCGCGCTCATCAGCACGACGCGCTGCACGTTCGCGGGATGGTCGATGGCGAGTTGCGTGGCGACTGCGCCGCCCATCGACCAGCCGAGCACTGTCACATCGCGCAGCTTCAGCGTGTCGATTAGCGCGGAGAGGTCGCTTGCCATGTCCTGCACGGTGAAGCTCGACGCCGTCGGCAGCGAGCGGCCCACGCCGCGATTGTCGAAGACGATGACTTCATGATGTTTCGCGAGGTCCGCGAGAAAGGCCGCGTCCCATTCGGAGAGCGTCGCTCGAAAGCCCGTCTGCAGGACGATGGGACTGCCGTGGCCGAAGCGGTAATACGCGATGTCGCCTTGCGGCGTGTGCGCGATCCGCTCGCGAGTGGACGGATTCTGGTCCGGCCGGTTCGCGACGAAAGGGCAGGCATTTTCGAGCGGATAGCTGACGGTCTTCGCGTCGACGGGCGCCGCGATGATGCCAGCGAGCAACGCGGCGAGCGGGACGATGGCATGCAGACGTTTCATGACGATGATCCTTTCGCTGCAGCCGGGTGGCGGCGCGCGATCATACGTTTCGTTTCGCGTTGCTCACAGCAGATGCGAGGTTTCCGCATGGCGAACCACGACGGGACGCCGGCTCGAAACACGTTCCGTTTGCCGCGCGAGCCAGTTGTCGATCTTTTCGGCGGCAATCGCGAGCAAAACCGAAACGATCATGACGCTCGCGCCGAATGCGCAGAAGACGAGAAAGGGCGGGTGAAAGTCCATGGTTGCTCCTGATTGCCGTTGATGCTCGATGTCGTTGTTTCCAGCTCGACTGTGCGGTCCTGGCTGGCTGTGACGACATCATGCGTCACGCAAATGAGGAGAAAATTAGCGGCGCGCGGGCACGGCCCTGGTGTCCATGATGCCTACTGCGGCGCGTTTTCGCCCTTTCCGACACCTGCGCGCTCCAGCAGCCAATGCGTGAAAGCGGCCACCTTCTCGACGCGGAATTCGTTCTTTCGATACGACAGAAAATGCGTGTCGCGCTCGAAGCGCACGAACGCGTCGCTGCGCACCTCGATGAGATCGCCGCGCACGATTTCGCGTTCGGCGAGCCGCATGCTTTCGAGCACCACGCCCATGCCGTCGGCCGCCGCCGAGATGCCGAGCGCCGCGCGATCGAACGAAGGGCGGGGCGTGGTCGGCATGTCGAGCCCGTTGGCCGCGAACCAGTCGGCCCACGTGACGCGGCTCAGCTGCGTATCGATCAGCGTCAGCTCGCTCATGCGCGTCGCGACGGGCGTGCCGTCGCCGAGCAGCGCGGGCGAGCAGAGCGGCACGATCGCTTCGCGGCCCAATGGCACGGTGTCGATGCCGGGACGATCGAGCGCGCTGCCGTACGAAATCTCGACGTCGACTTCCTGCACGCGCGTGAGATCGAGCGGCTCGGCGCCCGTCGACAGGCGGATGGTGATGTGCGGATACGCCTTGTTGAATTCGGGCAGCTTCGGGCCGAGCCATTTCACCGCAAAGCTCGGCGCGCAATGCACGGCGAGCACCTGTGCATCGGGCGCGAGCATGACCTCGCTGCATGCCGCCTCGACGACGTCGAATACACGGCTCAGGCTTTCGAGCAGACGCACGGCCTCGGGCGTGGGCTCGATGCGCCGGTTGCGCCGCAGAAACAGCGGGCGCCCGAAATACTCCTCGAGTTCTTTCACCTGATGACTGATCGCGGACGGCGTCAGATGCAATTCCTGCGCGGCAAGCGCGAAGCTCTCGAGCCGGGCGGCGGCTTCGAAGGAACGCAGCAGCACGAAATTCGGCATCCGCCTCATGTGTTTCCCCTTCAGGTGAATGTCATTCATGCTTTCATGAACAACCATCGTTTGTCAACGCGACCGGCGGGAACGACCATGTGCTTACCTAATGTCCACATGTTCAAAAGGAGCCGACATGTCCGAAGTGATGGAAGCCCCATCGAAAGCGATCGACCTCAAGGGCCGCATCTCGATCTATCAGCCCGAGCAGGACGGCCTGATCTTTCCGCAACTGCCGACCTTCGAGAGCCACGCGCAGCATCGGCAGTATCTGAAGGAGCGTCTTGTCGCCGCCTGCCGCGCGTTTGCGTTGCAGGGCTTCGATTACGGCTTCGCGGGCCATCTGACGGTGCGTGACCCGGAGCATCCAGGGCTTTACTGGACGAACCCGATGGCCGTGCACTTCTCGCAGGTCAAGGTCTCGAACCTGATCTGTGCGGACCACGAAGGCAATGTCGTCGAAGGCGACTATGCGATCAACCGTGCGGGCTTCGTGCTGCACGCGGCCGTTCACGAGATGCATCAGGACATCGTTGCGATGTGTCACGCGCATACCTTGTATGGCACCGCGTTCGCATCGCTTGGCAAGAAGCTCGATCCCATCAGCCAGGATGCTGCCGCATTCTTCGAAGACCACGTCATGATCGGCGAGGAGGCGGGGCAGGTGGCCGTCGAAGTGAAGGCGGGCCACAAGGTCGCACATGCCTTCAAGGGCGTGAAGGCGGCGATCCACCAGAACCACGGGCTGCTGACGGCGAGCCGGCACAGCATCGAATCGGCTGCGTTCTGGTTCATTGCGCTCGAGCGTTGCTGCCAGCAGCAACTGATGATCGAGTCGACGGGTATCAAGCCGCGCTTCGTGACGGAAGAGCGTGCGCGCTATAGCCGCGAGCATGTCGGCAGCGAATACATCGGCTGGCTGCATTTCCAGACCATCTGGGATCAGTTGGTGAAGACGCAGCCTGACATGTTCGATTAAAGCCGGCTCATTGCAGTACGACGTGGCGGGCGAGATGCAATGTCCGTCCGCCGCAATCAGGTAACGATCAAAACACGACGGAGACATCCCCATGAGTTCGATCAGCCAGGACGTGTATCTGGAGCGTTCGGGAGCGGGCGTCTATGCGAAGGTTGCATGGCGCCTGATTCCATTTCTGTTCTTCTGCTATCTGTGCGCTTACCTCGATCGCATCAACGTCAGCTTTGCGAAGCTGCAGATGCTGCAGGATCTCGGGATGAGCGATGCCGTCTATGGGCTCGGCGCGGGGATTTTCTTCGTCGGCTATCTGATGTTCGAAGTGCCGAGCAATCTGATTCTGCTGAAGGTGGGGGCGCGGCGATGGATTGCGCGGATCATGGTGACATGGGGCGTGATTTCGGCGGCGATGATGTTCGTGTCGACGCCTACGCAGTTCTATGTGGTGCGGTTTCTTTTGGGTGTTGCTGAGGCCGGGTTCTTTCCGGCGATTCTTTTGTATCTGACGTACTGGTTTCCTGCTGGGCGCCGCAGCAAGGTGACCGCGCTTTTCATGACGGGGATTCCGATGTCGGGTGTGATCGGCGGTCCGTTGTCGGGCTGGATCATGCATTCGATGAGCGGCGCGCATGGTATTGCCGGCTGGCAGTGGCTGTTTTTGCTGGAAGGTATTCCGACGGTGATCGTCGGGATCGTTGCGTTCTTCTATCTTGACGACAAGGTGTCCGATGCGCGGTGGCTGCGCGATGACGAGAAGGCGTTGATCGAGGCTGATTTGCAGGCGGAGAGTGGGCACCATAAGTTGCATTCGCTGCGCGATGGGCTTGCGAGTCCGCGTGTGTTGTTGCTGTCGGCGATTTATTTCTTCTTCACGATGGGGTTGTACGGGGTGAGCTTCTGGCTTCCTTCGCTTGTTAAGGCTTCGGGGGTGTCGGGGACGTTGAATATTGGGCTGTTGTCGGCTGTGCCTTATGCGGCTGCTGCTGTCACGATGGTGCTGGTGGGGCGTAGCTCGGATCGGTATGGCGAGCGGCGTTGGCATCTCGCGGTGCCTGGTGTAGTTGGCGCGATTGCGTTGTGTGCGAGTGTCGTCTATGCGCATCAGACGGTGCTGGCGATGATCGCCCTCACGATTGGCACTATGGGTGTTATTACAACGATTTCGCAGTTTTGGACTGTGCCGCCGGCTGTTTTGCAAGGGGCGGCTGCCGCTGGTGGGATTGCGCTTGCTAATTCGGTTGGGTCGATTTCGGGTGTTGTTAGTCCGTATGTGATTGGGTTTTTGCAGACTTCGACTGGGTCGACTGGGAGTGGTGTGGTCGGGATTGCTGTGAGTATGGTTCTTGGGAGTTTGTTGACGCTCACGCTTCGGCGGTCGCATGTGAATGTTTTATCTAAGCGGGAGTAGATGGTTGTTTTTGTCTGCGACGCTTGAGATGGTTGATTTGGCTTTGCGCTGGCTCCTGCGGTTTGCCTTCGTGGCGCGGCTGGTTTGGTGGCTTTGGGTTTTCGCTGGCATCCGCGATTTGCCTTCGTGCTTCACGCGTTGCCCCTGTGCGGGGCGGCACCTACTTTTCTTTGCCGCCGCAAAGAAAAGTAGGC